>JBKQHM010000247.1:0-21958 GCA_052148775.1 Isosphaeraceae bacterium | reverse complement strand
ACTGCGCATCCGACCCGGCCGTCCTGCGCCTCATCGCCATGGTGGTCGACGCGTCCCGCAAGCGCGGGATCGAGGTCACCGTCTGCGGGACGATCGGCGGCGAGCCGCTCTACACGATGCTCCTGCTGGGCCTGGGGATCCGCCAACTGAGCATGCCTCCGCACCAGTTGCCCGAGATCAAGCGCGTGATCCGGGGGATCCGGCTCGAGGACGCCGAGGCGCTGGCCGCCGAGGCGCTGCGTCGGGATACCGCGCGGGACATCGCCGAGCTGCTCGAAGGCGTGCTGCGACGGGCCCTCCCGGACCCGACCGCTATCCCCTCGGACTCCCGATGATCGCCGCGGGCCGGACAGATCATCGGAGCATCGCGGGAGTTAACGGGACGGCCGGCCGATCAGGACCGGGACCTCAGCTCTGCCAGACGCAGATACGGCGACCGGCTGATGATTTATTGCACCCTTATGATCACGAATGACGTTGAGCACTACCGTGCGACTCGAGACGAATCCCTTCGATACTCACCGATCCCCGGCGAGTTGCCGTCGGCCGTACCCGGCCCAGGGCACGCGGCGGGACGACCCGGTATCGGCCGCGCGAGTCGCATACCCATAAACCCTACAGGATGGTGAGGCGGCCGGTACCGGATCGGTCCGGCGTGCCCCATCCCTCGCGATCGATTCGGGACGACCCGTTCGACAGCCGGATATGACGAGAGCCATGAAGGTACGTCTCCGCTTCGCCAAGTGCGACGATCTTCGCCTGGTCAGCCACCACGATCTGATGCGCTGCCTGGAGCGAATGCTGCGCCGCGCCCGGGTGCCGATGGCCCTGACCCAGGGCTTCAATCCGCGGCCCAAGATGACCTTCGCCCTGGCGCTAGGGCTGGGGATCGCGGCACATCGCGAGGTCGTCGACCTTGAGCTGTCGGAGCCGATGGAGCCATTCCAGCTCCTGGTCCGGCTGTCCGAGGTCGCCCCGCCGGGTTTCGTCTGGGTCGATGCGCACGCGCTGCCCCCCGATGCGGCCCCGCCGCGGCCTCGCTCGGTCGAGTACCGGATCCCGGTACACGACGACCGGCGCGACGGCGCCCGCGCCGCTCTGGAGGAGTTCCTCGCCGCCGAGACCTGGCCCGTGGTCCGTCGCCGGAAGGATCGCGAGCAACCGTTCGACCTGCGCCCGCACGTCGTCGCGGCCGAATTGTCGGACGACGGCATGCTCCGCTTCCGCCTTGCCGTTTCCAACGATGGCTCCGCCCGGCCGGAGGACGTGCTCGAGGCAATCCGCCTCCGCGACCTGCTGGATGACGGGGCCTTCGTCACCCGCACCGACGTGGATTTCGACGCATGATCGCACCGAGCCGGGCTGCCACACACGCGAGCCGCGAGACGATGGGCCGGAGGATCCCGGCCGGCCCGATCGCGCAGCCACGGACTTCGATGGCGATCGGCCGTCCCCCTGTTACCGCGGGGACGGGCCCTCCTGACACACTCCAAGGATCCGGATTGATTCCCGACCGAACATCAACGCCGAGAACTCGGCGCAAGTCCCGGAAAGAGACCGCATGAAGAAAGAAATGTTGATCAACGTGCTCCAGCCCGAAGAATGCCGCATCGCCATTGTGGAGGACGGCGTCCTCGAGGAGCTTTACGTCGAACGGACCAGCCACGAGAGCTATACGGGCAACATCTACAAGGGGAAGATCGTCAACCTCGAGCCGGCCATCCAGGCGGCTTTCGTCGACTTCTCGGTCGGCCGCAACGGTTTCCTCCACGTGTCGGACGTCGAGCCGCAGTATTTCCATCGCCACTCGACGGCCGACGACGAGACCGAGTCGCGGCCCCGGGGACGGGAGCGCGAGCGCGAACCCCAGCGGGATCGGGATCGCGGCAAGAGGCCCCCGGCACGGGGTCGCGATCGCGGACGCGGTCGCGACGAGAGGCGACCGGGACTGCCCCCCGAACCCGGCAATCTGCCGCCGCCATTTCCCAGCCCGCCCCGCATCGAGGATCGGCCGCGCGATCGCGATCGGGATCGCGAACCGCCTCGCGACCGAGGGCGGGATCGCGAACGACCCGACCACTCGATCCGGGGTCGTCGGGATCGATCCGAATCGCCCCGGCGGTTCGGGGAGGGGCTCGTCGAGCCGCAGGTGACCTACCCGGAACCACCGGCCCGACCCGTCGAGCCGGAGCCCGCACCTCCGTACCACGTCGAGGACCTGCTCACCGGGGCGCCCGAACCGCCCAAGCAAGCGACCCGGTCCGAGGCCGAGCAACTCGGCTGGGATACGGAGATCGGCCGGGGGCGACAGGCCGAGCAGACGCGAGCGCCCGAGCGCTACCGGGAGGGGGAATCGCGGCATGAGAAGCCGGAAACGCCCCCGATCCGCGATTTCGAGCCGGAGCCGTTCTTCGATCCCGACCTGCCCCCGAGCCGCACCCAGCGATCGCGGCCAGCACCCGAGCGGCCGAGGCCGACGGAGCCGGAGACCTCGGAATACGGCCGACACCGAGTATCGCCCGCTTTCCCGACGGAACGAGAGCCCCTGGAGCGGACGGAGCCGGAGATCTCCGAAACGGAGATCGAATCGTTCGGCGCCCGAGAGCCCCGGAAAGGGCGAGGTCGCGGCCGTGCACCGCAAGCCCCCGGCCGGGGCCGGCCGGGCCCGTCGGCCGCTCGCGCTGAGCCCTCGTTCCCGGAGATCGAACACGACCTCGGCGGCGAGCCTCCGCGTCCGGAGCCCGAGTTCGAAGACATCCCCACGTTCGACGAGCCGCCCAGACGCCGAGGCGGACGCGCGGCCATCCGGGCGCGGGCCGGCGATTGGGATCGTTCGCGCGAGACGCCGGCCTCGCCTTTGCCAGAGGTCGAGCGCCCTTCGGAACCCGCACGCCGCCGCCCCCAAGAGGCCGCGGGACCACCTCGCGACCGCGAACCCGAGCGCGAACGGCCCCGCGAACCCGAGCGCGAGCGGCCCCGCGATCGCGATCGCGATCGAGACCGTCCGCGGCCGCACGCACGCGCCGGCGAGCCCGGCTACATACCCCGCCGCGAACGTCTGCGATCGAGCGATTCTCCGTTCGGTGAAGACCTCTTCCCGACCGAATCGGAGTGGCCGGAGCGGGATATCGAACCCCTGCTGGAGGACGACGCCGGGGCCCTGGCCGCCGACCTCCTGGAAGCGGATGAACTTGGCCTCCCGGAGACCGAGGGACCGAGCCACCCCGGCACGGCCCGGCCCGAAGGGCGTCGACGTCGACGTCGACGCGGACGGCGTCGCGAGTCCGATCGCGAGACGGGCAAGTTCGAGACCCCCTCGCTCCCAGGGCCCGAAGAGATCGAGCCGGAGTACGAGGATTTCCCCGTCGAAATCGAGACCCCACTTCCGTTCGCCCGCGGTGCGCGGCCGACGGTCGAGTCCTTCGACGAACTCGACGAGCTGGACCTGGAAGAGATCGGCGGACCCGGGCACCGGGCGCTCGACGAGGATGAATTCGCCATCGAAGAGCCGCGTGCCGTGGCCGAGGAGGAGATCGACCCCGAGCTCGAGCAGGAGATCCGAAAAGAGATCGAGGAGATCGAGGAGCTCGAGCGCGAGATGGGCCTGCGCGGAGGCCCCGAGGACCGTTCCCGTGGCGAGGAGACCGGACGCGGCGGCCGGACCGGACGCGGACGCGGCCCAACCAAGCCCCCCATCCAGGAGATCTTCCGCCGCGGCGATGAAGTCCTGATCCAGGTCATCAAGGAGAGCATCGGCACCAAAGGGCCGACCCTCTCGACCTACATCAGCATCCCCGGCCGATATCTCGTCCTGATGCCCGGGCTAAACCGCGTCGGCGTCTCGCGGAAGATCGTCGATGAAGGCCAGCGGCGGAAGCTTCGCGAGATCATGCTCGAGCTGAATCCCCCCAAGGGCCTGGGCTTCATCGTCCGGACCGCCGGGCTCGAGCGGACCAAGCGCGAGCTCGCCCGCGACCTCGCCTACCTGCTACGGCTGTGGAAGGTGATCCTCCGCCGCATCAAGAAGTCCCGCGCCCCCACGCCGATCTACCAAGAATCGGACATGATCATCCGGACCATCCGCGACATCTTCACCTCGGAGATCGACACGATCTGGATCGACGAGCCCGCCGCCTTCGAGCGGGCCCAGGACTTCCTCCGGGTCGTCATGCCGCGGTTCGTCAACCGCCTGAAACTCTACGATGAGAAGGTCCCCCTGTTCCACAAGTACGGCATCGAGGATGAGATCTCCAAGATCCAGCGCCGGCACGTGCCGCTGCCAGAAGGCGGCTCGATCGTCATCGACCAGACCGAGGCGCTGGTCGCCATCGACGTGAACTCGGGCAACTTCCGCGTGGAGGACGACGCCGAGCGGACCGCCTACGAGATGAACCTGCGTGCCGCACGCGAGATCGCACGTCAGCTCCGGCTCCGTGACCTGGGCGGCGTGATTGTCAACGACTTCATCGACATGCGTGAAGAGCGCCATTGCCGCGGGGTCGAACGTGCCTTGCGTGACGCCATCAAGCGGGACCGTGCGCGCACGAAGGTCCTCCGCATGAGCGCCTTCGGCCTGATCGAGATGACCCGCCAGCGCATCCGGCCCAGCCTCAAGCGATCGATCTACGAGGACTGCACCCACTGCTCCGGCGCGGGGGTCGTGAAGACCGCCGAGAGCATGGCCATCGACGTCGTGCGGCTGCTGGCCCTGGCCACCCACCGCGAGGAGATCCGCAAGATCGCGATCTCCGTCAACCCGAAGGTCGCCTCCTACTTGAATAACCGCAAGCGGAAGGAGGTCGTCCGGATGGAGTTGGAATGCAACATGACGATCCAGATCGGCATCGTCGAGGACGCACCGGCCGAGCACCTGACGATCGAGTGCTTCGACGCCGACGGCAACGTCGTGCGCCTGCATCCCCAGCCGGCGGCGCCTCCTCGGCGCGGGCATTGATCTCTTGGTCATTGGTGATCAGTTGACGAGACTCGTCCTCGGTCCTCGCCCCTGTTGCGTCGCGGTTTGTCCGGGCGCGATCGAGGGCGAGGACCGGGCAAGTCAGGACGCAGGGCAGGGGACCGAGGAATGGTTCGACCGAGGACCGGGGACATAGGACACAGTCAATGACGTATCAACCTTCGGTCGGCTATCCCCTTCATCGTCCCCGGCGACTCCGTGGCCACGCGCGGCTCCGCGACATGTTGTCCGAGACTCGCTTGTCCGTGGATGACCTGATCTATCCCCTGTTCGTCTACCATGGCAAGAACCTCCGGCGCGAGATCGCCTCAATGCCGGGCCAGTATCAGCTCTCGCTCGACCGCCTCGGCGAGATGATCGCCGAGGTCTCCGAACTCGGCATCCCGGGGATCATCCTCTTCGGGATCCCCGAGCACAAGGACGCTCGCGGGTCGGCCGCGGCCCGCGACGACGGCATCGTGCAGGAAGCGATCCGTATCGCCAAGCGGACCGCGCCGGGGTTACTGGTCATCACCGATTTATGCTTCTGCGAATACACCGATCACGGCCATTGCGGCCCCCTGACCGAAGCCGGCGGGCGGATGGATGTCGATAACGATGCGACGCTCCCGCTCCTCGCCGAGCAGGCGGTCAGCCATGCGCGAGCCGGGGCCGACGTGATCGCCCCTTCGGGCATGATGGACGGCATGGTGCAGGCGATCCGCCGTGGCCTGGACGCGGCTTCGTTCGTCAACCTGCCGATCCTGTCTTACGCCGCCAAGTTCGCCAGCGGCTACTATGGACCCTTCCGCGACGCCGCCGAGAGCGCGCCGAGCTTCGGTGATCGCCGATCCTACCAGATGGACCCGGCCAACTCCGAAGAGGCCCTCCGCGAAGTCGCCCTCGACCTCGCCGAAGGGGCCGACATGGTCATGGTCAAGCCGGCGCTGGCCTATCTCGATATCATCCGTCGGGTCAAGGACACGTATGGCGTCCCGCTGGCGGCCTACAACGTCTCGGGCGAGTACGCCATGGTCAAGGCCGCCGCCGCTCGCGGCTGGATCGACGAGCGACGGGTTGTGCTCGAGACCCTCACGGGCATCCGACGCGCCGGCGCCGATATGATCCTCACATACCACGCGCCCGACGTGGCAAGATGGCTCCGTCAGGGTTAAATCCGTCGATCGAGACGGGGAATGGCTCCCAAGGGCCGCGATCCATCCTGATAGGTGACTCCGATACCGATGAACCCGACGACCCCCGCCCTCTCCAGACCCGATTATCGACTCCCCAAGAGCCACGAGGCCTTCGTGCGGGCCAATCGCGTGATCCCGGGGGGCGTGAATAGCCCGGCCCGGGCGTTCGGCGCCGTCGGCGGCGAACCGCCGTTCATGGCGCGCGCCGAAGGGGCTTACCTCTTCGATATCGACGGTCACAAATACATCGATTACATCGGCTCGTGGGGCCCGATGATCGTGGGGCATGCCCACCCCAAGGTCCGCGCGGCCGTGGTCGCGGCACTGCAACTGGGTTCGAGCTTCGGCGCGCCGACCGTGCGCGAGATCGAGATCGCCGAGGCCGTTGTCGAAGCCGTCCCGTCGATCGAGAAGGTGCGGTTCGTTTCCTCGGGGACCGAGGCGGCGATGTCGGCCGTGCGCGTGGCGCGGGGCGTGACCGGCCGATCGAAGATCGTCAAGATGAGCGGCCATTACCATGGACACATCGACGCGCTGCTGGTGCAGGCCGGCTCGGCCGCGACGACGCTCGGGACGCCGAATAGCCCGGGCGTGACCGAAGGGGCCGCCCAGGATACGATCCTCTGCTCGTTCAACGACGCGCAGACGGTGGCTGATGCACTCGACCGCTTCCCCGGGCAGGTCGCCGCGGTGTTGCTCGAGCCGATCGCCGGCAACATGGGACTGGTGCCTCCCGAGCCGGGCTACCTCGCCGCGCTCCGCGAACTCACCGAGAAGCATGGGACCTTGCTCGTCTTCGACGAGGTCATGACCGGCTTCCGCGTGGCGTACGGCGGCGCCCAGGCACTCTATGGGATCACGCCCGATCTCACGGCCCTGGGCAAGGTCGTCGGCGGTGGCCTGCCGGCGGCGGCTTATGGGGCATCGGCCGCGGTCATGGATCATGTCTCGCCCGTCGGCCCGATCTACCAGGCCGGCACGCTCTCGGGCAATCCCCTGGCGATGGCCGCCGGGCTCACGACCCTGCAACTGCTCCGCGATGAGCCCCCCTTCGATCGGCTCGAGGCCCTCTCGTCGCGGCTTGCCGAGGGACTCGACCGGGCCGCGACCGATGCCGGCATTCCCCACGTCGTCCAGCGCGTGGGCAGCATGCTGACCCTCTTCTTCCACGACGGCCCGGTCCGCAATTACGACGATGCTCGACGCAGCGACACCGGGCTCTTCGCCCGATTCTTCTGGGAGATGCTGGCCCGAGGCGTTTACCTGCCGTGTAGCCAGTTCGAAGCGGCCTTCGTCTCGGCGGCTCATAGCGAAGATGATGTTGACCGAACCATACTTGCCGCTCATGAAGCGCTCCGGGCCCGTCGGAATTGAATCGAGGGCTGTCACGTGGGATGATGAGGGACGTTTCGCCAACCGGTCGGCGCGAGCGGCAGATGAGTGAACCCCGCTTCCCGAGGGAACTCCGTTGATCCTCAAGCGACTGTCGGCCGGCATGCTTCTCATCTTCTTGCTGGCATCAGTGGTGATGTCCCAGCAACCCTCCGCGGAGCCATCGAGGAGCGCCGGTTCGCAGGCGCGGGAGGCCGGACTCAAGTTATTCGAGACCAAGATCCGACCAATCCTGGCCGAACACTGCTATCGTTGCCACGGTCCCGATTCGGGCGATGGAAAAGCGAAGTTGCGAGTCGACTCCCTGGAGTCGCTCCTGAGAGGCGGCGCGTCGGGACCGGCGATCGTTCGCGGGGAGCCGGATCAGAGTCTGCTGATCCTCGCCGTCCGCCATCAGGGCGACGTCGCGATGCCGCCGAAGAAGAAGCTCGCAGCGGGCGAAATCCATGCGCTCGCCGACTGGGTCAAGATGGGGGCGCCCTGGCCCTCCACCGCCGTCGTCGCACCGGTCTTCAAAGCGGCCGGCAACGTCCGCGAATGGGATGAGTCGGCACGGCAATTCTGGGCATTCCAGGTCCCTCGGGAGCCGAGAACTCCGGCCGTGAACGATGTCCGATGGCCCCGATCCCCCATCGACCGGTTCATCCTGTCGCGACTCGAGGCGGCGGGTCTGACCCCAGCTCCTCCGGCCGACAAGCGAACCCTCCTGCGCCGCTCGACTCTCGATCTCCTGGGAATCCCTCCGACCGTCGAGGAGATGGACGCGTTCTTGAGCGATGATTTGGCGGGGGCGCTGAATCGCGTCGTGGACCGGCTGCTGGCCTCCCCGCGATACGGCGAACGATGGGGCAGACGCTGGCTGGACGTCGCACGGTACGCCGACTCCAACGGCATGGACGACAACCTCGCCTATTCCGACGCCTGGCGGTATCGCGATTATGTCATCAAAGCATTCAACGCTGACAAGCCATTCAACCGGTTCCTGGAAGAGCAAATTGCCGGCGACCTGATCGCGGAGGTCGAACCGTCGCGCCGGGATGAATCGATCGTCGCGACCGGATTCCTCGCGATCGGGCCGAAGATGCTGGCCGAGGATGATCCCGTCAAGCAAAAGATGGACATCGTCGACGAGCAGCTCGACACCACCTGCCGGGTCTTCCTTGGCCTGACGATGGGCTGTGCGCGTTGCCACGACCACAAGTTCGACCCGCTGGCGACGGGCGATTATTACGCGATGGCGGGGATCTTCCAGAGCACCCAGACGATGCTCTCGCATCGCGTCGATTCCAAATGGAACGCGACGGCCCTGGGTCCTTCGCGCATGGCACTCCGATTGGAGGACCTCGAACAGATCATCGACCGGCACGACAATGCACTCGTCAACGGCAACCCGGCCCAGATGTCGGGCGAAGAGCGCGCCGCCCATTCCGCGCTGCTCGAGGAAGCCAGGAAGGAATATGCGGCGATCCCCAAGGCCATGACAGTCGCCGAGGGCCGCGTGGGAGACATCGAGATCTTCCTGCGCGGCAATCACTTGACGCGCGGGCCTGTCGTGCCGCGCCGGCTGCCGACGATCCTGGCCGGCGTCGATCAACCTCCGATCGGTGTCAGGCAGAGCGGTCGGCTCGAACTGGTCCGGTGGCTGACCGGACCAAGCAACCCGCTCACCGCCCGGGTGATCGTCAACCGCGTCTGGCGTTGGCATTTCGGTCAGGGCCTGGTCCGCACCGTCGACAACTTCGGCAAGCTGGGCGAAGCTCCATCTCATCCGGAACTCCTCGACTGGCTCGCGACCCGGTTCGTCCGGGACGGATGGTCGCTGAAGACGCTTCATAAACGCATCCTGACATCCCAGGTCTATCGAATGAGCTCGGCCTGGGACGAGCGGGCTGATCGCGTCGACCCCGAGGATCGTTTGTTGTGGCGAATGCCCCGTCGTCGCATGGAGGCCGAGGAGCTGCGCGACGCGATTCTGGCCCTGAGCGGCGAACTCGAGACGACCATGGGCGGGACGCTCCTCGACACGGCGGCCTTCCAGGATCTGTCCGTCACGGGGGTGTCGCGCAAACCGGGAATCTATCAGTCGCAACGACGAAGCGTTTATCTTCCCGTCCTCCGCAGTGCGCTCTATGATGTGTTCCAGGCGTTCGATTTTCCCGATCCGGCCGTCCTGAGCGGCGACCGCGCCACGACGACGGTCGCGTCGCAAGCGTTGTTCATGATGAACGGCCAGATCGTGGCACGGGCATCCGAACGGCTGGCGGCCATGCTCCTGAGCGACCATGAGCTGAGCGACCACCAGCGGCTCCAGGCGGCATGCCGGCGCATGCTCGGACGGCCCGCGGCGTCCGACGAATTATTACAATGGGAGTCGTTCCTGATCCGTTACCAGTCGTCGGCATCGTTGGTCGGCGAGGGCCCGGAAAGTCGTCGTCGCCTGGCGTGGCAGGGACTTTGCAGGGCAATGCTGTCCTCCAACGAATTTGTGTACGTCGATTGATGCAATCCGATGGAACGCGGGGCCGACCGATCATGCTCCACACCTGCTGCTCTGGCCATGAACGCCGGTCATCGCGTCGCCAATGGCTCACGCAAATGGGCGCCGGCTTCGGTGGTATCGCGTTGTCGGCAATGCTGGCCGAGCATTGTCCCGCGGGAGTAGACAATCCGCTGACAGTCCGGCCGACGCATTTCCGACCGCGCGTGAAGCGGGTCATTATGCTGTTCATGTTCGGCGGACCGTCGCATCTGGATACGTTCGATCCCAAGCCGTTGCTGGCGCGGGACAGCGGGCGGCCGTTGCCGCCGGAACAACGGCCCCGGGTCGTGTCGTTCCCCAACCGGATGGGAAACCTGGTGGGATCGCCCTTCGAATTCCGCCGGCATGGCCAGAGCGGTCAGTCGATCAGCTCGCTCTTCCCGAATCTCGCGCGCCGGGCCGATGATCTGTGCATCATCAATTCGATGCACTGCTCCAACTCTCGGCATGGTGGGGCCGTCCTGGAGTGGCATACCGGCAGCGACACGTTCGTCCGGCCGAGCATGGGGTCATGGATCACGTACGGACTGGGAAGCGAGAACCAGAATTTCCCCGGATACGTGACGATCTGCCAGGACCTCTCGCAAGGCGGCGCGAATAACTTCGGCTCGGGCTTCCTGCCCGCAGCCTATCAAGGGACGCGGTTGGGGCATGGCGGCCTGAAGCCACAGGAGGCCAGGATCCCGTTCATCGGCGATCGCGAGGCACGGCGGGACCTCCAGCGCCTCGAGCTCGAATTGATAGCGAGTATGGACCGCCGTCAGGCCGAGCATCGAGGGCCCGATAGCGAGCTCGACGCGCGGATCGCCTCGTTCGAGCTGGCCTTTCGCCTGCAAACCGAGGCCCCCGAGATGCAAGACCTCGCGCAGGAGTCGAAGTCGACTCATCGGCTGTACGGTCTCGACGATTCCGCCACGGCTGACTTCGGCACCCAATGCCTGCTGGCTCGCCGTTTCTCCGAACGAGGCGTCCGATTCGTCCAGTGTAATCTCGGTGGATGGGATGCTCACAGCAATTTGAAGGCCAATCACGGCGAGCTGGCCCGTGCCATCGACAGGCCCATCGCCGGGCTCTTGACCGATCTCAAGCAGCGCGGACTGTGGGACGATACGCTTGTGATCTGGGGCGGCGAATTCGGCCGCACCCCCACGTGTGAAGGCGCCGACGGACGCGACCACAATCCCCACGGTTACACGATGTGGCTGGCCGGAGGGGGGATCAAGTCGGGGATCACCTGGGGCAAGACCGACGAATATGGGTATTATGCCGTCGATGGGAAGGTTCACGTACACGATCTCCATGCCACGATCCTGCACCTGCTGGGACTCGACCACAAGCGGCTGACGTACCGATTCGCCGGTCGCGACTTTCGCCTGACGGACGTCCACGGCGAGGTCGTCGAGGGCATCCTCGCCTGAGAACTTCCCTCGAAGGGTGCTGGTCGTCTGGCCGTGTGAACAATACCTCGTCGCCCTTTCAAATACGATGCTCAGAGAGCACCCAACTGGATGGACCATGACCACCCCGACTCGTCGCGAATTCCTGGTCGCTGCTGGTTGTACGATGGCGACAACTTCGTTAGCCGACCGGGGCACTCCCGATGATGACAACGCCGATGCGAAGACCCCGACGGCGGATTCCCAGTCCTTCCCCCCACATCGCGCGCTGGCCGTCGAGGGCATCCACGCCTATACCGATCGCGTGAGCGTCGCGGCCGGGGATGTCGTCCGATTTCATGTGAGCAGCTCATTTCCTTACGAGCTCCAAGTGTGTCGTCTCGGGTCCGACGTCGATAGCACGGCACGGGACCAGCTTCTTCACTCGTTCGGGCATTCCCCCGCCTCCGCGCAGCCGATCCATCCCGGCTCGTATCTGATCGTCGACAAACCACTGGATGCCAATGCGTCACTCACATCCTTGACGCTTGAAGTCTGGATTCGGCGCTGGCGCACCACCGGTAGGCAGGCAATCCTCACCCAGTTCGACGAGCCGAACCATTGCGGTCTTGGCCTGTTCGTCAACGAAGACGGCTCGATCGGCTTCTACCTCGGTGACGGCGGGGCCTTTGTCGCGGAGAATCTGCATACAACACCACCCGGTCAGCTCCGCATGGAGGTCAATCCCCAAGGACTGAAGACTTTCCCCGACAACACGCCGAGCTCGGTGCTCTTGAACCGTTGGCATCACGTCTCGGCGAGGTTCGACGGTCAGTTCAAGCAAGTCTGGGTCGATGGCCGCGAGGTGGGCAGCTGGAGGTATTCCAGTCCCGTGCGGCCCGGAGCGGCGCCACTGCGGATCGGGTCCGCGGGGCGCGACGGTGTCGCCTCGGGATTCCTCGATGCCGACCTGGCCATGCCGGCGATTTACGGCCGGGCACTCTCCGCCAGGGACATCGAGGCCCGATTCGCCGAACGAGGCTCGTCCAGGCCTGATGACACGACCCTCCTGGCTTGCTGGCCTCTCGACGAGGAACGCGGTGATCGGGTGGCGGACGCGAGTCCCCACGCGCGTCATGCGCGGATCATCAATCACGCAACGTGGATGATCGGCGGCCCGGGCCTCGACGCCGATGTGCCACGTTTCGGAACATATGACCCGGCGAAGGACCCGCGACGGGGACATGGCTTGCGCCTCGCATCGGATGATCTCTTCGATTGTCGATGGAAGGTGTCCCACGAATACCGCATCCCCGAGGACGCTCGCTCGGGCATCTACGTCGGCCGATTGCTTTTCCAGCTCGCGGGCGAAGATCGGCTCTATCACACGGTCTTCATCGTGAAGAAAGCGGCGTCTCGGCCCCGGGCGCCGATCGCATTCCTCTGTTCGACCAACACCTGGAGGGCTTATGCGGCCACGCCGTTCAGCCCGACGTGGAAGGGCCTCAAGAAGTCGATCGGGAACAATGGTTTCGACAACAGCCCGGGTCATCCGCCGGCATTCTGCTTTTATCGCCCCCATCACGCAGGGCAGGGCACCTATCAGATGGGATTCCGGATGCCCTGGCCGATCGTGGGCCCCTACACGCTCATGGGTCCCGAAGAATGGGATTACAGCCATCTCTGCCGCCAGGATCGCTTCACGCAAACCTGGCTGGAAACTCAGGAGTACGACTACGATGTCCTGAGCGATACCGACTTGCATCTCGATCCGCACGTCCTCGACGGCTACCGCGTGTTGTTCGTCGTCGGCCATAGCGAATACTGGTCGTTCGAGGCGATGAATGCCGTGGGCCGATTCCTCGATCTGGGTGGCAATGCGATCGTACTCTCGGGAAACACGGCCTTCTGGCGGGTTTCGTTCGATGCCGACGCCTCGATCATCGAATGCCGCAAGGGGGACGCGCCGGGGACCCAGGTCCGCGGAGATCGACGCGGCGAGATGTGGCACAGCCAGGACGGACGCCGAGGGGGAATGTGGCGCGAATGCGGATTCCCGGCCTGGAGGCTGTTCGGCCTCGAATACTTCTCGCTCGTCGGCGTCGGCGTGCAGGGGGTCGGCCCGTACAGGGTTCACGACCCGGACCACTTCCTGTTCCGCAGACCGAACGACTTGAAACTCCGTCGGGGAGATCCGTTTGCCGGCGTCCCCGGGCGTGCGTTGCCGCAGCCGATCGGCCATGAGGGCGACGCGCGGGTTTCGACGATCGCGAAGTTCCTGGTCGATCCGCCTCCGGACGGCGGTGCCCAGGCCATCGAGGATCCGGCCGGGATCACCCTGCTAGCCGAGGGATTCGCCGACTCGCATAAGATCGCCTTCGCCTGGGATTATTTCCAGCGGCCGGTACCGCTGGCCAAGGCCCCGCCGATTTCCATCGCTGCCGAGATGATCTACTGGGAGCGCCCGGGAGGAGGACGCGTGTTTCACGCGGGCTCGATCAACGCCGGTTCGACGCTCGCGAGGGATCCGACGTGGGCCGGCCTGATGCAGAATGTCCTGGATCATTTCGGTGTCGCTCGCAAGTGAAGCGGTCAGGGCTTGCGTCCATCGAGGGCGCACGGCAGCCTCTTGTCGCCGCGCTTTTTCCGTCGTAAGGTCGACCGTCGCTCTCGAACGCCGATCGGGGGAAGCGACGAGGGACCTTGCGTTTCAACCCAGCAGCCGAGATGCCCGCTTGTCCACAACGACCGCCGTCCGAGCGGACCTGCGCCGGACCGTACCCCTGTTGATGCTGGTCGTGGCCACCGGTCACTTCAATCGCATCGCCATCTCGGTGGCGGGCAACGAGCGTATCGTCCCGCGGCTCGGCGTCGCGCCCGACAAGATGGGGATGGTGTATTCGGCATTCTTGCTGATCTACACGTTGGCGATGCTCCCCGGCGGTTGGTTCATCGATCGATTCGGGCCTCGGATTGCGCTCATGGTGCTGGTCTACGGCTCGACTGTGTTCGTCGCCCTCACGGGCGGCGTGGGATTCCTGGCGAATGAGGCCGGGGAGGTCTGGCTGGGACTGCTGATCGTGCGGTCGGTACTCGGACTGATCAATGCGCCGTTGCATCCGGCCTCAGCCCGGATGGTCTTCGATCACGTGCCCGCCGAATCGAGAGGGATGGCGAACGGACTCGTCACGGGCGCCGCCTGTGCGGGGATCGCCGCAACCTACGTGGTCTTCGGGATGATGATCGATCTCCTCGAGTGGCCGGCGGCATTCCTGATCTCCAGCGGGCTGACGTTGCTCGTTGCGCTGATATGGACCTTCGGGACGCGCCGGGCAGGGGCCGAGGAACTCGCCGCCGATGCATCGCGGGGGAGCTTCGATCTCTCGGCGCTGGTGCCGGTGCTCCGCCGACGGAGCGTGGTCTGCCTCACCCTGAGCTATGCGGCCTACGGCTACTTCCAGTACCTCTTCTTCTACTGGGTCCAGTACTATTTCGAGACCGTACAGAGGCAAGGCCCGCACGTGGCGCGTGGGTATTCCACGATGATCACGGTTGCCATGGGGGTGGGCATGCTTTGCGGCGGTTGGCTTTCCGGTCGCGTGCCGCGGGCATGGCCGCCGAGGGTCCGACGAGGGCTGATACCCGTTTTCGGGATGATCTCCAGCGGAATCGTGTTCGAGCTGGGGCTACTCGGGCCGGATGGCCGGATCACGCTGGCGGCGTTCGCGGTCTCGGCCGGCTTGCTCGGCCTGTGCGAGGCCGGTTTCTGGACATCGGTCGTCGAGCTCGGATATCCGTTCGGCGGAACGTCGGCCGGGCTGATGAATACGGGCGGCAACGCGGGCGGGACCCTGTCTCCCTACCTGACACCGCTGTTGAGTCTGTATTTCGCCGAGCAGTACGGGCCCGATCTGGGTTGGCGGCTGAGCCTGGGGATCGCGGGGGCCATCGTGGCTGCCGGGGCCGGCTTCTGGTGGGGAGTCGATCCGGAAAAGACCATGAAACCGGCATCCGACGATCTCGATCGTCTCCTCACGTGAACCGACTCTTTCGACGCTCGACGGATGGGATCTCCGTCAACGGAGGCGACCCGCTGGCGCCACGGCATCGGGATCGAGGCCATCCAGGCGGGCCTTGAGCCGAGCGGCGGCGATGCGCGGACCCTGGGATTGGACGACCGCCCCGCTAACAGCGATTCGCGTAGCCCCGGCCTCGATGACGCGGTCCACGTTTTCCTCGTTGATCCCGCCGATCGCGAACCAGGGCAGGGCGGTCGATTCAGCGGCGAGCCGGACGTACGACAGGCCGGCCAGTTCGGGCTCGGAGAACTCCTTGGTCGGGCTGGGGAATACGGGACCGACCCCCAGGTAGCTTGCGCCCGCCAGGATGGCGGCGTCGAGTTGCTCGCGGTCGTGGGTCGAGACGCCCACATGAGCCGCGGAGTTCAGAACGCGTCGCGCATCGCGGACCGAGAGATCTTCCTGGCCAAGGTGGACGCCGTCGCACCCGGCCAGGCGGGCGAGGTCCGGGCGGTCATTCATGATCATCGGGATGCGTGCGCGGGCGGTGATGATCCGGACCTCTCGCGCGCGTCGGAGTCGTTCGCGATCGGCGACGCCTTTCTCGCGATACTGGATCACGTCGGCCCCGCCGGCGATGGCCTCCTCCACGACCCAGGCCAGGTCGCCCAGGGTCCGCAGTCCGCCGATCAAGACCATCAGCCGGGCTTCTCCCAGGGACCGATGCGAGGCCACCGCGGTCATTGTCATCTTCTCGACCGTGTAGATGTCATAACGCAAGACCTCGAAGCGGCCGGCGAGCCAGACGTCGACCAGCTTGCTGTATTCTTCGAGCGACCGGAGGGCCTCGGCGATCCGCTTGAAGTTGGCGGCGAGGACGGCGCGGGGGTTCTCGCGGATGCGCTCGGACGTGGTCATGATGTGCGTGCCGACATCCTCGCGGGTGTCGCGGGAGTCGATCAAGAGGCAGATCTCCAGGCCGCGCTCGGCATCGGCCAGCCGGTGGCGGATCTCCTTCAGGCGCTTGGTAAGACCGGGATCGTCGAGGGCGAAGCGGACGTAATCCTCGACGACGCGCAGACCCTCTCGCGCGCGATTGGCCGAGGCGTCGAGGATGCGTGCCAGGTCCGCCCCGCCGCCGGGCTCGGAGAGTTCCAGGGGAGGGATCCCTTCGGCGAGGGGGAGCGGCGATGAATCGACGAGGACCGTCTCCGTGAGGTGTTCGCGCAACGAACGGAACTCAAGGCCGGCCGAGCCGAGCAACTCCGCCGCCGAATCGGAGCCCGAGATCAACCCGGCCAGGAGATGCTCCGTGCCTACCTCACGCTTGCGATCGATCCCGCGCGCCCGGGCCATCGCCTCGCTGATGACCACCTTCAAGTCCGATGACTGGGGAATCGGCCCCATTCGCTCCGGGACGGCCTCGGGGTCCAGCTCGAACGGCTCGCGGCCCGCGACGATTTCCAGGGTCTCGTGCCCCATCGCGGCCCAGAGACGGCTCGCCTCGACTCCGTATTCGATCATCAACTCCGCGGCCCGACTCTCGGTCTCGAGCGTCAAAGCCGCGAGCAGGTCCAGTGGTTCCACGGACTCCGCACCGCGACGCCGAGCCATCGATTCGGCGCGGGCCAAGGCTCGCTCCGCGCCCGCAGTAAACGATTCGAACATCAGGACGTCAACTCCATGATTGCCTTCGAGATCCCGTCCGGCACGCCGTACCCGCCGGCCGCGTGGCGGACGACGACTCGCGCCGGCGGCACGATTGTCAATACCCCGTTTGCGCCGTCTTGCAATTCCCGGGTCGGGAGATCATCATTAAAGCGATTATGTCAGAAGCTTTCGTCTCGAGAGTTCGCGTGCAATCGTTTCCCGACTTCCGGGGATCGTCGCCCCGACTCGGCGGACCGTAAGTTCCCACCCCATTGCCCCACGTACAAGGAACCCCCACCGTGTTCGATCGGTCGCTCTTGCTGACCTCATTCGCCGCCCTGACGGCCCTGCTGGCTGTGACCTCCATGTCCGTCGTCTCGGCCGAAGATCCACCCAAGAAACCGGCCTCCGTCCTGGATTTTCACGTCAAGGATATCGACGGCAAGGAGGCCGATCTGGCCAAGTACCACGGCAAGGTCCTTCTGATCGTGAACACCGCCAGCCAATGCGGCCTGACACCTCAGTATAAGGATCTCGAGGCGATCTACGAAAAGTATAAGGATCAGGGATTCGAAATCCTCGCCTTCCCGGCCAACGAATTCGGCTCCCAGGAGCCGGGCGACAACTCGCAGATCAAGGAATTCTGCTCCACCAAGTATAAGGTCAGCTTTCCCCTGTTCTCGAAGATTGTCGTAGACGACCGGAAGGGCGAGAAGGTCCACCCACTCTACGAATTCCTGATTAGCGACTCGACCAATCCGAAGTTCGCCGGCAAGATCGGCTGGAATTTCACCAAATTCCTGGTCAACCGGAAGGGCGAGATTATCCAGCGGTTCGAGCCTCGTGAGGTTCCCTCGTCCGAGAAGGTCACCGGCGCGGTCGAGAAGGCACTCGCCGAGAAGTGATCGTACGAAGGACACCTGAGATCATCAGACGGGGCGAGACCAGATCGCTGGCCGGGCCGGACGAAGGCCAGCGGCGAGACGGTCATCGCCCCGTGTCCGTTGGGGGGAATCGCGCAACCGGTCCAGGACGGGTCATTCCTCTTGCTCCGCCAGATGCTTACTCTGGAGAAAGCCCCCAGAATCGATGTCAGATCTCACGGTTCCGAATATGAATGCAGCCCAAATAGAGCATGCCTCAGCACCGCGATGCGTGGACGTTGACTAGCTGGGTTTGGTGGCTCCGGACGCCGGCCATGGCGTCGCGGATGCCGCCGCGGAGTGCGTCCATCAGGTCTTCTTCCGGATGCCCATCGGCCGGAAAGTCGACCCACTGGCCGCCGCGGCGCTGCTTGCAGTAATTGGCGAATGCGTCCCTGAGCCGCGTGCAGCGCGGGTGGATCGTCAGGTTGCCGGTGTCCAGCAGCAACTCGATCGTATCGAGGCCGTCGAGGACCAGATGTTGCGGCCAGCGTGCGAGGATGCGCGAGCCGAAGACGCGTTCGTACTCGCCGTAGGCGGCCGGTCCGAGCGACGATCGCGCCGTCGCCGCCGGGTCGACGCGGACCGCGTCGATCTGGCCGCGGCAGGGCAGGTCATCGGCCAGCTTCTTGATCGCTCGGGCATTCTTCTCGCTCACCAGGTCGAGGGCGTGGTAATCGCCGAAGACCGTGACGCGCGACCAGCCGGGCGACGAACTTGGGCGGACCTGGAAGAACACCGCGGCGGTGTGTCGGGAGGTACCGGCGTCGATGGCGCATCGGACGGGATATCCGGGGTGATGCTCGGCCGCGAGGGAGACGTGCCGGCCCGGGTCGAAGTTGGCGAACCAGACACCCTCGGTCGCCTCCAGGAACTCGGCGTAGATCTCCTGCCGGCCCAGCCGGGTATTCTCGTACAGGCCGACGATCTGATCGACAAACTCCCGGGGCAAGTGGATCTGGTTGGCGTAGGTGGTCTCGGTCGTCTGGACGGTGGTCGACTCGGCGAGGATGCGGCGGAGGACGGCGACGCGTCGCGGGGTGGTCGTGATCAGGGCCTGGGGCTGGCTCCCGGCCCGGAGCGCCAGCATGGCGAGGTCCCAGGTGGACTGGGCCCGGCGCCAGCAGGCCAGTTCGTCGGCCCAAAGTGTGTCGAGGTTCAACCCTCGGGCGCGGTCGGGTTCCTCGCCGCTGAGGCAGACCGCGCGGGCTCCGTTGGGCCAGGAGACGCGGCGTTTCGAGGGCTCGAACCGGGGCCGGCACCACGGAGGAGCGACCGAGAGCAGTCCGGAAGGACCTTCGAGCATCACGTCGCGGATGTCGGCGTTGGTCGGGGCGATCAGGGCGCCGAGCTTCATGGTGCCGGCCTCGACGCGGGACTGGACCCAGCAGGCCCCGGCCCTCGTCTTGCCCGCGCCACGACCGGCGATGTAGCCCCAGACCCGCCAGTCGCCTGCTGGCGGGCGCTGGGCGACCCGCGCCCGGGGATGCGCGCGGCACTCCCCGGGCGGCAGGTCGCATGGGCAGGATGGGGCGTACCATTCCCAGGGCGAGCGGTCGGAAACCGAAGGGGCGGCCGTCCCGAGTCGGGCCTCAGCCCGGGCCATCCGCGTTGTCAGTCCGATCACGGAGCTGCTCCTCGATCTGGGACATTCGTCGCTCGAGACCCGCGAAGTGGGAGACGGCCATCATGTCGGAGAGGATGGCCCGGAACGCGGACAGTTGGACCGATTCGGAGCCGGCTTCCTTGGCTAGCTTGACGATGCCATCGGCGGCCCAGGTGGCATGGCTGGCCATCCGACCGATGGCGCGGTCGACGGCGCGACTGCGACACGACTCGATGGCCTTCTTGACCTTGGGCTGCTTGGCCCACAAATAGGCCGTCCGCTTGGGCACCTCGTTCTCCTGGGCCCACTTGGCTACGGAGGTTCCTTGCGCCATCGCGAGGGCAAGGCTGGTTTTCTGACCTTGGGGACGTGGTCCGGGCATTGCGCTGGTTTGCACTCGACGGCAAGATTCCGTCGGGTCTCCCTTTGCCCCGCTCGCGGTTCTCAGCCCGGGGCCCAGGCTGGCCGGCTTGCCCTCGAAGGGCGAGGAAATGTGAAGGCTCGTTGTGAGGATCCGGATGCGATGAGGGGCATGGCACTGCGGCGGCCTGCCCTCGACCCGAGGGCCGATCCCGGTAAGTCTCATGCACACCGTTACTAATAGAATGCCGCCACTTTACAAATTCATTAATGCACCTACTGCCGAATGGGGCCATTTTTTCGGCGCAACTCAATGTCTTGTCAAGAGATGAAAAAATTGGAAAAAATCCATTTTCTGCGCGCCGTTGACGGCAAATGCGCCGAGATTTGGGTCGAGTCTACCGGCCCAAACTTACCGGCCGGGGTCCAATAACCACGCCATCCTGTCCCGGCCCCATTGCACCACAGTGACGCTCACCGATCCTCCGGATTGATCCCTGAGGCTGTCGGTTCGCGTCGCCGGGGCTCGATGTCGAGGGCGGCGTCGGGCTCCTCGTTCGGTAGCTTGGGGTCGTCGTAGAGTCGCAGGTATCGGTAGTAGACCTCGAGCGTGAGGGCGGCGAGGGTCGTGCAGTAGATCCGGCCGCCCTTGGCGCCGTAGAGGCTCTCGTCGGGGTCCCAGCTCCCGGTCTGGTGGCCGGAGCTGCGCTGGAGGCCGACGATCCGGTCGCGGACGCGGGCGTTCCAGCGGGACCACGGGTCGCCGCTGTGCTGGTAGAGGGCCAGCGTGGCGTAGTACCAGTAGTAGAAGTTGGTCGCGCCGCGGTCGGATGGGTTGCGGAGCAGGAATTCGGCGGCCTCGTCGCTGGCCGGCCCGGGGCCGCCGACGCCGAGGAACTGTCGGCAGACCCAGGCCTCGGCGGTCATGGTGGGCGTGACCGGCTCGGCCGGCTGGTACCGTGCCAGCCCTTTCGCCTGGCCCAGTGCGACCAGGTCCAGCCAGGTCAGCGTGCCGCGGCGGATCGAGGGTTCATCGGGGATCGGGATGCCAATCTCCTTGGCCGACTTCAGTCCCATGACGACCCAGCCGAGGATGCTGGTGTCGCCGACCGGTGCGCCGGGGGCATATCGCCAGGCCAGGCCGTCGCGCGCCCGGGATCGGGCCAGGAAGGCCACGGCACGGGTCGCGGATTCGCGCAGTCGGTCGTCGCCGGTCAGGGCATAGCCCTCACAAAGGGCCAGGGTGGCCATCGCGTGGCAGTACATCCCCACGACCTGACTGCGGCCGCGGAGATCGCCGTTGCGCTTCTGTTCGGCCATGAGGAATTTGAGCCCCCTGCCGACCGTGTCGGCATAACGCCCCGATGTATGTGTGTATCCGGAGCCGAGATAGGTCAAGAGGGCCAGGCCCGTCAGCGCGGTATCGGCTTCCCAGTAGGCGCACTCGCCGAAGCACGTCTCGCCGACCGGGCAATGAATGGTGAAATCGTGCTCGCCCTTCGCGGGCGTCCCATCGTCGTAGCGGGCGATGCCGGCATCCCAGCGGCCGTCGGGGTCCTGGTGGCGGGCCAGCCAGTCGAGGGCACGCTCCACGGCCAGCTCGCTGGCGGCGCTGGCGCCGTCGCGCTGGGCACGCTTGGGGCGGTCGGGATCGAGCCGAGGCTGATACACTCGCGGGACTTCGGCAAGGGTCCGGCCGATCGGCCGCTCGTCGAGCGACGCGAGACCGGAGCCGGCTCCGGTCGTCGATCGGGACCTGGGGGTCACGCGATCGAGTGCGAGCAATCGGTCAAGGACGGTTGCGGGCGGGGCAGGGGACACGGCATCCGGCCGAGATCCGCCGCTCTGGGGTCCGGTGCCATTACCGGTCGGCCCGGGTCCCGTTACGGCGTTACCTGCTCCCGGATGCGCGGGACTGGAGAGGACGGGGGGAATCACGCGTC
>JBKQHM010000246.1:0-15029 GCA_052148775.1 Isosphaeraceae bacterium | reverse complement strand
CACGGTCAGGGCCGAGACGTTGTCGATCCCGGTGTTTTGGGACGATCCCCGCTCCGCGTGGGAATGCCGTCCTGGGCGCCCTGCGTCTCGCGCGATTCCCGGCCGCGATCGGGGCCAGCACGACGCGGAGCGTCGAAGGCGGCATTCCCACACGGAGCGTGGGAACGAGTTCAAGCTCTTTGCTGTCTGTAGCTTACGACTAAATCAACGGTATTGGGGCTAAAGGTTATTGTGATCCTCATACCCTTGAGCCCCGAATCTTATCCCTGCCTTGGAGCTTCCGCGACGAAGCGTGAACGACCCGGCCGGTCACGCCCGGCCGGGCCGCTCGGGTCGCTCGTTACGCGTGAGCCGCCGCCATGGCCGAGATCGGAGAAGTCGTGATATTCATCTGGGTCTGGGAGCAGAGCTGCCCCTGGATGGTACCGGTGACGGTCTCGGTCCGCATGTACCATCCGGTCGAAGGATCGAGGGTCGTGCCGGGCAGCGGCTGGGTGTACCAGCGCTTCGCGGTGGTCGAGTAGTTCGTCGGGGGCAACGTGCCGATCTTGGCGACCAACTGGCCGGTGTAATCGGTGTACGGCGGCGCCGTGAATTCCTGCGAGATCGACAGGCTCTGGGTCACCGTGGCGGACCGCTCCGTCGTGCTCGTGTGACTGTAGGTGTAGCTCAACTGCACGGAGACCGTCGTCGAGGCGGATGCCACGCCTTCCACACCGGCACTCACGGTGTAGCTGACGCCGATGGTCGTACCGACGGTGTTGGTGTCGCTCGAGGTCACCGTGACCGTCTGGGCATCGGCCTCGCTCAGGGTGATCGTTTGCGTCTGCGGCAAGCTCGTGTCGTTCGTGCCGGACGATTCCTCGACGAAGGAATTGTTGCCGACGCTGGCGCCGCTCAGGTTGACCGTGAAGGGGGCGATCTCCTCCTTGACCGGGGCCAGGCCCTGCCACTCGAAGGCCGAGGCGCAGTCGTTGAATCCCACTTCCTGGAAGTTGGCGATCGCCCGGATCGAGCCATACCCCTTGATGTTCCCATAGCTCTTCCCGGTGCCGTCGACGTTGTCGAACAGCGTCGCGGACTCCGTGTCGATCAGGGTATCCCATCGGGCCGAGCTCAACTTGTCGTCGATGTACCAGCCATCCAGGCTCGTCACCGTGCTCGCGGGCCATTCCGACAGGAACAGGACGGTCCGGTTCCCGGAGTAATTCGCGTTCTCGTAGAGCTCGATCGCGCCCATGCCGAGGTTGACCGGACGCCAGAAGAACGAGGAGATGCAATCATTCATATTGACTGACCTGAGGTCGACCGACTGGGTCGTCCCCGTGCCGACGAGGTCGACGACCCGTCCGGCGCCTTTGAGGTCGCTGCACCCGCCCGGGCCGTTGGATGCGACGTTGTCGGTGAGCGTCATCACCGTGCCGGCCGGCAGATTGAAGGCGATCCAGGTCGCCGCATCCTGCATGGGCGTCCCCGAGATCGATTGCCGCTGGCTGGGCGTGTAATCGTAGATGTCGATCGTGTAACTCGGACTGCTCCAGTTGTCGTCCCGGAACAGCTTCACGGTGCCGCTCGGCAGCGCGGCGGGCGGGGTGGACGCGGTCGGGAGATTGGTGATAGGCATCGGTCGCTCCTCGAGTCTGGAAACCTTGTTGGATTCGACAACACAACGGGATCGGATGCGTCACTCGCCCGGTTCCATCGGCCGAGGCGCGGGGAATCTCCGATCCCACCCGGGTGGAGTTCATCGCGCCACGTTGCTTCAAGAAGACGAGATGTGTGGACAGGACCAGCCCCGTTTCACAGTATCTCTTACCGGAGACGCGGGCCGGACTTGACTCGACTCTCAGATTATTGAACCTTCCGCGAAATCCATGGGTGCAAGTTCAGGGCACGGGCTCGGTTCGGCTCGACTATCGAGGGTCGCGAGATGGTCTGCTGCGCGCACACCCCGATTTTTTTGGATTTTTTTATCTGCTTGCGGGGCAAAGGGTTCCGGAGCAATTGGGCCCGGATTCGCGATAGGTGCATTAAGGAAAATGCAAAGTGGCGGCATTCTAACAGTAGGGAGTTGCGAAAGGACCCAATCGAGTCTCGTAGAGGTCAGGGCCCGTGGCAAGCGGTTCGTCAGGAAATCCATCGGTCGAGTCGGGACATCGCCGGCCGCGGGCCACGATGACCGGGGCCTTGCGGCTCGCGGCCCGTCCGGTCCGACCCGTTCGCCGAGGCGACGGCAACTCCCTTGCGGTCAAAGTGATCGGTGAGGGCGTCCCGACGAAATCTTGCACTCGAGTGCAAACCAGCGCAATGCCCCGGGGTGCGATGGCCCCCGAAATGGCAGGCCCAGGACCCTCGTACGTCGCAAAAACCAGCCCTTCCGCTGAGCAGTCCTGCCCCGCGACAGGTCAATCGCAGGGCTCGCCTTCTCGTCGGAGGCCGGGGCGTTCATCGATGGCTTACAAATGCGGCGTGGTGGAGAGCCGGCCTGGCTTTCGGCACGTCGCGGACGACCTGGATCGGGTCCTTGCGCGACTTGGCCACATGGGATTTCGACTCGAGCGAGATAACGGTGGTGGCCTCCAGGCCGTCGGTGTTGACCTCGAGGGCATAGCTGCGGCCTTTGGTTCCGAGCTTGATCACGGTGAACGTGTTCGCCTTCTGGCTGGCGGGCGTGGAAGAGGACTTGTGGTGGGGGGCGGTGTGAGCGGCGTTGCCGCTCGTCTCGAGCCGCACGCTGCCGGTCAACGTCGAGACCAGGTTGCCGTAGGAATCCTCGACCGAGACCGTCACTCCGATCGCGTTGCCGACCGGCGCCGACGTGGCGATCGCCAGTTGGGCGGGCGCGGCGGCTGTCACGTTGAAGGGGTCGGTGAACGTGGCGGCCGGCCCGTCCGTGGTCGCCATGAGCGTGTATCCGACGTCGGCGTGGCTGAGCGTCAGGCCGGAGAACACAGCGAGGCCGTCGGCGGCCATCGCGGTGAGGGTGCCGCCCAGGGTGTCGTCGCCGGGGTTGCTCGCCAGCCGGAGTGTTACGCTGCCGACGTAACTCGTGTCGAGAGTTCCGTCCGGATTCTCGACCTCCACCGTCATCCCGAACGGCTCGCCGGCGGTGACGAGGGCCGGCGGGTCGGCGGATACGGCCAACTGCGGCGCGATGTTGTAAGAGGCCAGGTTGGGGACCAGGAGCTCAGCCGATGGGCTGCCGAGTCCGGTGACCTCGTCGTAGCCGGGTCCGGCGGAGAAGGCGCCGTTGCTCCCGGTCGTGATGTCGTGGAAGTCGCCGGACGAGAGGGCATACAGGGCCGGCAGGGTCTGGGTCGGTCCGTCGAGGGTCGTGCCGCCGGCGGCCACGCGCTCCTGGTCGGCGATGGCGATCAGGGCGGCCCAGCAGGGCGATCCCAGGCTCGTGCCGCCGATCTCCTCCCAGGCACCCTGGCCGGAGGTGTCGTTGTAGGAGTCATAGACGGAGACCCCGCTATCGGGGTCGGCATCGAAGGAGACGTCGGGGACGGTGCGCATCCCGGAGCCCTGCGCGGCGTCCTGGTAGGCGGGCTCGGTCTCGGTCGTGCTCGTCCCGCCACCGCCGTCGGACCAGGCAGTCTCGCCGCCGTAGTCGCCGTCGCCGAGGATGGTCAGCTTGGTGCCGCCGACGGCGAGGACGTTCGGCGAATAGGCGGGATACATGCCGGGCGCCCCGTCGTCGCCCGCGGCGGCCACGAAGGTCACCCCTTGATGGCCGGCCGGCGTGGTGAAGTTGCCGTCGTACGAGTTCTCGCCGGCGTATTCGCCGCAGCCCCAGCTCATCGAGACGACCGACACGCCCGGCAGGGATGCCGCCGTCTTCGCGCCCTGGTAGAGGTCCGCGCTGCTGCTGGAGTTGCACTCGACCAAAATGATGGAGGCCGACGGGGCCATGGCGTGGATCCATTCCACGTCCATCGCCTCCTCTTCCTCCCAGTTTCCGGGCGTCCCGGGCCCCGAGGGATCGGTCCCGGGCAGGCCCGTCGGGCTGCCTTGCTGGTCCAGCTTCTCGAAGCTCGGCGGGTCCGGCAGGCCGTAGGCTTGATCGAACCGCGCCAGGTCGCTCGAGGAGAAATCCGCGTCCGAGCTGTCCAGGAGGTCCGGGTCGTCGTAGGCGTCGACGATCGCGATGGTCTGGCCCGCCCCGTCGGCCTGGACGGCCCCGGAGTTGCTGCCGTTGAGCGCATAGGCGCCGCGGATCTGCTGCGGGCTCAGGCCCCAGGGCGTGGCCTCGCTCCAGATCTGGTCGGGAGTCGAGGTGCCGGCGACCGAGACGGGCTCGGCCTGGAGGAGCGGCTGCATGATGACCGCCGGTACGCCGGCCGCGACGAAGCCCGCCACGGCCGGGACCATGTGCCCTTCCAGTGCTTCCAGGTGCGGGCGCAGCATCCGCCGGCTCCGCGGCCTCTGCGCGCGGAGCGATCGCGGGAGAGAGGGCATGCAGCTCTCCATGATGGATGGAACTCGAGCGAGTCGAGGCGGGGACGGAAACTCGCCGCGGGCGGACCCGGACGCTTGGCCGGCGTGCGGACCGGATCAACGTGGAGATGTCATGTTATTATTCATGAATTCATGTCTCGGTCGACATTCCGTCCTCGGCTCGCATCTTCTCGTGATTGATCATTGCAACGTGTGCCGGGTTTACAACGCGAACATCGGCGGGATCGTCGCGAATCCGCATGGAGGCCGGGTCGCGCGTGGAGGACGAGTGCTTCGTCCGCGGGCGCCGGCGCCACTGCTTCCCGGAGGGAGGCCCGCGGGTATCGTGCTGCGGCGCGGGCCGAGCCGACTCATCGGTCGCCGGGCCGAGCATTCGCGATCGCGCTCTCGGTCCGACTCCCATGAGAAGCGTAGGCCACGATTCTCGGATGTGAGGGCCCTGGTTTGAGCCGCGCAGGAAGAAAGGCCGGGAGTCCGTGCGATGCGGGAATCCGGCCGGTGAGCTGCGTTCCGGCCGGGTCGCGGCCGTCGCTCGTCCCGGAGGACGGTCGCCCGCCATCCTTCCCGTCCGGTGTCAATTCTCTTACCATAGAATTCGCTGTGTATTTTAATCATTTGGGGGACCGGTATCGTGCGGCCGTGTCCCCGATTCGATCCTCGGACGTAGGATTATGGGGAGGTGGGACTGGCACGCCCGCCGCCCGCGGAGGGGACCTCATCGGAATGGGCATGACCGGCGATACAACCGCGGAGCTTCAGGGCCTCATCGATCGCCTACGGCGGGGAGACGACTCGGCACGCGCGGAGCTGATGACGCGGGCCTATCAGCGGTTGCGTCGGATCGCCGCGTCGATGTACCACCGCGATTTCCCCCGCCTGAAGGACCGCCATGACCTCGAGAGCGTGGTGGATGAGAGCTGGCCGCGGCTGATGCGCGCCCTGGAGACGGTCCGGCCGCCGACGGTCGAGGACTTCCTCCGCCTGGTCGCGCACAAGGTGCGGCAGGTCCTCCTCGACATGGCCGACCAGCAACAGCGACGCGACGACCGAGTGCGCGACGGGCTCCTCAACGGCCCGGAGGATTCCGCCCTCGTCGAGCCCGCCGATCAATCGCTCGATCCCGGCCGTCTGGCCCTCCTGACCGAGTTCCACCGGCAGGTCGAGAACCTCCCCAATGACCAGCGGACGGTCTTCGACCTCCACTACTATACCGACCTGCCCCAGGCCGAGATCGCCCGAGTGCTCGGCCTGCATCCCCGCAAGGTCAGCTATCTGTGGGTGGCCGCGACCGAGCAACTGGCCGAATGGCTGGACGGGCTCGATGAGTTCCTGGCCTGATCGAAGACGATCGCCTGCAACGGGGCCGGTTCGGTTAGGATCGAAGGGGATTGAACGCGACCCGAGGAGTCGGCGGAGGCGGCGATGCACGATCCCGATCTGGACAGCGACACCCGAGTTGGGCCGGATACCGAGCGCGACCTGGCGACCGGTGCGGAACCTCGAGATGACGTGCTCATGGAGCTGCTCGTGCGGTGGGAAGAAGCCCACGCGCGTGGCGAAGAGCTGACGGCCGAGGTGCTCTGCCAGGGCGATACCCGATGGCTGTCGGCGTTGCGCGAGCGGATCGCCAAGCGCAAGCGGCTGCATCGTGTCCTGGACCTACCGGCGGCGACCGAAACAGGTCGCGGCGACGGGCCGTCGCCTCCGGCCGAGTTCCCGGGTCACGAGGTCCTGGGCGAGATCGGCCGGGGCGGGATGGGGATCGTCTACCGGGCCCGCGATATCCGACTGGGTCGGGTCGTGGCGCTGAAAACCCTCGTCGAGGCGGGGCAGGCCACGAGGGATCAGCTCGATCGGTTCCTGGACGAGGCGCGCGCCGTCGCGAGGCTCCGTCATCCGAACATCGTCGCGATCCACGCGATCGGCGAGCACGAGGGCCGCCCGTACTTTTCGCTGGAATACGTCGAGGGGGGGAACCTGGCCCAGCGCCTGGCCGGCGGCCCGTTGTCGCCCCGCCAGGCCGCCGAGCTGGTCGAGTCGCTGGCCCATTCCGTGCACGCCGCCCACCGCGCCGGGATCGTGCACCGCGACCTGAAGCCGAGCAACGTGCTGCTGACGGCCGAGGGCGTGCCGAAGGTGGGCGACTTCGGGCTGGCCAAGTGGCTCGGCAGCGACTCGGCGCGGACCTACTCCGGTCAGGTCATGGGCACCCCCAGCTACATGGCGCCGGAGCAGGCGGAGGGTCGTTCGAAGGATGTTGGTCCGGTTGCCGACGTTTATGCCCTGGGGGCGATCCTCTACCATGAGCTGACGGGCCGCCCACCGTTCCTGGGCGACTCGGCGCTGGAGACGATCAAGCTGGTCAGCACGACCGAGGCCGTCCCGCCGGCGCGGTTGCGCCCGGACGTCCCGCGCGACCTGGAGACGATCTGCCTGAAATGCCTGGAGAAGTCGCCGTCGCGGCGGTACGCCGACGCCCTCTCGCTGGCCGAGGACCTGCGGCGATTCCTGGAAGGTCGGCCGATTGCGGCCCGCCCGATCGGGTTCGCCGGGCGTCTCTGGCGCTGGGCGGCGCGGAACCCGATGCTCGCCGCGGCTGCCGGGGTCGTGGTCGCCATGTTCGCGCTGGGCACGCCCGGCTTCTTCGTGCTGTGGCGAGGCGCCGTGGCCGACCGTGCCGCGGCCGTGGCGGCGCAGGGCCAGGCCGACGCCGCGCGCGTGCGCGCCGAGCGCAACCGCGACCGTGCCTTGAATGCCGTGCGCGTGCTCCTGGGGACCGAGTGGGACGACATGCTCGTCGAGGAGCTGCGCCCGTACCGGAAGCTCCTCACCGATCAGGGGGTCCGCGAGGCGCAGGAACTGGTCCGCGACCTGGAGGACGACCCGCAGGCCGAGGTGCAGCGGGTCTACGGTCAGCTCGCGCTGGCGGCCTCCCAGCGCGAGGCCGGCGACGCCGAAGCGGCACGAGAGTCGGGGCGCAAGGCGATCGAGCTGGCCGAGGCCCTGGTCGCCCGCGATCCGTCCGCGTCGTCGCGCGATGTCCTCGGGGTGGTCTTCCATCGGCTCACCGGACTGGCGAACGAACCGGAATTGCTCCGGGCCTATGCCCGGCGATCGAACGAGATCTTCGAGGCACGCGGGCTCGAGGAGCCGGATCGTCCCGACCCCCACGGTCACGCCATCGCGCTCAACGACCACAACATCGGGGACTCGTATTTTCACCAGCAACGACTCGGCGATGCCGCGGCCGCCTTCCGCGCGGGCGTCCGGGTCTGCCAGGAGCAGGTCCGCCGGGGTGATCGGGGCGACTTGGTCCAGCTCGACCTGGGACGGAACCTCCTTTATCTCTCCCGTGTCGAGCGGAACTCCGGCCATCTCGACGAGGCGGTCGACGCGGGCCGGCGGGCCGTCGCGGCCTATCGCGCAATCTATGACCGGGAGCCGGGCAACTACACGTGTGCCATCCAGTTACACCTGTCGCACGAGGAGCTCGGCTTCGCGTACGAGCTGCTGGAGCGTTGGGGAGACACGATTGCCTCGTTCGAAGCATCCCGCGCGATCCTCAGGGCCACGGCCGAGAAGGAAGGCGGCCTGGTCTCCCGCGTGGCGGCGATCAAGGGACAGCTCGCCAGGGTCGACTACAATCTGACGAGGGCCTACGCCACGGACCCCGCTCGGTACTACGAGCCGATGCGCGCGACCTACGCCGAGGCATTCGCCATCTGCGACAAGCTCACGATCGTCCGGCCGCTCTCCGACGAGCTCCGGGCGGTCTTCGCCGACGTCAGCTACCAGATGGCCGGATTCCAGGCGGACGACGGCCTCGAGGTCGACCTGGGTCTCTACGAGCGGGCCGAGCAACTCTGGGACGATCTCCATCGCCGCATCCCCGGCGAACGGATGTATCGGGCCATGCTGGTCCTGGTCCGCCACGACCTTGCCGACGAACTGGCGGCCCGGGGCCGTGCCGAAGAATCCCGGGCCTGCCGCGACCGGTCGATCACCAGCGCGCGGGGCGACGCCGAATTGCTCTTCCAGATCGCCGTGAATTACGCCGCCAATGCGCGTCAAATCGGCACGTATCCGATCAAGCTCGATGCCCGGCGGCAGCAGGAGCGGCGGCGGATGTTCGCCCGCCGCGCAGCCCAGATGCTCCGCGAGGCGATCGCCGACGGTTTCCGGGACGTCGCGCGGCTGTGGCGCGAGCCCGAGCTCGTCATGCTCCACGACGACCCCGAGTTCCGGTCGATCGCCGAGGCGCTCGACGGGCTGACGTTCCCCGCCGACCCCTTCGCCGGGCCTTGACGAATTGACCCGATTGCCCCGAACGGGGAGAATCAGGGACGGAGCGGCGAATCTCGCCGCGGATCATCCGTCGGTCTTCGTCTTGGTGATGGAAGGATACTCTTCCGATGCGACCCCCCTTCCCCGGCATGGACCCCTGGCTGGAGCACCCGGCTCGTTGGCTGGGCGTGCATAACCGACTTATTGCGGCGATCGCTGATGAGATCGTTCCGAAGGTTGCCCCAAGGTACTTTGTCGATGTCGAGCAGCACACGTACGTCACCTTGCTGGGGGGAGAAACGATCACCGATCGGCCCGACATCATCGTCGGCCGCACGAAATCCAGGGAGCGGCTCCCGCGGCCATCGGAGTCGATCGCATCGGCCACGGTCGGCGTCCTGGAGGTGGATATCGAAGTGCCGGTCAAGGACCGAATCGACGAATGGTATCTCGAAATTCGCGACGTAGGGACCGGCAAGCTCGTCACCGTGATCGAGGTGCTCTCGCCGACGAACAAGTCAAACGGCGCGGGGCGGAAGGCGTACTGCAAGAAGCGGAACCGGATCTTCGGCTCGAATACGAACCTGATCGAGATCGACCTGCTCCGCGCCGGCAAGCCGATGCCGATGAGGACCCGCGAGCCGGTGGAGAGCGACTATCGCGTCATGATTAGCCGTGGCAAGTCGCGGCCCCGGGCCAAGCTCCTTGCCTTCGGCGTGCGTCAGGCGATCCCGGCGATCCCGATCCCGCTGCTACCAAAGGACCCCGAGCCCTCGCTCGACCTCAACGGCGTCCTGCACGCGCTTTATGACCGGGCGCGTTACGATCTGCGACTCGATTACGCCAATCCCCCCGTGCCTCCCCTGATCGAGGATGACGCCGAGTGGGCACGCGCCATCGTGGCTCGTCGAGCGCGAGGGGATTGAAGCCCCGAACGGAGTGCTCCTCATGATCCCGGCCGACGCACGGTTGATGCGCATCTGCGTCAATGCCAGCGACCGCTGGCATGGTCAGCGACTGTATGAATCGATCGTGACGACCGCCCGGACGCTCGGCCTGGCGGGGGCCTCGGTCTTCCCCGTCGAGGTGAGCTATGGCTCGGGCCGACGGATCCACGACGCCTCGGGCGACTACGGATTCGTCGACCTGCCAGTCGTCATCGAGATCGTCGACGCGCCCGATCGGATCGAAGCCCTGATCGCCGGGCTGGGCGAGAGGATCGCCGGCGCGCTGGTGACCGTCGCACCGGTCCGCGTCCACCGCTATTCGCACGAGCCGAGGTGATTCCATGACGATCGAAGGGGACGCGCGGCGGGTCACGATCTACGTCGGCAGCAAGGATACCTGGCACGGGAGGAACCTGGCCGAGGCCATCGTCGAGCGTTGCCGCGCCCTGGAGCTGGCCGGGGCGACCGTGACGCGCGGCGTCATGGGATTCGGCAAGAACTCGCGAATCCATCGGGCGCATCTGCTCGGCCTGTCCGATGACCTGCCCGAGCGCATCGAGATCGTCGACCGCCCGGAGCGGATCGACGAGCATCTGCCGGTCCTCGAGGAGATGGTGGGCGCCGGGTTGATCGTGGTCGAGGACGTGCGGGTGATCCGCTATCGACATGATGGCGAGGCAGCCAGCGGATCGATCCCGAGCGGACGGCCTGAATAGGTTCGAGTTTGTCCGCGGGGCGAATCATGAGTCCATCCCGTCCGGTATCGCGTATGTCTTATCGAAGGAATATCATGCCTGGAAGGCGAGGAACCACGAGGATGAGGTCGCCCGGCAGTCTCGCTCCAATCCCGGACCGCCATCGTTGACTGGATCGGTATCGTCGCGATGACCGGCGGGTGTCGTTGATCCGAGGTCGGGGACCTGCGTCCTTCGCCGCCCGGCCCGGGCTTCTTCTTCCCATGGGATCTCTTCGAGGTCGTGGTGTCGGGGTGGTTCGTTGGGGGTCCCGTCTCAGTACCGGTTGGTCGCGATGCCGTCGGTCCTCGGACCGCCGGGCATCGCACTGAGCGACGGATGCAAGGGGTGTTTGGCGTGGAGACATGGTACCAGATCGCGGTGCTGTCGGTCGGTGGGAGCCTGGGGGTCAATGCGCGGTACTGGCTGGGTGTCGCGATCACGCGGTGGGCCGGCACGCGGTTCCCGTGGGCGACGTTCGCGATCAACGTCTCGGGGTCGTTCGCGATCGGCCTGCTCACGATGCTCCTGGGCCGATGGCTGCCGCATCCCCATGCGCGACTGCTGGTCGTGGTCGGATTCCTGGGAGGATACACGACGTTCTCCTCGTTCTCCCTCGAGGCGATCGCGCTGTGGGAGCGGGGAGAGACCTGGTCTTCTCTGGGCTACGTATTCGGGAGCGTTGCCGGGGGGCTTGCCGCCGCGATCGCGGGCGCGGCGGCCGGTCGAGTCCTGGTGCGGTGAGGTGGCCTCGCCCGGGGATCGTGCGGGCGGGGGATCGCGTGGCGACGGCGGCGCGCGACCCACACCCGGAGGACCCGGCGTCGCGGGTCCCGTGGGAGTTTCTCAGTAGGGCGTGCGCGGCATCCCGGGTCGGAGGGTCGTTGCCGCGTGGAGGGGTCGGGAATGGGGACCCCTGAAAGGACGATGCGGGTGCGGGTGACGTGGCGTGACCGGAAGATTCGAGGCCCTTCGCCTCCACCATGTCTCGATCGGTCGTCGCAAGCGGTAGGCGACGGCGGCGGCCATGATCAGTCCCAGGGGGGCACGGATGTCGGCCTGGGCCACGCTCTCGCCGGTGTTTCGGCGCGTCGAATTCGGGCCGGTGCGGGTGAGTACGGGGGGTAAGTCCGCGGTTTCGCCCCGGTCGGCCGCCGCGACCGCGATCGCCCTTCGATCGACTCCCGCTCGCGCATCGGGCTCCTTGCCCGAGGTGAGCCCGAGGACGTCTTCGACCCAGGCGGCGATCCGGACGAGGCGATCGGCCCGGGCCAGCGCCCGCCCATCGTTGCGGGCGCCGGCGGCTTCCGGGTCGGGCCGACCGACGGCCTCTGAGACGGCGTTTGGGGTGTCGGTCGTCGAAACGGTGACCTCGGGTGTGTCGCCGTTGGCGGCCCGTGTTTCGGAGCTGGACCGCGACACGTATGTGATCCCCGGCAGCAACCCGCGGACACGATCCGCCAGGGACGCCGATGCCCCGGAGGCCATCGGGCCGACCGCGCCGACGTCCTGCGAATTCGTCCCGGGCAGACCCATCAATCCGCTGTTCATCGACACGAGCAGTCCGGCCGGGATGGGGGACGCCGTGAACGTGGACAGGCTCGCCCCCGCGCCGCTATTGCCACCACTGCTCGGGCTGATGCTGCCGTAAGTCGCCTCGGTCGAGGGCGTGTTGGCAGTCAGGAAGTTCGTTGAAAGGACTCCCTGGCTGTCCGCCATGGGTACGTCCAGCGTCAGGCTCAGGGCGGCCGTCTGGCCGACGCCGTTCAAGGGGAGCGAATCCCAGTCGACGGGCGGCGGATGGAGGGTCCACCGGACCACAATCGCGTTGGCCCCGGCGGAGGTCATCCGCAACGAGTACACGCCGACGTCCAGATAGACCAGCGACTGATTCAGTCCGGTGAGGTCGGACTTGGCGAACTCGGTCGTCCCGTCCGCTCCCGTGACCGCGAGGTCGATCGGATCGCCGCTCGACTGGGTTTGCACGATATAAAGCCCGGGGTAGATCGCGACGAACCGGTAGTCGGCCTCCTGGCCGGGGGAGAGCTCGGTGGTCCGCGCGATCGCCGAGTCCCAGGTCACATTGACCGGGCCGGGCCAGACGACGCCCAGGTTGCCGGGATCGCTCGGCATCGTGGCGGGCGCGACGGTCCAGCTCGCCAGCACTCCCGACGGATTCCCGGCGGGCACGACGATCGGCTGCCCGACCGCGTCGGTCAGCCCGCCTTGTGCCGGGTCGATCAGCGAGTAGCTCCCGGCGGGCAGGGGTTCATCGAAGATGAAGCTGAGCGTGTTCGTGGAGGTCTGGTAATTCATGGCCGTCATCGGCCAGACTTCCCCCGAGGCGTCGACGACCTCCAGGGCGGTCTCCTGCTGGTCGGGCTGGAAGAGGCTCCTGTCGATCGGCCCGGAGAAGGTCAGATCCAGCCCGGTCGGGGACGTTTCGAGGGGATCCTCGTAATCCAGGCTCCCGCTTGTCAGGGTGGTGGAGCTGGGGAGTGGCGTGGCGATCGCGTCGAGCAGGAATGCGCCATCGGCTTCGTCGAAGCCGGCGGTGCCCGGCGTGCCCGCCTTGAGGTCATAGCCGCCGGTCCAGCCCGGCAAGTTGCCCGAGGCGGAGATCCCGAGGTAATACGTTCCCGGGGCCAGATCCTGGACGATCAGGGGCCCGGCCTGGTCGGAGTCCGGGCCTTGTCCGGACGCGCTCGTGGCCAGCACGTTGCCGTCGCCGTCGAAGAGGGCCAGCGCGGCCGGCAAGGGGCTGCCGATCGTCTGCGTGAAGACCTGGGTGTCCAACTGCCAGGGATGCCCCTCCGGCAACGTGATCCGGTACAGGGCGACCTGGGTTTGAGAGCCCTGGGGATCGATGAATCCCGAGACGCTCCGCGTCGTCGAGCCGATGTCCCCCAGGTTGATCGCGTCGCCGAGGGTCATCCCCTGTCCGAGGATGGTGAACTGCGCGATCGGGAACGGCTGGCTCGAGGTCCAGGCCGGCGAGGGGTCGATGAAGCTGAAGGCGGCGTCGAGGAAGCTCCCCGGTTCGACGTCGATTTGATAGGTTCCCGGTGTCAGCGGCGGAGCCCCGGCCGCCGGCGTGATGGTCATCTGGGACTGGGTCGTCGTGCCGTCGTCGTCTGTCGTCGTCGCGATCGATGCTTGCAGGGGCGTTGAGCTGTTGCCGCCCATGATGGGCGTCGCATCGCCGCCGGCGTCAACCCGGTCGATCGAGAACTCGTCGCTGTAACCCTGCGTGTTATTGTCGAGTGCGACGATCACGGGGAAGGTCTGGGCGGGCGTCGTGCCGAAGAGTCCAGACAAGAGGTTGTCGATCTCGTTGACCATGCCCGGATCGAAATTGATCACGAATTGCTGGGGAGAACCCAGCAGGGCCTGTCCATCGGCGGGCGCGGTCGAGTCGATCTCGGCCACGGCGACCGAGAGTAGCTGCCGGTGCTCGAGCGGTTCCAGGGCGGGAGAGCGACTCGCCGGCCGCTTCGGCCGGGTGCCGGGATGTCGGGATTTCCAGTTCGGTCGTTTCATCGGGGTGTCCACGTCTGCGGTAGAGGCCATTCGAATCAACGATGATGTTTCTCGAGGATGTCGAACACATGTTGCTTGCGGTGGCCTTTCCATCCTTGCAACGTGATGTCCACCGCCTGGAAGAGGACCTCCACGGTCGGAGGGGGCGTGGCCGTCCCCGCGCCGGAATCCTGACCCGAATGGGAATCGCCGGTCGGGCTGGTCGTCGGATTGTTCGGAGCGGCGTCGGTCATCGAGAAGCCGGGGAGGACACCCATTGAATCGCCGGCGAGTCTCGGTGTCGTGCTCGAGGGGTTAGCGGGCGCGACGGCTGTTGCGTTGGAGCACGGCGGGTTCTCGGTCGCGTTCGTGGGGGCATACATCATGGCGACCCAGCCCGAGAGATTGCCCACGGTGGCCCAGGCCGTCCCCGGCATATCCCCGATCGGCGCGGGCTTGGCCGCGTTCGTGTTCACCATGGCATTGGTGGTCATCCCGCCCCCCCCGTCCGGCTCCTGGGGTACGACCGTATTAGGCGGTGCGATCGGAGCCTGGGACTGCGAGCCGAAGTTGACCAGCAATCCATAGGCGCCGACCGTCCCGACCGTACCAGTGCCCCCCGTGAGCACCTTGAAGTAATACTTCTGACCGCTCGAGACGTTGAGCGTCGTGGAGACCGTCACCCCCGCCTCGGACGTAGACGAGGCCCCGGCGAGCAGGCCCAACGTTGAGCTGTAGACCATCACCTCGGGTGCCAGCGAACTCAGGTTGGCCGTCTGGACGGAGACGGTCATCTGGCCGGTCGTCGTGGAAGGGACCGTGACGACGTACCATTCGTCATCGGTGGGAGTGGTATTATCCAGGCCCGACAGCGAGACCTGGCTCTGGGCATTGATGTCGGACGTGATATTGGTCGCGGTCAGGAACGTATTGTTCCGCGAGCCATTACTGTTGAACTGGTCGTACTGGTGGGCGCCGTAGATCGAATCGATGCCGGAGATGTCGTCGCTGGTCAGCACCTGCTTGGTCCCGTTGTAGGTGCCGTACATCACGGCCGAGGTGACGGTCGACTCGCCCAGGCCCA
>JBKQHM010000245.1:0-10431 GCA_052148775.1 Isosphaeraceae bacterium | reverse complement strand
CACATTTTATAGGATTCCAAACCCTCAAGCCGTAACCCACTGGAGAGAGCAAACGCCCGACGGCTTTCGTTTCGCGCTAAAATTCCCCGCAGTAATAACGCATGTTAAAATGCTTAAGGATTGCCAGCGTGAAACTGACCTTTTTCTTGAAAGAACAAAGCTTCTCGGCGAAAAGCTTGGACCTCTGCTGTTGCAGTTTCCTCCTGTTTTCGGTGTTGAGCGCCTGCCTGATTTGGCTAATTTCCTAAACAAGTTGCCTAAAACTCATCGCTATGTAGTTGAGGTTCGGGATGAACGCTTTCTACACGAGCTATCCGGATAATGTCGTGAAGGCGTTCGTGAAGGAGTCGGCGGCGGCGGGCATCGACCTGTTCCGCGTCTTCGACTCGCTCAACTGGGTGCCGAACATGGCGCTCTCGCTCGAGGCGGTGCGAGAGGCCGGCGCCCTCTGCGAGGCCGCGATCTGCTACACCGGCGACATCCTCGACCCGAGCCGTCCCAAGTACAACCTGGCCTATTACGTCGGACTTGCCAAGGAGCTGGAAAAGCTCGGCGCGAACCTGATCGCGATCAAGGACATGGCCGGTCTTTGCAAGCCGGCGGCCGCGGACCGGCTGATCAAGACCCTGCGCGAGGAAGTCGGCGTCCCCATCCACTTCCACACCCACGACATCGGCGGCGCCCAGGCCGCGAGCGTGCTGCGCGGTGCCGACGTCGGCCTGGATATCGCCGACGGCGCCGTCGCCTCGATGGCCTGCCTCACGTCGCAACCGAGCCTGAACGCCTTGGTCGAGTCGCTGCGATTCACGCCGCGCGAGTCGGGAGTCTCCCCGAAGGCCCTGATCGAGATGAGCCGGTACTGGGAAGAGGTCCGGAAGCTCTATGCGCCGTTCGAGTCGGGTCCGAAGTCTCCCGCGGCCGACCTCTACGAGCTGGAGATGCCCGGCGGCCAGTATTCCAACCTGTACCAGCAGGCCAAGGCCCTGGGTCTGGACGCTCGATGGCACGAGGTGTGTGCGGCCTATTCGCAGGTCAACCTGCTCTTCGGCGACATCGTCAAGGTGACACCGAGCTCGAAGGTCGTGGGCGACATGGCCCTGTTCCTGGTCGCGAACAACCTGACCCCCGACGACGTCTTCGACCCCCAGCGCGAGCTAGCGTTCCCGGAAAGCGTTGTTGAGTTCGTCGAGGGACGGCTGGGCCAGCCCCCTGGCGGCTTCCCGCCCGCCTTGCAGGCGAGGGTCCTGAAGGGCCGACCGCCGCTCACCGACCGACCGGGCGCCAACCTGCCCCCCGCCGACATGATCGCGGCACGAGACAAGGCATCGTCGCTGATCGGCCACCCGGCCACGGACCGGGATGCATTGAGTTTCCTGCTCTATCCCCGGGTCTTCCCCGACCTGGCCACGCACGAACGCACGTATTCCGACACCTCGATCCTGCCGACCTCGATCTTCTTCTTCGGGCCCGACCCGGGCGTCGAGCACCTGGTGGAGATCGAGCCGGGCAAGACGCTGATCGTCAAGCTGCTCGCCGTGGGCGAGCCGCACGCCGACGGCCATCGCACGGTGTTCTTCGAGCTCAACGGCCAGCCGCGTGAGGTCGAGGTCGCCGACCGTTCGCTCGCTTCCTCGGTGCGAGAGACCCTCAAGGCCGACCCCGCCGACCCCAACCAGATCGGCGCCCCCCTGCCCGGCCTGATCGTCGGCGTCGGAGTCTCGGTCGGCGACCGGGTCCGTAAGGGCCAGAAGCTGCTCTCCATCGAGGCAATGAAGATGGAGACCACGATCTACGCCGAGCGCCCGGGCCGGGTCGTGGAAGTCCTCGTCGCCGTCGGGCACCAGGTCAAGACGGGAGAGATGCTGATCAAGCTGAGCGCAGAGTAGCCGACCCGACGGGATGCGAATTGTGAATCCTACCGATCGCTATATAGCGGCGATGGGAAGCTCCCGTTGGAACGCAAGATCAAGTGGTGACGTTGTGTGTTGAACGTTGCCAAGAAGTATTCAAGGAAGCCGATCTGCCCCAAAGAGCTCGCTCTCGCCGCGCGGCGAAACCGACGAGTGCAGACCATGCGTGGATCGTTCGCGACGAGTGTAATTCCAGGTCAACACGAGCGAGACGAACTGTGATAGGGCCGCCGACTGTGGAGAGTGTGATCGTTCCCAGCGGCTCGATGCCCAGCCTCTCAAGATAACGCAAGGGGATGAGCGTGATGGAGGCCCCGGTATCTACCAGGCCCGGAACGATTTGCAAGCTCGTCGCCCCTCCGACACGAACCGTGATTTGCGGTTCCCATTCCCTGTCCGACCCAGGAATGCCGGGCAAAGGATCGACTTCGCGCTCGAGATACGAGAAGCGCACGGAGAGGAATCCCTCAAAACGATCTACGAGTTAATCGTCCGCCCCTTTGGAATCCGCGCCACCGCTACCTTCGGATACCCAGCCTTCGCAGCTTTGCGCTCAGCGACTTCGAAACTGCTCCCGACGGCGACGATTCGAAGCCCGTCCGGTGCCCAGGCGACGTATTTCCCCGCGTACTCCCGGCAGATCAAATCCGGGGATGGAGCAGACTTTCTTACGGATTGCCGATTCGGGACGGCTTTGTCCATGCCGTCACCATTTGACTTAAAACCTGGCATCGCGTTCCTCCGTTGATGGCGGCTCGAATCATAACCCACTATCTTACAATATACGCCATCGCCCGCGAACCTCGCAGCGATTGTTTCGCCGGCCAACAGCCGCGTAACTGGACACAGTCGTAAGCCATAGGCCACGATATGATAGATATGGCATCCGTATTTGCTGGTTCGTCGGGGATACTTCGGACTAGGCGCCATTTCCCGACAAACAAATCGGGCTCATGTCGGGTATCTGGTGGAACTGTACCGTAGTCGCCCCATGACGCGTAGCAACTGGCCTGATATCCAAGAGTTCCGCCTTCTTAGCCGAGCAGAGAGCCGTGGTCCCACCACTTACCATACATGTGCAACGAATCGATCCGTGGCCGTTTGTCAGGACGTTCAATGCGTACGAGCAGGTCGACTCGACCAGCGATCTCGCATCGGAACTGGTTCGAGGCGAGTCGGTCGAATTGCCGATGGCAGTCTGGGCCAGGCGTCAAACTCGAGGACGCGGGCGCGGTAGCCATTCGTGGTGGTCGGACACCGGGAGCCTGACATTTACCCTGGCGATCGATCCGACGGCGCACCGCCTCAACATCGAGTCGGAAGCGAAGATCGCCCTGGCGACGGTCGTCGCCGTGATCGATGCCCTGGACGAGCTAGGGCTCGGCTCGAGTTCCCTCGGTATTCGATGGCCGAACGACCTCGAAGCCGAGGGCCGGAAGCTCGGGGGCATCCTGCCCGAGCGGATCGAGACGGACGGAGGGCATCGGATCCTGATCGGCGTCGGCCTCAACGTGCTTACCGACCTCTCCAGCGCTCCACCCGAGGTTCGAGAGGTGGCCACGAGCCTCGCATCCATGCACTCGTCAGGGCTGGACGAATCGGTGCTCCCGCGGATTCTCTCGGAGATCCTTCGTCAGTTCGAAAGGGCGCTGATTCGGTTGGTGGAGGGTGACACCGATTTGTCGAGACGATGGAGCGAGCTGGACCTGCTTCGCGATCGATGGGTGAGCGTCGATCAGGGTACGCGGATCGTCTCCGGTCGTGGGTGCGGCATCGACCCCGACGGCGCCCTCTGCCTTGACGATGACGCTCAGCAGCACCGGCTTTACGGGGGACAGGTCCTCCGCCCATGAATTGACAAAGCCGGGTGTTGCCCCGATCTCGGCAACACCCGGCTTCCCGAGGGACTTCGAATCAACTGCGATCGTTGATGCTCATAGATCTCGCTTCATGACCGGACGGTGGCCATCTTCTTGCCGGCCTTGACGGGCGGCCCCGGCTTGGTCGCCTCGAAGTCGATCAGGATCGGCGTGGCGATGTAGACCGTGCTATACGTCCCGCTCAGGAAGCCGACGACGAGCGCGAACGAGAATCCGTGCAGGCCCTCGCCGCCGAAGAAGTACAGGATCACCACGACGAGCCACGCCGTGAACGACGTCAAGATCGTCCGGCTCAGCGTCTGGTTGATCGCGTCGTTGACCATCTTGTTGCTCAGGTTCGGCGTCTTCCCCTTGATCTCGCGGATCCGGTCGAAGATCACGATCGTGTCGTTGACCGAGAATCCGATCAGCGTGAGGAAGGCGGCGACGATTGGCAGGTCGATCTTGAACTGATCGATCTGGAAGAAAGTACTCACGCCGGGGATCATGGCCAGCCAGTAGCTGACCGCGATCGCACCCAGCGTAATCAGGACGTCGTGGACCACAGCAAGCACGGCCGCGAAGCCGTATGTGAACGAATGGAATCGCCACCAGAGATAGCCGATGATGATGAGCCAGCTCGCCACGGTGGCGACCAGGGCCAGGTTTCGCGTCTCTCCGGCCACGGTGCTACCAAAATTCACGATCCTCTCGAAGAGCAGGTCGCGGTTGTTCGCGAGCGAGTCCTTGAGCTTGGCGAGCTCCTGCTTGGCGACATCCGGCTCGAGGTCCGTGCGGAGGATCAATCGCGTCCCGGTCGCCGTCCCTTTGGCCTTGCTTTCCGCATCGACGGTCGGTGCCAGCTTGATCTCGAACCGCGTCTCGGGATTGGCAATCTTGTCCTGGGTCAGGACCTTGGAGAACTCCGACGACACGACCTCCGGCGCCGATTGTTCCTTGCTGTTGAACGCCGTCGTGTTGAAGTCGAGCTCGTACACGCGGCCCCCCGCGAATCGCGAGGTCGGTTCGCTCGCCGTCTTGCCGGCGTCCGCCGCCACGGTCGGGATCGGCTTACCTTCCTGCGCGGTCATCTCGACGCGGGCCAGGCTCGTCGCGAACGCTTCCAGGATCGCCGTCTTGACCTTCTCGAGATCCTGTTCGGTCGTGCGGATATTGAAGCGAGCGAGGCTCTTGTCGCCGGTGACGCGTAGGCTCTCGACGGTCACGTCGGGGAGGGCCCTCGCCTTGTCGCGCACCATCTCCGCGAGCTTCGACTCGGAGCCGGACAAGGCCTTGACGCTGGGATCGTCCTCGTTGAGCCGGATGGTGACCAGCGACCCGCCGGTGAAGTCGATGTTGAACATCGACGGCCCGCGAATGTAGGTCGCGATCAACCCGAGCACGATCAAGATGAGCGACCCGGCCATGCAGTAGTAGCGCGGGCCGATGAAGTCGATGTTGGTCTTCCCCATCATCTTCAACATCCTCACGTCCTTGAGCCATCCCTTCGAGAAGAACCACTCGAAGATGACCCGCGACATGAAGACGGCCGTGAATAGGTTCCAGGCCATGCCGATCATCATGGTCAGCGCGAAGCCCTTGACCTCCTCGGTTCCGACCATGTAGAGCACGACTGCGGCGAGGAAGTTGGTGACGTGCGAGTCGAAGATGGTGACCCACGCCCGGTTGAACCCGTTGCGGATCTGCTGGGCCAGGCTGGCTCCACGCTCCTTCTCTTCGCGCATCCGCTCGAAGACCAGCACGTTGGCATCGACGGCCATACCGATGGTCAGCGCCAGACCGGCCAGCCCCGGCAAGGAGAAGGTGGCCTGCATAAAGGCCATCGACCCGATGAGGAGGATCATGTTCACGATCAGGGCGAGGGTCGCGACCGCTCCGGCGAATCGATAATAGACCAGCATGAAGACCGGAACGACCAGCATGGAGACCCAGATGGCGCGGATGCCCTTGGCGATCGTGTCCTCGCCGAGGGTGGGCCCGACCTTCTCCTCCTGGAGCGGCGTCGGATTCAGGCTCGCTGGCAGGCTTCCCGCCCGGAGCACGTTGATCAGGTGTTCGACGTCTTTCGGCTTGAAGCCTTGCGGTCCCCCTTCGATGATCCCCGAGTCGCGGATCTCCGAGTTGATCACCGGGGCAGACATCACGAGGTTGTCCAGCAGGATCGCCAGTTGGTACTTGAACTTGTCCCCTTCCTCGGGGAGATGCTCGCGGGTCAGCGTGCCGAACCGGCGGGCCCCGGGGAGGTTGAACTCGAAGCGGACGGCGGGCTGGAGCCGTTCGTCGTAGTCGGGCCGGACCTGCCTCAGGTACTTGCCCGTCACTTCCTGGCCGGGCCGGTCGAGGTTGTAGAGGATCCAGGTCTCGGTCCGCCCCGGCGCGACCTTCTCCTCGCGGATGATCGGGTCGCTCGGATCGGGCCGGCTGGGATCGCCGCCGCGAATCCGACTGGGGTTGTACTCGATCCGATACGACGCGACCGACTTCAAGGTAGTCGGCTTGTCCAGATACAACGAGTTCGCCGTGTTGCGCCGCACGCGGATCGCTTCGGTACTCTCAGTCCCGAGGGAGTCCTTGCCGGTCAGGTAGACCTCGGTACCCGCGTAGAGATCCTTCTTCCATGTCTGCTGGGGATCGGTGAGGCTTTCGCGCTTCACCGAGGGATTCGTGCCGGTCGAGATCTCGCCGAGGCGAGCCCATCGGTACCGCGATGGCGGCTTCGTCAGTCCGCCGGATCCCAACGCTCGCGCCATGACATCTTCATCGTGCTTGCGATTGGCGAGGATCCGGAACTCCAGCGCCCCGACGTCGACGAGCATCTTCTTGACTTCTTCAACCTCCGCATCACTCGCCTGCGGGAGGATGATCTCGATCCGGTGGTTGCCGATCTTGCGGATCGGGATTTCTTTCACCCCCTCCGGATCCGCTCGTTTCTTCAGCGCCGAGACCAGTTCGTCCATGTTGAAGCCGGGGGGCAGGTTCGATGTGTCCACCTCATAGACGAGGATCGTTCCGCCCGACAGGTCGATACCCAGCTTCAGCTTCTGAGACGGGGGCCAGATGGCCGCCAACCCCGCCACAGTGAAGCCCCCGATCAGAGCGAACCTCCACAGGAAATCTCTCATGCTCGTCCCTCCTGCCCGGCGTGTCCGCCCCGCCCGATTCCCTCGGCCGGCGATCGTCGCCCCCGACAGCAGCCGAATGCCAAGTGTTTTCGACGCGCTACCTTTGTCTGATTCTCACGTCCGCTTCCCCGCCCCGCGCGGTGCGGCTTCCGCCTACGATTCCGTCGAGCCGTCCAGCTTCGCCTCGATGACCCGGGCCACCGCCGACTTCGCGAACGTGGCTTTGACCCCCTTTTCGTCGTCGATCCGCAGGACCACCCGGTCCTGGGTCGCGTCGACGGAGATCACCGTGCCGTACATGCCGCCATTCGTCAGGACTTTGTCGTTCTTCTTCATCGCGTCCAGCATGGCACGACGCTTCTGATCCTGGTTCTTCTGAGGCCGGATGATCATCAGATAGACGATCACGATCGGTACAATGACGTACGGCAGAAACCAACTGGAGTTTCCGGCATCCTGGGCAAAGACCAACGGCAGACTGAGGAGGAGTTCGGACATTGAGCAAATCCATCAAGAATGACCGGCGCATGGTGAGTAAAGTCGTGGTGTCCGGCGGGTCAATGTCGAGGGGGATGTCGCACCTGGGACCGCCGGACCTCTGACTGCACTCTAACGCCTATGGTCCTAAAGCTTCAAGGACTTCCAATCGCAACTGGACAAACCGGCCCGCCGAGATCGCCTCGCGAATCCGACCGGTCAGCCGATGGAGGTATCTCAGGTTGTGGATGGATGCCAGGATCGGCCCAAGCATCTCCTTGGCCATGAAGAGGTGCCGCAGATACGAGCGGCTGAATCGCCGGCAGGCGAGGCAATCGCAGCCCTCCTCGATCGGGCGGGGATCGTTTCGGTGTGCGGCGTTACGCAATTTTACGAAACCTCTATCAGTAAAACAGGTTGCGTTCCGGCCATTGCGGGTCGGCATGACGCAATCGAACAGGTCGATCCCCGTGGCCACGGCGTCGAGGATATCTTGGGGCCGTCCGACGCCCATCAGGTATCGAGGCCGATCGGCCGGCAGGAGATGCGTCGTCGCGGCCAGGGCCTGGCGTACCTCATCCCGTCCTTCCCCAACGCTCACGCCACCCACCGCGTAGCCGTCGAACTCCATGGCGAGCAATGCCTCGGCGCACTCGGAGCGGAGATCGGCGTGCGAGCCCCCCTGGACGATGCCGAAGAGCGCCTGGTCCGGTCGCGAGTGGGCCTCCTTGCACCGCCTCGCCCAGTCGATCGTCCGGGAGACCGCCTCGGCGATGGTCGCCTTCAGGGCTGGCAGCGGCGGACAATGATCGAGGCACATGGCCACGTCAGCCCCCAGGGCTTGCTGGATGGCCATGGCCCGCTCGGGAGTCAACTCCAGCAGCCGGCCGTCGATGTGAGACCGAAAAGTCACGCCCATGTCGGAGATGCGGCTACGTGCGGCCAGGCTGAAAACCTGAAAGCCACCCGAATCGGTCAGGATCGGACCGTCCCAGCCCATGAAGCGATGCAGCCCGCCCATCGCGGCGACCACTTCCTCGCCGGGCCGGAGTGCCAGGTGATACGTATTCGCCAGGATCATGCGTGATCCTGCGTCCCGAAGCTGGTCGGGGACGATCCCCTTGACGGTGGCCTGGGTGCCCACCGGCATGAAGGCGGGGGTCTCCAGCGAGCCGTGGGCGGTCTCCAGCAGGCCCGTCCGGGCCGACGAGTTCGGATCGCTGGCCCTGCATTGAAAGCGAACTGGGAGGCGGGTCGTCGATCCCGCCTCGGTGTCGATGCCGATGGACAATCGGAGGTGTCCTGGAACTCCGCGGATGAACGGCCAGCGACGCGAGGGGTCCGGTTCGATCTCGCCGCTGGCCGATCGCCACTCGTTCAGTCGTTCTTGAGCTTCAGGTTCATTGACGTCAGCTTGTCACGGACCTCATTCAAGGAGGTGATCCCGAAGTTCTTGCACTCGAGCAGCTCGTCCCCGGTATGCTTGAGCAGATCGCCCAGGGTCTGGATGTTGAGCTTGTTCAGGCACTTTCGTGCGCGAACCGAGAGGTTGAGGTCGCCGATGGGCTTTGCCAGCATGGCTTGCATCTCGGGGGCGACTTCCTGCGGTGGTTCGATCCGATGATCCTGGCCGCCACGCTCGCTCCCCTCGAGGGCCATACCCAACCGCAAGCCCTTGGCTTGCATCATCTCCTTGATCTCGGCCAGCGACGTCTCGCCGAAGTTCTTGCTGGAGAGCAGCGCCGTCTCGGTCGTCCGCGTCAGATCGCCCAGCGTGCGGATATTCATCTTGCGCAAGCAATTGCGGCTACGCACCGAGAGCTCGAAGTCGGTGACCGGGATCTCGTGGAGCTGCTTGAGTACGGTGTAACCGCGCTCCGCCTCTTCGTCGTAGTACATCCCCTTGCTGGCCTGGCAGTCCTTGACGAACAACCGGGCACGGGGATGGTTGGGCTCGTGGGCAAGGACCTGCCGGTAGCATTGCTCGGCGTCGCGAAACCTCATCTCATCCTCGTGGAGGATGCCGAGGTTGACCCACGCGGCCAGGGGTACCGGCGGACGTTCCGTGCATCGCTTGTAATACTCGACCGCGACGTCGTCATTCCCATGAAGATCGTTGATGTAAGCGAGTTCGAACAGGGCACCGTTATGCTCTCGGTCGAGGCTGAGGGCCTTTTCGAACTCGGCCGCGGCCACCGCCAGTTCGCCCTCGACGGCGATCAGGCATCCCTTCTGGAAGTGATACTCGGCGGAGGAACCGCCATGCTTCTCGTATTCGGCGAGGATCTTCCTGGCCTCCTCGATCTGGCCGGCACGACGCAGCACCCCGGCGCGGTGTAACTCGGCGTTTTTGGGGTCATAGCCATGGCTGACCGCTTGGGCAAAAGCCTCGGCGGCGTACTCGTAAAGTTGCCGGTTCTCGAGCGCGAGACCGCGGAAAAAGTACGCCATGCCGATGTCGCCGGCTTTCTTGAGCTGCTCGAGCCCGGCCTGGTAACGACCGAGCAGGACCTCGCCCACCCCCAGGCGGAGGTGGGTCTCGGGCTTGCTCTCTTTCTCTGCCTTCTGCCGATCCCGGATATTCGCCACCGCCTCGCGCAGCGTGCGATATCGGGACGGATCGCGATTGAGCACTTCACGCAGGTCGGCCACTGCGGCGACGTCGAATGGGGAGCGGTCCATGATCGCTCGGACGTCGGTGGTCATCATTTCGGGCATGCCAGCATCTCTCCCAGACCCTACCCAACCCGCGGACGCAATGTCCACGGGCCTCATCCGACTCGATCCGCGATAACAAGCTGGACGGCATCAAGGCCGGTCCGGAGGTCTCTCGAATCATGCAAGAGCGACATCAGCGGGAGTCGAACTAAACATGTTACCAAACTCTTCACGGTTGTCAAAGGCCCAGCGACTCGGCGCAGCAGTTCCGCAACTCGGCGGTATTTGAGAAGCCAAGACGGATTCAAGGCCTCGACCTCGCGGGTTTTACGGTTTTATGGGCTGGCGGGGTTGTCGGAGAGGCACTTTCGGGGGGTGGTCGAC
>JBKQHM010000244.1:0-11940 GCA_052148775.1 Isosphaeraceae bacterium | reverse complement strand
CTTTGGCGACGGGGACCACGCGGTCGAGGATTATCGTGGCGAGTCGTCGGTTGCCCTCGTGATTCAGGTGTACCCCGTTGATCGTGAGCGGATCGGCGGACTTCTCGTACAGGGAGAGTGTCGGGCTGAATAGGTCGACGAAGGTAACGCCCTCGGCCCTGGCAACCTCGGCCATCGCCGCGGTGTAGAGCTTCAATCGCTCGTTCGTGGCCGAGGCGTCCGGCAGGTCCCGGCCTCGCGGCGATTCCATGGCGATCGGCGAGAACAGGACCAGGTGGGGGGCCGACGTGCCGTTGTACTTCCGTGACAGGGTGTGCTTGACGAAGGCGTCGAGGTCATTCCTGAACGCCTCCAGGCCGTCCTTGCCGGCGAACGACTCGTTGTACCCGAAGAACGCGAAGACGACGTCGGACTTCGTGCGGGTCAGCCACTGGTCGGGGGTACCGAAGTCGGCCGAGCGGAGCCGGAGGGTCAATTCGTCGCCGGAGAAGCCGAGGTTGCGGATGACGAGCTTGTGCCCGGGGAATCGCGCGTGCAGACCGGCCTCCAGCCAGCCGTCGTGCTGGAATCGGTCGGCGAGCGTGTTGCCGACGATCGCAATATGATCCTCCGGCCTGACCTCGATCGCGTCGGCCCGCGCGAATGCAGGAAGCACGAAGCAGGCCGTCAGGAGGGCGGATGCGCGGCAAAGTCGGCTCATGATCGTCGATCCTCGAGATTCACGATGGATAACTCAAGGCCCAGCTCGTCGGACAGGGGCTTTCCTGCCGTCCGGTCCGCGATGTCGGGCTCGAATCCGTTGGCGAGTCCATTATTGTAACGAAAAAAAGGGGCGCCGCGAGTGGCCTCGGGTGCGGACTCGAGCCGGGGTCTCATTCCGTTCGATCGTCGGCGAGCCATCAACGACCGAATGGTTCCGACGCGAGCCGATCATACCAGGATGCTCCCGCGAGGGATTGCCACGGTGAAGAGGGAACCGCGACCGATGACGCTCTCCACGCGAATCGTGCCGCCGTGGGCCTCGACGATACTCCGGCAGATCGCCAGTCCCAGCCCGCTGCCTCCCGACTGCCGCGACCTCGCGGTGTCGATTCGATGGAACCTGTCGAAGATGAGCGGGAGCTCGCTCTCGGGGATTCCCACTCCGGAGTCTTCCACGACGACGATTGCCGAGTCCTCGTCGTGGCGTACGGAGACGACGATCTCGCCGCCCTCGCGGTTGTACTGGATGGCGTTACTCAGCAGGTTGGTGATCACTTGCCCCAGCCGCTCGGGATCACCCTTCATGGGCGCGGGGCTGGTCTGAAGCCGGATGCGAATTCGTCGCTTCCCGGCGAGCGGCTCGAGCAGCGCGACGCTCGACTCGGCGATCCGGGAGAAGTCGATCGGCTCGACGCGGAGCTCGAGCTTGCCGGAATCCGCACGCGCGAGCGTCAGCAGGTCCTCGACCAGCGAGGTCATGCGACGGGCGGCGCGACCGCAGGCTTCGAGCGATTCGCGATAGGCCGGGCCCTCGCGCGGTCGGGAGAGTGCCAGCTCGACTTGCGAGAGGATCACGGCCAGCGGCGTCCGTAGTTCGTGCGACGCGTCGGCCGTGAACCGCACCTGCCGCGCGAAGGCGTCCTCGAGCCGTCCGAGCATCGTGTTGATCAAGGCGCCCAGTCCACCGAGCTCGCTATCGACGCCGTCCAGGTCGAGCCGGCGGGACAGGCTGTTGGCACTGATCCCCGAGACCGTCTCGCTCATCGCGACGATCGGCCGCACGGCACGGGACGATAGCCACCAGCCTCCCACCAGGCCGGCGGCGAAGACGCCGAGTCCGGTGAGTCCGAGCCGCCACGCCATCCGCCGGAGCCCGTCCAGCTCGTGATGGATCGACCGGCCGACCAGGATCGTCGACCGCCCCGGGCCGAGCAGCGTGACCTCGCGGAGCCGGCCACGATTGCGCGAGTGCGATTCGTACCATCGACCGACGGCCGGGTCTGGCGGGACTTCTCGGGCGATATTGGACGGATCGGCGCGGAGTACCGCACCGTCGGCGCCGCGTACGACGAAGTAGGGCGCCTCGCCCCACTCGCTATATCGCTCCATCAACGAATTCGGCAGGCTGAATGGCCTCGGCACGATCCGAGTCGCGTGGGTTGGCATCAAATGCTGGCCCGGCGGACCCGGGTCTCGGGGCGGGTGCATGCGTCCCGGCGGTGGACCGCCGGGGAATCCCGGCCCTCCCGGTGGTGGTAAGGCGAATCCAATCGGCCCGGTCTCCTCGGGACGCGCCGGACGGTTCCCGGGCGGGCCATCCGGCCGTGGCGGAAGGCGCCGACGCGGGTGCGGCGGACGATCCGACTCCGGGTCGAGACCGGCTGGTGGGAGTGCCCGGAGGACCCCTTCGAGGACCCGAGCGGCGGACAGCAACTCGGCGTCGATCTCATCGAATCGCGATCGTCGCATCTCGGCGTACAGGACCCCGCCGAATCCCGCCACCACGAGCAGCAAGATCAGGGCGTGCCAGGCCTGGAGCCGCCAGCGTAGCGACCTAAACATCGTCGCCCCCACTCCCGTCGACCTGGTAGCCCTGGCCGCGACGGGTCTGGATGAAGTCCTTGCCGAGCTTCTTGCGGATGTGGGAGACGTGCACTTCGACGACATTCGAGAGCGAATCGTCGTCGTCGCCGAAGAGCCTGTCGTAGATCATGGTGCGCGTGATCAGCTTGCCGCGGTAGATGGCGAGCAATTCGACGAGGGCATACTCGCGGGCCGTGAGCGGTACTTCGACGCCGTCTCGCGTGACGATCCGCGCCGAGGTGTCGATCGCGACGTCGCCGATGCGGATCACCGGATCGGCGATGCCCGCGCTGCGGCGGATCAGGGCGCGGAGGCGGGCCAGCAGTTCGGAGAGGGCGAACGGCTTGACCAGGTAATCGTCGGCGCCGGCGTCGAGCCCTTTCACGCGGTCGCCCACGCCATCCCGTGCCGTGAGGATAAGCACCGGCGTCTTGCTGCTCTTCCGTAGCCGCCTCAGGACCTCGAGGCCCTCGATGCCGGGGAGCATCAGGTCGAGCACGATCGCCTCGTATTCGCAGCCCTCGGCCTTGAATAGCCCCTCCCGGCCGTCGAGAGCCTGGTCGGCGGCGTACCCCTCCTCGCGCAGCGCCTGCACGAGTGCCTGGAGCAGGTCGGGTTCGTCTTCGATCACCAGCACGCGCACGGTCGAACGCCCTCATTCGCTCAAGGCACCACCCGGAAAGCATCGTCCTTCTTGAACACCCGCACCAACCCCGAGCCAGCCCGGCCGAATTCGATGTGGGCGTCGAGCAGGACGCCGACCGGGGCGTCGGCCGCGACGGCGATCTCGGCCAGGATCGTGTTTCCCTCGCGGGTGACCTCCGACGCCTCGTACGGGCCAACCTGAACCCAGCTCGGCACGCCCTCAGGCACCCCGCCGCGGCCCGTTGGCTCGAGGACGAACCGCAGGGTGTGCGTCTTGCCGCGCGACGCGTTGCCGGGGGTTACCGAGCGGATGCCGAACGATCGCACGGTCGAGCGATCGGCGTTGTCCACGATCGCGTCGGGGGTACCGCGCCGGAGCAGGTGGCTATTGCTCGGCTCGGGGACGCCGGCGTAGCCACCGATGATATACGGGAAGCGGCCCGGAGTGACATGGTAGTGGTAGCCGCGATCGGGATCGGTGTGGCCGTTGCAGACGTCGAGGGCGCGTTCGCCCTTGAGGTCCCTGGCCATCACGCCGGCCTTCTCATAGGGTCCATACACGGGGAAGCCGTCGAATGCGAATCCGAGCACCGGCGAGTGCCGTCGTGCGTCGTCGGCGAATGGGGATTTCACGCAGCTCGGATACTTGTGGTAGTGATAGACGCCGCGCTGCTCCGGGTGGCCGCAGCAGGAGTCGAGCCAGACCTCGGAGTAGCCCTCGATGGCGTTCATGCCGCCGGCCTCGAAGGGGTTGAAAAAGACCACCCCGTTGAGCGCCATCCCGATCGGCCCCATGGGCACCCGCGTGATCGAGGCCGCCAGCTTCGGCTCGATCGGCAGGCGGAAATGGAAGTCCTGGACGCGAATCCGGTTCGGATTGCCGCTGTTCGGGAAGATCGCCGTCGGGTGGTTGGGATAGCCCTGGCTGTCGATGATCAGTGCCTTGTCGTCGTGGCGGATCGACAGGTTGGGGATGCCGTCGTTGTTCGCGTCGGCCAGGTGATATCCGAAGAGGTCGACGTAGTTGTCGGCGTCCTTGAACACATAGGTGGCCGGTTTGCCCTCGCGGATGTACCAGCGACCGCCGATTGGCTTGAGGCCGTCGGCCGAGTCGAGCACGGCGGGTGCCGGGGGCTTCCTGGGCGTTTTCCCGGCGGTCGGTTCATCGGCCGAGAGCGGGGTGGGCAAGATACTGGCGACGAACAGGTACGCCATCCAGAGGCGGTAAGGTGCCGGTCGGCGTTCGGGCATGGCTAGCGGCTCCATCGGGGTTGGCTTCGAGGATCGATGGTTAGGGATTGCGATTCACCGCCACTCAAGAGAACGAATTCCGGGGCGACACGCGGGCCACCCCGGAGATGGTGCAGGAACATAGGAGTTGCTCGCTATTGCCGGGGGCGCTGGGGGCGGACAGGCGGTGCGTCGTCCTCGTCATCCGGAGGCCCGCCCGGCCCACGGCCGCCCGGTCCGCCCGGCCCACGGCCGCCCGGTCCGCGATTCAGGGCATCCCGCACTTGCCGAAGCTGTCTCGGGGTCAGGATCGACTCGAGTTTCCCTTTCACGACGTTCTCGAGGTCGGCGATCTGCTTGGTTTGGCGTTCGGTCAACGTCAGTTGCGCTCGGACGAAGGGCGGCAGGACATGCCCGATCTCGGGTCGACCGCGGCCAGCACCCGGGGGCCGTCCGCCCGGTGGGCCGTCGGGGCCGCCCGGCGCCGGTCCGCCGAATCGACCACCCCGGGGCGGTCCATCCGGAGGACCATCGGGGCCGCCCGGGCCGCCGCGCGGCTCGAGTTCCGAACGGTCGAGAATGCCGTCCTGGTTGTGGTCGAGCGACTGGATCGCGGCCACCGCGTTGCGGATTTCCTCCGGCGAGAGCCGGCCGTCGCGATTGGTGTCGAGGGCCGCCATGATGGGCGGAACCGGATGCCGAGGACCGTCCTCGCCCGGACCGCCGCCCGGACCGCCCGGACGGCCACGGCCCGGGGGCGGTCCGTCATTGGGTCCCCCCGGCGGTTGCGCCATGGCCAGCGCAGGGACCAACAGCGCCGCCCCGAAGAGGAGCTGGCGCGCCATTGCAATTACGCTCATCTGTGAGTCTCCTTGTGAACTTCATGTCCGAATTCGAGGCGTTCTTCCGCAACTTGGGCGATCATAGGCCGCGACTTCATCCCGACCGTCTGGCAGGATTGTACGGCGGCCTACCTTAAGCCAGCGTGAAGCTCCGACACTTCCGGAAAAAACCGGATGTCGCCGATGCTATCGAAAAGAAGCCGGGCAAGAACCGTGGAGCCCAGCCCTTCCTGGCTGGCACGCCTGGAAGCTCCGCCCTTCGGGCTCCGACCCAGCCACCCGAGGGTCGCCCGGTCTCGGCAGGTGTGGCTGGGGTCGAGCCGGCTCCTGCCGGCGAAGCCCCCAGGAGGGCCCTCGCCGCGAGCGGACACCGCCGATCAACCCGGTTTCTTGTGACACACTCACATCGCCCCGGCTCTTTACGGATTCCTCGATATGAGGGCGGGGAGTGGTAGACCCGCACCAGGCGCCGGATGGGGCCCTGAGCGCTTCGCCTGATCAGAGGATACCCGCTAATGGGATCGCATTCCCCGGCAGGAGGGGGCTCGTGTAAGTATCCCCAGGACGAAGGACGTGTTTGCGGTATCCCCGCGGCTTCGCGGTGTAGACGGTCATCCGACGCCGGAGCCGGTCGAGGATGGCGTATTCGAGAACGCCGATGAGTTGATATTCTTTTCGCTTACTCACATAATCTCGCTCGCGAGATTCGCGATCGGGGCTGACGACTTCGAACATCAGCTCGGGGACGCGGTCCGGACGTTGGAGGGTCGATCGTTTTCCGGCGAGGAACACGCCGATATCGCCGATGCGGTCCGTGCCGTCATTGATGCGGACCCATGCCTCCGAGACGACCTCGTCCACCCGCTCGGGGTGGGCGAGCCGGTAAGCTCCCAGGTGGTCGCGGACCGGCTCCGAACATCGATCGTCCCCTGCTCCGTCGGGCGGCATGACGACCAACCTCCCCTGCTCTCGCTCGTATTTCCAGGGCTCGGCATATTCGGCCTCGCCGAATTCTTCGGTGCTGACGCTCCGCTCCTGGTCATGAGGGGCGAGCCGGAGCACCGGTTGCTGGATCGCCTTGGAGAGGGTCTCCTCGCCTGGAAAAGTCCAGAGAAGCCGGGCTGCCCCGCTCAGCGAACGGGGCGCTCGTACTTGGGCGGCTCGGGTTCCTTGATCTCGCTGACGAGCCGCTTGACGAGCGACTCGGTCGACTGGCCTTCGGCCTGCGCCTGGAAATTCGTGTTGATGCGGTGCCTCAGTACGGGCACCGCGACCTTGCGGATGTCGTCGAGCGAGACGCTGAAGCGGCCATCCATGGCGGCCATGGCCTTGCCGGCCAGGATCAGGTTCTGGCCGGCGCGCGGCCCGGCGCCGTAATCGACCAGCTCCTTGATGAACTGGGGCGACTTCTCGTCGGCCGGCCGGGTCGCTCGCACCAGGCGGGTCACGTAATCCACCGTGTACTCCGAGACCGGGACGGACGTGACCAGCTTTTGTAGGTTGACGATCGCCTTGCCCGAGAGCACTTTCTTCAGGTCGGGGATCTCTCCCTTGGTCGTGGCCAGGAGGATCTTCTTCTCTTCGTCGAGCGTAGGATAGCCGACGCGGACGTCGAACATGAACCGGTCGAGCTGGGCCTCGGGGAGCGGATAGGTTCCCTCCTGCTCGATCGGGTTCTGGGTGGCGATCACGAAGAACGGGTCGGGGAGGTGCATGGTCTCCTGGCCGACGGTGACCTCGCGCTCTTGCATGGCCTGGAGCAGCGCCGCCTGGGTCTTGGGAGGCGTCCGGTTGATCTCGTCGGCCAGGAGGATATTGGCGAAGATCGGTCCGGCGACGAATCGGAACGTCCGGCGACCCGCCTCGGGTTCCTCCAGGACGTTCGTCCCGGTGATGTCCGAGGGCATCAGGTCGGGCGTGAACTGAATTCGCTTGAAACTGACGTCGAGGATCCGCGCGATCGAACTGACCATCAGGGTCTTGGCCAGTCCGGGCACGCCGACCAGGAGGACATGGCCCCGGGTGAAGATCGCCGCCAGGATCAGCTCGATGACGTCGCGCTGCCCGATGATGACCTTGTTCAGTTCGGTGACCATAACGTCGCGCGAGTGTCGGAATTCATCAAGGAGCTGCGTGATCCGGTCGCCGGCCGTGGACATGCGAGACGCTGACCTCTCTTCGGACGGGTAGTGTGAAGCCACGCGGGACGCCCCCGCGTGAGATCCGACTGGACGCGCCGAGCATTCGAGAAGGCTGACGGACCGGCCAGGATGACGGAACTATTCTAGTTCGACGCAAACGCTCGATACAAGGACACCGAAGCCTGGCGGTCCCACTCGGACGGACCCGTAGGCGCAAAGCCGATGACCATAGGCATCGTCCCGGGTTGCCCGACCAGAAGCTTCGGAGGCACGTCGCGTCGTCGAACGAGATCCTGTCCGGATTCGGGATCGGATTGCCGGGTTTCCTGGCAGGCTGCTCGGAGGTGTCACAGAGCCGGGTCTCCTCTGGCCTTACCCATCACGGCTCGGAGGATTTCGCGGTCAGGAATCCTTCTCTTCCACGAAATCTTGGTTTCATCACGGTTTAGGTCGGGATTCCCGACGGCGTCTTCGGTCGTCGAAGGGCCCCCCCATCGGTGAGTTCGGGCGGTCTGGCCCGGAACTTGCAATCACTGGTCAACTCGTTCGATCACGAGCATGCCGGCCGATCTCGGTCGCATCATTGAAGCTTGTAATGAGCCTACCCCTTACTGGTAGGAGCTGAACTCTTCGTTAGGGGTCAGGACCTACCGACGAAAATCGAGACCGGATCTCCAAACCTGGGAAGACTCCCGTCCCCTCTCTCGCGGGAGTAACCGGCGATTCCCCATTGCCGTCCGGGACACCCTGTCCCGGTCGAGAGGGCACCCGCCACCTGCGGACCTCGAAGCAGAGGCACCGATCGTCGGAACTTTCTCGGCACTCCCCGATTTGCATCCAGCTGCGCTGGGACCGGCTTGTCCGGTTTCCAGGGCAGCGGTCCGGCGACCGGGGAGATGATCGCGTACCGCCCGAATCAGTCGATCTCGATCGGACGATTCCGGCGGGCGGTCTCCCTCTTTGAGGATACCCTGCTGATGAGCTTGATGACCTTGGTACGTCTGTTCGCAGCCTTGGTCCTGGCCTGGACCCTCGTTGCACTCGGAATCGGGGCAACGGGGAGCGTGCCGGTCTCGCACCGTGAGCTATTGTCTCCGCGGGCCGAGCCGCCAATGCACGGCGCCCTGCCCGACCTCGGCCCAGGAGTTAACCGGCACGATCTGGTCGACTTGACGACGGGGCGGAGTACGCCCCTTCACCTGCCGGAAGAGGATCGATGGACGATCGCGAGCGTCTCCCCCTGGCGGGATTCGAGCGGTGACCTGGAGATCGTGGGTCGCTGGGTGAGCCCGGGAGAGGGAGCCTTCTGTGGCATGGGATCGTTCCGGCTCTCGGATGGTGCCGTGATCAGCCGGGTCCCGCTGGAGATGCTTCCGACGGGGCATGCCTGCTGCGTACCCGGCCAGGAACGAACGATCCTGTTCCCCGCCGGAGACGGCAAGCTTTATCGCTGCCAGCTTCCCGCGAGGGAGGTCGTCGCCGGTCTTTCCATCGACTCCGAGTCCGGCTCCACTCCGATCTCGCCCATCGCGGTGACCTGGAAAGCCCCGGTCCCGGGCGTAGGCGGCGTCTTGCTGAGCGATCCGATCTGGTCGTCGGATTCGAGGCTGCGGAAGTGGGTGATCGTCAGCCTGAGCGATCAGGCGCGGAGTGGACCCAATTCGTCCTTTGAGGCGTCCAAGATCTGGTGGCTCGAGATGAATGACCAGGCCGATTCGATACTGGCCGCCGGTCGCTTGACCGCCCCGGCGAGCTCTGCGGCGGACGTCCAGGAACAACTCCCCAATGTGGCCGCCGGGCCCGATGGAACGGTCCGCCTCGTCTATCTCTCGCGTCGAAAGGGCTCGAAATCGGCACGGCTGCATGCGGCCGAACTCCGGTTCGATCCCGCGACCGGACGGCCATTCCTCGCGTCGGATCGCGGGGAGACCCGATTGGTGAGCGACGGGCTCGCGACGGCCCCCCTGCTGGCCTCGGCCGATGGAACGAAGGTCTTCGGCCGTGAGAACGGTGGACGGATCCGAATGTTCAACCTGATGGGTCATGCCGATTGACGGAGCTGGGACGACCTCCCCGGCCGCGCGTTTCCAAAGGCGTCGCCTCCATCTTGTCGGGCTCCCGCTCGCTATGTCATGCTGGATGGGTGGACGACGGTCTGGCTCTGGGCGCGGGCGGCATCAATTCGGGGAGGATCTCCCATGTTCCACGGAACAAGGCGATCGGGCCGGTTGTGGATCCTTGCCCTTGCGATCGTGGTCGCGGCGACCGCGGGAACCACGTCCCGTGCCGGCGTTACCCGGGAAGAAGTGGAACGGGCCATCCGCGACGGCGTCCGCTACCTGAAGCAGCAACAGCGGGATGACGGCTCCTGGGTGGACGCCGAGGCCGACGCGAAATCGGGGACGACGAGCCTGGTCACCCTCGCCCTGCTTACGGCCGGGGAAAAGCCCAATACGCCCGGAGTCCGCAAGGCGCTGGAACTGCTCCGAAGGCTCGGGCCGGACGACCTGCGCAGCACCTACGCCATCGGTCTGCAAACCATGGTGTTCGCCGCCGCGGAACCCGAGCGAGACCAGTTGCGGATCGCCGCCAACGTCGAGTGGCTGGAACGGGCACAGATCCGACCGGGCGACCCGGTCGACTGGCCCGGGTCCTGGAGTTATTCCGACTCCAAGCGGGCCAAGCCCGGCGATAACTCCAATTCCCAGTATGCCCTCCTCGGACTCCACGCCGCCAGCGAGGTGGGCGTCCCGGTCAAGCCGGAGGTCTGGGCCCTGGCGCGGGCCTACTGGGAGCGGAGCCAGAAGCGTGACGGGAGCTGGGCGTACACCCCCGACTCCCCCGCATCGACCGCGAGCATGACCTGCGCGGGCGTCTCCAGCTTGATCATCGCGGGCATGCGGCGGTTCCAGGGTCAGGAATACCTCCAGGGCGAGACGATCCAGAATTGCGGCAAAGGGGGCGCCAACCGGAACTTGCAGGCCGGCATCGACTGGCTGGCCCGGAATTTCACCGTCGATTCGAACGTCGGCAACGGGCAACAATGGAAGTTCTACTATCTCTACGGGCTGGAGCGTGCGGGGCGACTCGCGGGCATCCGATTCTTCGGCAACAACGACTGGTATCGCCTCGGGGCCGAGCGGCTCGTGGACGATCAGGACAAGATCGGCGGCTACTGGCAAGGTGCCCTGATCGAAGGCAATCCGATCCTGGCGACGAGCTTCGCCGTGCTGTTCCTGGCCAAGGGCCGCGCGCCGGTGCTCATCAACAAGCTGCGACACCTCCCGCTCAACGACTGGAACCATGACCCCGACGATATCCGCAACATCGTCGCGACGGTCTCCCGGGACTGGAAGAACCTGCTGACCTGGCAGGTCGTCGACCCCTCGATCGCCAATTTGCAGGAGATGCTCCAGGCGCCGATCATCTTTTTCAACGGCCACCGCGCCCCGGATTTCCCCGCCGCGGCCAGGCAGAATATCCGCGAATACGTCGACCAGGGCGGATTCCTGATCGTCGACGCCTGCTGCGGAGACAAGGAGTTCGACCAGGGCTTCCGCGAGCTGATGAAGAAGATTTTTCCCGAGCCGGAGTTGCAGCTCCACCCCCTCTTGCCCGAGCATCCGGTCTGGCGTGCCAAGCACGTGCTGGACCCCGAGTCTCATCCCCTCTGGGGCATCGAGCACGGTTGCCGGACGGTGGTCATCTATTCGCCGACGGATCTCTCCTGTTACTGGAACCAGTCCGAGCACAACCCCAACAACGTCGCCGTGATCAATGCCGTCAAGGTGGGTCAGAACGTGATCGATTACGCCACGGGCCGCGAGATGCCCGCGGACAAGCTCACCGTCCGTGAGATCCGCGACATCAAGGTGGCCGCGCCGAAGCGAGGCGCCCTGCGGATCGCCAAGCTGAAGCATTCTGGCGACTGGAACATCGCGCCCCAGGCCATCCCGAACCTCATGGACGCACTCCGCAAGCCCCCGTTCAGCTTCGACGTCGTCGTCACCCAGAAAGACCTGTTTCCCCGGGACCCCAACCTCATCTACTATCCCTTCATCTATCTCCACGGGCGTGGATCCGTCTCCTTCCCCAGGGAAGATCTGGAGGCCCTCCGGCAGCATCTCGAGCCGGGTGGAGGGACGCTGTTCGCCGACGCCGCGTGCGGCAGCGCCGCGTTCGACGCGGCCTTCCGGAAGTTCGTCGCCGATCTGCTGCCCAACAGTCGTTTGGTACCGATCCCCCGGGACGATGAGCTCTACACCACCAAGGTGGGCTTCGACCTGTCGGATTCGCAGTACACCAAGGCCGCCGGCGGCGGGAAGGGTTTCCCGCAGCTCGAGGGTGTGAAGATCAACGGCCACTGGGCCATCATTTACTCGAAGTTCGACATCGGTTGCGCGCTGGAGCGGCACACGGGGATCGACTGCAAGGGCTACACCTACGAGAGCGCCCTGAAGATCGCCGGTAATATCGTCATCTACTCCACGTTGCCGTGACCGGCCTGGCGCATCCGG
>JBKQHM010000243.1:0-21349 GCA_052148775.1 Isosphaeraceae bacterium | reverse complement strand
GCCCGGAGGCCCCGGGCGCAAAGTCGGCGGAACTGCGTGGCGCCCATGAAGTCGTACTGCGTCGGCGGGCCGACATACGCCATGTAGTGGGGATCGCCGGGCTCCAATTGCGCGATCTCTTCCAGGGTTGCCTCGGCGGAATATTCGGACATCACACGGTTTCTCCTCTGGCGACCGGTCATTCTTGAAGGAATCAGTCGGGATCTCAGCTGTCGAGGCAGGCAAGCCAGACCTGCTCGAGTTGATCGGCCAGGGTATCCCAGTTGTAACGATCGAGCACGAAGGCTCTGCTCCGCGCGGCCAAGGCCTGCGCCGGCCGTGGATCCCGGAGGCAAGCCACCAACGCATCGGCCATGGCCTCGGGCTCGTCGGCCGCGAGGTAATGCTCTCCCGGCACCAACTCCAACCCCTCGGCGCCCACTCGGGTCGAGATCACCGGCAGTCCGGCTGCCATCGCCTCCAGGATCTTCAACCGGGAGCCGCCGCCGATCCGCAAGGGCACGGTCATGACTCGGCTCTGCGCCAGGAAGGGACGGACATCCGGGACATCCGCATGCAGTTCGACGCCGGCAGACTCCCGGACTCGCTTGACCAGGGCTTCCGGGGGCCTTCGTCCCACCAGGCATAACCGGGCCGAGGCTTCCGCAGTGCGCACCGCCGGGAAGATCCGGTCCAGCAGCAGCTCGACGGCGTCACGATTCGGCCGCCAATCGAGGCTACCCAGGAACAAGATCGTTCTGGTGTCGGGGGCCGGCTGCACGGCCTCGAAATGATCCCGATCGACGCCGTTGTCCACCACGTCCACGTGCCGGCCGACGAACCGATCCCGGATCAGCATCGCGTCGGGCTCGCTCACGGCCACCACCCGGGTCGCCGCCGTGAACGCCCGGCGCTCGAACCGCTCGAATTTCCGCCACTGCTGCTTGATATACCAGCGCCTGGGAAACGCCGTTTCATTCTCGTGGTAACGCTGCCAGATCAGCGATTCGACGTTGTGCGCGATGATGACCTTGGGACATCGTTCGAGGCCGGCGAGTGCGTCGACGAGGATGGTCGCTTCCGCCTGCCAGAGGTCGATCCGATGCCGGCGGGCATGCGCGTGGACCGCCTGGCGGAGTGCGGGGCTGTTGTGCGACGCGACCGAGAAGGGGACGGGGGAGGCCAGGTTGGCCGCCAGCCGGGCGTAGAAGGCGGGGCCGGACTTGGCGGTGACAACCCGGTCGACAAGGACCGTCTCGATGCCGGATTCGCGCAAGAATCGGCTGGCTGCGACCGACTCGTCGTTGCGGTGGGCGATGAAGCTGATCCGGTGCCTTCTGGCCAGCCGCAGCGCCAGGTTCAGGGTCCGGATCCGGTTGCCGGCGGTGGGCGGGTAAGGCAGCTCCGACGTCACGATGGCGACGTTCAAGGACCGAGTCACGCGGGATCACTCCCCCACCGTTGAGAATCCGGCCGGCTCGGGTGTCGTGCGGGCCACCTTGGATTCGATGTCGGACAAGCGATCGTCCGCGGTCCCCTCGCCGTACAGGGCCTCGTACTGGGCGACCATCCGGCGGACGTCAAACCGTTCCTCGGCGCGCCGGCGTCCGTCGCGGCCCATCCGATCGCGGCGATCGGGGTCGTCCCAGATCGCGACCATGGCTTCGGCCAAGGCGGCCGGATCGGCCGGCGGAACCAGCAAGCCGGTGACCCCGTCGTCGACGACCTCGGGCAGCCCGCCGACCCGGGTCGCAACCACCGGCAGGCCGCATGCCATCGCCTCCAGCACCGTCAACGGGATCCCTTCGGACCGAGACGGCAGGACGAACATCCGGGCGCGGGCGAGCACGGCCAGCACGTCGCGGGCTTCACCCAGGAAGGCGATCCGATCGCCGAGACCGAGGCCGGCAACGAGCCGCTGCAGATCCGCGAGGCAAGGACCACAACCGGCAATCTCGACCCGCAGCTCGGGGACCCCCCGCGCCGCCGTCGCGGTCGCGCGGACCAGGTTGGCGACATCCTTCTCCGGGCTGAGCCGCGCCACCGTCACCACCGGACCCGCCGGATCCGGCCCATTGAAGCCGAACCGGTTGAGGTCGATACCGTTCAAGATCGTGTGCAGCCCCGACCCGGCGATCCCCTGCTCCCGGGAGAGCGTGGCGACTTCCTCGGAGACGCAGACAAATCGATCCACCAATCTCGAGAGGTACCGCATCATCATCGTCTGCCGGGGGGTCGCATGCGCGTCCCGCCCATGGCGGGTATGCACGATCATCGGCACGCGAGTCAGCCAGGCGGCGGGGCCGGCGTAGAACAGAGCGCGCTGGTCGTGCGTATGGACCACATCGGGCCGCCAGCGGCGGAAAAGTCGGGCAAGCTTGACGGTCAGGCTCGGCCGCAGACCACTCGGGGCCCCCAGCGCGGTCACCGGCCAGCCCAGGGCCTCGATGTCGACGGCCAGTTGGCCCCTCGATCCCAGCGAGACAAACTCCAGATCGAAACGCGCCCGAGTGGCGTGCCTGGCAAATTCGACCAGCAGCTTCTCCTGACCCCCCACGTCCAGACCGAAAGAGAGATGGACAACTCGAGATGTCGGCTGTCGCAACCGATTCATGGTGGAAACGATCGAGTCCCATCCTGCCCAAGGTACCGCGACGATGCTTCCAAACAGACCTCAATGCCTCTTCCGGCGAAGGGTGAGGACGCTCAAGAAGAAACTGGCGAAGATAGTCTGAACCCCCAGGGTGAGCAAGACGACCGAGGGGATCATCTGGCGCATGGTGACGCGCGGGTCCAACAAACCGAACCCGGTGGCGCGCCAGCCTACGACCGCGGAGCCGAGGAAGGCGAGCCCCGCCAGGATCAAGCCCAAGCCAGCGAGCACGCCGAATTCGAGGTTGACCTCGCGTGGAACCCGGCTCAGCTGCATCGAGGGATGCAGCCCCTCGGTCACGGCGAAGATCTTCGTGAACAGCGCAAAGGTGATGAGCTGATATCCCAGAAGGCTCGCGAACGCGGTGACCAGCATGGTGTGGATGTCCAGGCTGATTCCCACGACCCGACGCTCGCCCCCCCAGAGCCAGAGCGAGCCCAGGGATCCCACGAGGAAGAGCGCCATGCCAGGGTACCAGAACAGCCAGCGTGGGCTGAACAGGAGCATGAACCGCAGATGCCGCCAGCCGTCGCGCCAGCTCCGCAAGTGGGGCGGCCGGGACCGGCCGTCCTTGTGCAGGATGATCGGCACCTGGGCGATGTTCATGCGCAAGAGGGTGCTCTTGATGACCATCTCGCTGGCGAACTCCATCCCCGTGGTCTGGAGCTGCATCCGCTCGAACGCACCCTTGCTGAACCCGCGCAGTCCGCAGTGGAAGTCACCGACCGGGCACTGGAAGAAGAGCCGGCCGATGAAGGAGAGCACGGGATTGCCGATCCATTTGTGTTTCCATGGCATGGCGCCAGGCATGATTCCACCCTGAAAGCGGTTGCCCATCACGAGATCGCATCCTGCCCGCAATTTCTCGACAAAGGGATGAATCACTGAGAAATCATAGCTGTCGTCAGAGTCACCCATGATCAGGTACCGGCCGCGGGCCGCGAGGATTCCGCCGCGCAGCGCATTCCCGTAGCCCTTGACCTTGACCGGAACAACCCGGGCACCAAGTCGCTCGGCGATCGCCTGGGAACCGTCGGTACTCCCGTTGTCCGCGACCACGACCTCACCGTCGATCCCCTGCTCGCGGAAGGCCCGCTGCGCCTTCTCGATGCACTTGGCCAGCGTCTCCGCCTCGTTCAAGCATGGCATCACGACAGACAGCTCCGGCGCGGGCCCCGCATCATCGTGGAATGCGCCGGCCAGCTCCGCACCAGCATCAGGGATCTGGGTCATCGTGTTCATCAACTGCGAATCCCTCAACTCCCGCCGGCAGAGCAGCCCGTCGGCGCCGCCTCGGACGCGCGATCGGCGTGCGGCGCCGGCTTGCGGAATACGAATAAGTGATTCAAACCGCATTGGAATGTGCCATGGTGCTCGAGGAACAGACCATGTCGTTCGAACAGCTCGGGTGTGGAGCGGGGATCGTACCCGTGATGTTCATCCAGCGACATGCCATCCGCCAAGCGGAGATGCGTCAACATGTCGATAATTCTGTCTACGAAAGGGGATGGGACCGTTATGATCACGCGTCCACCGGGGCGGAGCAACCGTTGACACTCGCAGCCCAAGGGCTCCTTGTCTCGGATGTGCTCCAGCGTGGCCAACAGGACGATCGTATCGAAGGACCGATCGGAAAAAGGCACCGGCTCGTGGAACGTCTCCGGCAGGATGCGGTAACGCGGACCCTCCTGGAGAGAGGCCAAAGGATCGATCCCGATGCTCGGACCAATCTGGTCGCCCAGGCTCTTGAGGAATTCTCCCTGGTGGCAACCAACGTCGAGAACCTGCGAGCCGGATGGGATCCAGGGCCGAGCGACCTTCGCCCTCCAGTTTTGCAAGAATCGATCAAGATAACGCATGGATCGAACAGTCCTCAGCGCCGCTCTGGCCCCGACTGGGTTCAACTACGAATGCGATCTCCGCGCCGAGGCCACCGACCCATTCGACGCCGGCCATCCGACGGACCGCGCGATCCCATCGAGTGCACCGGGCTCGCCCGCAGAGGTACCAACCGGTCCGACCGGTTCTTCGGCGATCCGCGACGGCCGAGGCTGCAACGGCCCGGAGGAGCCGGTCGCCTCGGCGTTCCGCGAGCCCCGGAGCCAGGCCAGGCAGGAGAGCAGGGCTTGGACCGCGATGATCAGACACAGAGGCTCGATGGGATATCGATAGCGGGAATTCCCGAAGAAGATCACGCTGTTGAACACGTAGTGCAGGATCGTCAAGTGGATCAGCCATCCGGGGTGTCGATGGCTCAGAAAACTGACGAGGGTAGGCACGAAGGCGAGTGCGAACAACACCAGCACGGGCCCCCAGCTCAGGAGCATGCCAAGCCTGTAGAGCCTGGGCACATGGGGCTGGAGCACGGGAGTCCAGGATCGCAAGAACTTGGCTTCGAGCAGGTACAACCATTTGTCCGGGTTGTCCTTCAGCCATCGGATCGCCAGCGACTTGGCGACACGATCCCGCTCGACTTCGTTGTTTGGCGCCTGGAGAGCCTCACGGTACTCGGGGATCGCCGTATCCCAGACGGAATAGCCGTAATACTCCGGCACCGTGGCAACAATCCGGTTATTGCCCTGTAGCAGGGCCGAGCCGCCCAGGGTCGAGAAGGGAATGAATTCGCCGAAGAGCCGGTAGTTGCGGGCTGTCCAGGGCAGGAGCGCCGCCATCGCCACGAGCGGGATGGCCAGAGACCTCACCAGCAGTCGCCGCTCCCCGCGGAATTGCCACAGAGCCCAGATCACGGTCAGGGGGAGCATGAAGACGGTGTTGGCCCTGGTCAAGAGGGACAGGCCCAGCAGCAGGCCCGCCACCGCCGCCCGGCTCCAGGTCGGTCGCGCCGCGAACTGCAAGCAGGCCAGCACGTATCCCAGGAGCCAGAAGGTCCCCAGCGCCTCCGACAACAGCTCGGTCGAGTAGAGCAGCGCCAGCGGGTACACCGTGTAAGCCGCGGCCGCCAGCAGGCCGACGGTCTCGCCGAAACAACGACGGCCAATCCCATAGACCAGGACGATCGTGGCGGCCCCCAGGAGGCAGTGCGCGACGCGGACCGCCTCGTAACGATGCCCGCAGAGGGCGTAGATGCCCGCCCACACCAGCGAGGGCCCGGGCGGGCGGTACGCGGTCACATGGTCCCGATCGGCGACATCAGGACTCATGCCCCGGTAACCACGCCCCTGGGCGACGTTCCAGGCGTAGGTATCATACTCCAGGGAATCTGAGCCCGGCTCGGGCGGCGCGTTCAATCCCAGGGCGATGCCCAGCCCCAGGCGCAAGGCGAAGCCGGCGACGATGAGTGCCAGCAGGATCCAGCGACTGTGTTGCCGACCGTTCATCGCCACATCTTACTCCATGGTCCCGACTTACAGGCACCGAGATCATCCGGCCCCCGCTGTCGCCTCGATCGGCTCGAGCCGGGCGGGCTCTGCTCGCCGCCCTTCGAGATCGCACCGTATGCGCGCTGCGATCCCTCGGCAGAGGTCGACGAATTCGTAGTCCCGGTGGTACCACGCCTTGAGATTCCGGATCGCCTCATCATCGAGCCGCTTGTCGACATTGGCCCGGGCTCGATTGGCGGTCACCTCATTGTCCGGCAGTTTGACCGCTTCCGGCAAAGTCAGGAGCCGCTTCAGGACCTCGAAGTCCTCATTCAGGGTCTCCTGAAAACCAATGAAGAGGATGTCCGACTGGCGTGAAAGGAAGTAGGACTCGTCCTTGAACCAGCACCAATGGGGCGACCGGATGTGGGAGATGCTCCTCATCGCATCCAAGGCAGCCGCGCGCCGGCCTTCGGCTTCGGAAGACAGGGCCAGCGCCAGCTCGTTGGGGGTGGCGAAACGGGCGAAGGCGACTTCCTCACCCCGGCTCCACGGGACGGGAGGAAGACGAGGTAGTCCCTGCCGCTTGCGGCTGTGAAAGCCGCTGACGAAGCGGCTGATGGGGTCCCGAACGATGAAGACAACTTTCTCGCCCCTAGGGAAGTCGTCCAGCCCGCATTCGTGACCGTAGAGCCGGATCTCGTAATCGCCCGCATTCAGGTGCGGAACCAGGGCGACCGTCAAGGCCGTCCCCGCCGTTTTCCCGATATGCAGAAAATGCACGATCCGCCGGCCTTGCAACCGGTGGATGATCCCCCTTGCGTCCCGCGTCAAGAGCCTGAGCGCCCGGTTGTCTCTCAACCGGAAGAAGCCCCGAGCGCGTTCAAGCAAGGGCATCGAAACCGGAGAATCGGGGGGGCGGGGGGGGAGAGACGCTCCCAGCGTTGCAAGGGTCGTTAGGACTTGATTCGTGTTATCCATCGTCTTTCTCGGAGATCCTTCGCTCGATCCACCGCAAATCATAGCGCCTCCACTCGCTCCGGCACGACGTCAATCCGCTGGCTTTGCCACCGCGCCAATAGATGACCGTAGAGGCTGTCAGCCTCATCCGAGCCGCTGCCGTCATCCTGCAGATGATTGTGGACCAGCTTCGGTTTGTATAACGACATCGACCCCGGGGTGAATTCAAGCCCGAGCCGGCGGCACGCATACCGGATCTGGGGCTCGAGTGGTTCATCGAAGTTGATGAGCACGACCTCCGAGCCGATCGACGCCACCATGGAATTGAACTTCCTCCAGCACTCGAGCGCGGTCTCATACGGTAGGCCGGCCTCGGCGACGGTGAAGGACTTGGCGGCGCTCCGCGGGTGGCGGAAACAGGCGACGACCACGTGGCGGTTCTTGGAGAGGAGTTCATGCCACGCCGGCCAGGTGATCGTCGTCCGCGGATCTTTCCAGCCCACCACGGGCCGACTCGCCAGGCGGAGCAGGAAGCTCTCGGCCCTGCGGAGAAGGCGGCGGGGGAAATGCGCGATGAAACCCTGCGGATCGAAAGAATCGTATTTCCATCGATACAATAAAGCTTCGTTGATCTGGATCGCTTCCGCCGATTCCCAGAATCCCTCGGGATTCAAAGGGCTCCCATCAATGAGATCATCGCCCAGGTGCAGACCGTTCTGGGCCAGGATGCCCGTGACGCAACTCGTGCCGGAGCGGTGCATGCCGACGATCGGGACAAAAACCACGTCGGGGCACCGGAGGCGGAGAGAGAGCGAGATTCGCCCATACCGCCGGAAATCCTGGTAGGCCCAGTCGACGACCGGCCAACGCCGCCGGACGCTTTGCCATCTGGCCACCAGGGATCGGGAATTGGATAATTTCGTGATGATACTCATCGCTGTCTCATCTCCGGAGCGGGATCGAAGACTCGGCGGGAGGACCCGACGCGGAACACGCCTAAACGCCCAGGGAACGCCGCCCCCAGGAGGGTACCCGCATGGCCCGTGTCTCAGCGCGAGGGGGCCAATGGCCGTCTGAGCTTCTGGAGGAGCCGGCCGGCCCCCACTTGGCACGCGTCGCCAAGCGTTCGTATGAGGCCCCTGTAATGCTTCAGAACGAAAGGCCAATAGAGTACCGACGCCGTCGCGTAACAGAGGGCCAGCAGGATTCGGCGATTGCTCCGGTGGATGTAACCCACCTCCGCGTAGCAACGACCCTTCAGCCGCCTCGCTTCCCACCAACTGCCGCAATGGCGAATCCTGGCTTTCCAGTGGGCGAATTCCTGGCGGACGGCAAACCGGTTCGATCCCATGCGCTCGTGGGTGCGGAAGAAGAAGGGCGCGCCATCATAACATTTACATACGGGAAACTGCGTCGAAATCCGGAGCCAGTATTCGAAGTCCTCGGCCGTGTCGAACTCCGGGTCGAACCCGCCGACTTTCTCCCAGACCGAGCTTCTCCACAGCACGCAGAGGCCCAGCCCCTGACCGTCGGCGAGCGCCTCGATCGGGTCCGCCACCTTCCCCTGGCCCGTGACCCGGCCGGCTTCGTCGATCAATTGGCAGTCACAATAAACGAGCCCGCAATCTTGATCTCTTCTCATGTAATTAACCATAAGCATGATGGCGTCTTCGCGGAAGAGATCGTCCTGCGCGAGGCGGGAGAAGAATTCTCCCTGGGCGGCGTGGAACCCGGTATTGAAAGCCCGGGACACGCCTCCGTTCTCGCCGCACCTGATGAGGCGCACTCGTCGATCTCGATCCGCGTAGCTCGCCGCGATCGCCGCACAGTCGTCCGGGCTGGCATCGTCCACCACGATGATTTCCACGTGAGGATACGTCTGCCGCAGGCAGCTTTCGATGGCCTCCGCCAAGAAGCGGGCGCCGTCGTAACAGGGAATGACGATCGAGACCAAGCCTGGGACAATCGGGCAGGAGGCAGGAGACTCACCCATCGAGAGACCACCGATTATCGGGACCAGTTGACGTGAGTTGAGCCATGCCGGGCCGTGAGTGCCGCTGGCCCACGAGAAACAGTTTCTCTGAATACGACTTACGTGCTAAAATGATACCTGCATGTTACCAGACCCTTGCCCCTTGGATGGGTCGAGGCGACCGCGATCGGATCGGCATCGGCGGCGTCAATCACGTCCATCCGGAACGCCGGTGAGACATAATCGGTGGGCTCGCCCGTGCTGCTGATCCCCATCTTCAGGTCGGTCGTATAGACCCCGGGGTTCAGATGGAGTTGCTGGATGTTGAGGGAGATCTCGTTGCGCCCTCTGCGCAGCGGTATGCTCTCGCCGAGGAACATGAGGTTGGCGTTGATGAGCAGCGTGCCATAATGGTCGAAAAACCTCAGTCCGAGCGAGTCGATGCATCGAACGCTTTCGGATTCGATGGCGAATTGCACCTCCAGGGGGCCATCGGGATAAGGCCGGCCCGACGTGTTGCCCTCTGGGCAGCAGTACCGCGCCGCGAGGAACCGCGCCCCGCCGGTGCCTCGCCGGCTCGCCCGCGAGAGGTCGATCCAATGGCGGGGGGAAGCCTCCTCCGGGCCGCGGCTGAGGTACTGCTCGATCACATCGCCAGTCGCGCCGAATGCGGTCGTCCGCCCGCCCTCGAGCAGGGCTGCGCGGTGGCTCAGCCGCTGCACGAGGCTCATCTGGTGGCTCACCAGCAGAATCGTCCGGCCTCCCCTGGCGATCCCTTCCATCTTCTCGAGGCATTTCTTCTGGAAGTGGGCATCGCCGACCGCCAGAACCTCATCAACCAGGAGGATCTCCGGCTCCAGGTGGGCGGCCACCGCGAAGGCCAGCCGGACATACATCCCGCTGGAGTAACGCTTGACCGGCGTATCCAGGAACCGCTCGACCTCGGCGAAGGTGACGATCTCGTCGAATCGCCCGGCGATCTCCCGCCGGGACATGCCCAGGATGCTGCCATTCAAGAAGATATTCTCGCGGCCGGTCAACTCGGGATGGAAGCCGGTCCCGACCTCCAGCAGGCTGCCGACGCGACCACGAATCTCGATCTGGCCCACCGTGGGCTTGGTGATCCGCGACAGGATCTTCAGCAGCGTACTCTTGCCGGCACCATTATGGCCGATGATGCCCACGATCTCGCCAGGCAGGACCTCAAGGTTCACATCCTTCAGGGCCCAGAACTCCTCGCTCCGGCCTCCACCGACCCCGTTTCGCACGCGGCGCATCATCGCGGCCGGCGCACTGACGAGGCTCTCGCGGAGCGTGCGGTAGCCGACCCGCCGGCCTTCATGGCCGATCCGAAAGGACTTCCCGAGATTCTCGACCCTGATTGCAGGAGGCATAGTATTATTCGGTGTGGGTCTCGATGGCGCGGTAGAAACCGGTCCTCGACTGGCTCAGATGATATCCGCGAATCCGTCCTCGACCCTGTGGAAGTAAAGGCAGCCGAGGAGAAACAGGAGCACTACGACTGCCGAGGCCACTCCGACCTGAGTCCAGGGAATCGGGCCGCCCAGGAACGAGTTCCGGAATGCGGAGATCAGGCTCGTCATGGGGTTGAGAGTCAGGAAGACTCGGGACCATCCGGCCGGCATGGCCTTCGGCTGCATGTAGACCGTTGGGGTCGCGAACATGCCAAGCTGGACGAGGAAAGGGATCACGTAGCGGAAGTCGCGATAGGCGACGTTCAGGGCCGCCAAGAGGGCGCCGAGTCCCAGGGCGGCCAGGAGGATCATCCCGAAGATAACCGGCGCCAGCAGCAGGCCGATGCCCGGTGCAATCCGATACCAGATCATCAGGGCGCCCATCAGACCGCACGCGACAACGAAGTCCACGACGGCCGCGCCCACCGCCGCGAATGGGACCGCCAGCCTGGGGAAATAGATCTTGGTGATCAGCCGCTCCGAGCCGACTACGCTGTTGCCCGCGGCAGCGATGGCCGTTGCGAAGAAGGTCCAGGGGAGCAGGCCCGCGTACGCAAACAGCGGATAAGGCAGATCGCCCGACGGCACACCGGCCATCCGCCCGAAGAAGATCGTGAAGACGACCATCATCAGGAGCGGCTGAAGGATCGCCCAGGCCGCACCCAGAAGGGTCTGTTTGTATCGGATCTTCACGTCCCGCCAGGTCAGGAAGTAGATCAGCTCGCGGTATTGCCACAGCTCGCCGAAATTGATCCACTGCCAGCCTCGGGCGGGACGGATCCGCATCACGGCCGGGGCTGGCGCCGGATCCGACGGGACGGCGGCAAACGTTGTCGGGACGGCTTCTTCGAGCGGAGGATTCGCGACAGTCATTGGGCTCGTGGGTTGGAGCTTTGGAGCGTCGAGCCAGGATCCCTGTCACCCACCAATGGTGACGGTGGCCTCACCCTGAAGACAATCGCGCCTGGGCCAGCGAATGGTGAGCAATCTCCGCTTCAACCATATCGGACGCTCAGCCTGATGAACAGGTAGAGGGCCCCCAGGAACAGGACGGAGAAGACAATGATCCGCCGGACCAGGCTACGACTCAAGAGGAGATCGGGCAACGGCGGGCTGGGGTCGGCCAGGCGGATGAAGACGGTCGCCACGCCGAACATCACGTAGGTCACGATGCTCAAGCCATTAGTCAAGGACATCTCGCTGGTGGCGAAGCTGGCCAACGACGCCAGGACGAACGGCTGGAGCCGCCTTATCTCCGGGTCGGGCAGGGTGATCCGGGACGACGCCAGCTTCATCAAGTTCGTCAGGCACCAGAAGTATTGCCCGAAGAAGAGGGTCCCGCCGAGAAAACCCAGAGACGAGTAAATCCCGACAAACGCATTGTGAGCAATGGGACCCGACTTCTTTCCGGGTTCACCAAGACCGCCGCCGATCAGAGGAGATCCTCTCAAGGTCTGGAAACCCGCGTCCCAGATCTGGATCCGCTCTTGGCTGGTGCCCCCGCTGGTGTCGAGGTCGGTTTGACGGCCGCTGAACAGGACGAGCATCAGGGTCAGGGCGGCCCCCGCCACCACCAGTGACCTTATCCCTCGAAACCGGCTCCGCAACAGCACCATCACCCCGACCACGACTCCGAGGAATCCGCCACGCGAATGGGTCAGGGCCAGGGCATGGCCGAAGAGGCCCAGCGGGGCCAGCCAGATGACGCGGCTGAAACCGCGGCCTCGATCGAGCAAGCCGTAGAGGCTGAAGATCAGCGCGCAGTTGAGGATCTCGCAGACGTCGTTGGGATCGCCGAAATTCCCGGTCCCCTGGAGCCTGCGGATGGCGCTCCCCCCCATGCCCGAGTCGCCCCTGGGTTCGAATTCTGGGATACTGATATAGCCATGATAATGGAGTATGGCCAGGAGGACTGGGATCAGGATGATGCCGACGAGGCAACCGAGGAAGAGCTTGAGGCGGCTCGGCGAATCAAACTGCGCCAGCATGAGCCAGTATACGACGGGGATCCTCACCCACGTAGAGGCGAAATCGTACCCGGTCTGGAACTGACCGTGCGCGAGGGACGTGATGATGGAAACCAAGAGGATCCCGATCGCGAAAACGAGGACCGGTCGCTCCCGAAGTCCCGCCGTGGTCAACTGAGGAACCAGCTTGTGCCACGACATGAGGATGCACGGGACGATCGCGATCTGAAAGAGCGGGATCTCCTTCAGGCCCGGCACGAAATCCGAGGGCCGGATGAACAGGATCGCGATGGCGAAGATGAACAGAGCGAAGTTCACGCATGACTCCGACGATTCTCGGTCGGGTGCACCGCGGCTACGGCTGCTCCCTCAGCCACTTGTCGCGCCGATCCGTCCTGGAGCTGTCGTGTGATTTCGTTGGCAACCGACGGGATCACCCAACATCGATTCCCTCGCCGGCCCGATCTCAAAGCCGAAGCGATCCTTGAGATCGTCCCGGGTGGCCTGCATCCTCACTTGATCCTCCGCGAGAATCAGGTGCGGGACTTGATCCAGACAAAACGGCGCGATGTCTCGGGTCCACTCCTGGCCGGTTTCTTGCAGGTGGCTCCGGATCGCCTCATTGAGGACGGTGGTGCTGCGATGACAGGAGATGTTCCGCTCGGCCCATTCGCGAGGTGAGTATTCGGTCGCCCGGGCGAGGAGGTCCCGGAGCTGGGCCGAGAAGTCGCCGTGCTTGAACAAGCATCCTGTGGACTCGTTGATAAAGGCACGTGACCCAACCTGGGCATCCTCGAACATGCCCATTGGGGTATTTGCGAACAGCGATTCCGCTACGCTCGTGCATGACCCCTCGCGTCGCGACAGGATCAAGCTCACTCGCGACCGGCACAGGGATTCGACCAGCTCCCGGCGCGGAACATTTACCTTGATTGCAAGCTGCTTATGGACGTTATAATATCGAGCCTCCTGGTAGATCGCGTCGGGGCCTCGGCCATCCTGATCCTGCCCGATCAACATCACCCTCAGATGGGGCGGCATCTTCCTCAGGGCCTTGAATAAAGCGAAGTGTCGCTTGAACCGGCTGAAGTTGGCGACCATGATCATGTCAATATCACGTTCCCGGTGAGGCAGGGGACGGAATTCATCGGGGTTGACCCAACTCGAAGCATAGAGGGGGACCACTCGATAGTTCTTCGAGAGCCGCGGCACGGTCTCGACGTCGCGGGCGTTGGCGATCAGCGAAAACACGGTGTCCGGATAAGATTTCGGGAAGACATAGCTGAACAGGGAGTGGGACGGACTCCAGGTCGGCGCGATCACCAAGGCGTAGCTCCGAGCGAACTCATCCAGATTGCGCAGGCTGAGAAACCGGATACAGTGGTTCGGACGAGCAATAAACAGCACGCCCTTCTCCCGCTCACTCACTTGCGGCTTGAGGATTACAGCCGATTCCACTGCATGCCGTTCATAATCCGGCACGAACTCCTTCCACTCCAGCCTCGTCACGTCCAGTTGCTCGAGCCTACGAAGGATACGATCCTCCACACGCCTCGTCATCGACGGGGTGGGCGCTAATCGAGCCGCCCCACAGAGATGGCCGATGGAGCGTGCAATGGCCTGGGGATCATCCCCATGCACCTTGCCATCCCGAAGTGAAATCCACCGACTCAGTAACGACCGGACTGCTGCACTGTATGTGAGTCGGTCTCGCAGTTCGACCGAGGATCGACAGAGCGGGGCGAGTAGGGAAGAAAGCAATTCCGTCCCGTGGCCGCATCCTTGCGCAGGTACATCGGACTGCTCTTGAGGAAATGGCACGATGTTTCGTGGGGACATCGGCACCTCTTGGGCGTAGGATTGAGCCGTCATGCGATTCGAGTTTCGAGAAATCACTGAATTATGACGAGGGCCGACCAGGTCGAGGGAAGGTCGACTCGAACAGGCGTCCTGACTCTGACCAGGAACGAGAAGCAACCGCGGCTGTTCGGTTAGGCGAAAGGGCTGTCCAAGCACCCGGCCGGTCGAGGAAGTAGGCATCAAGCGGTTTTCCGGTCCGCGCGGACTTCGTCCCCGTGGGTTGCGGGTGTTTCCTGACCGAGAAAACCCGCATTCACACAAATCGAAACCCAGTTCAGGCCGATCCCACGCGACCGACAGGCGTCGCGAACATCTTCGTTAATCCTGGGTTGTCTTCATGTCACAACAACCACAATTTACTATGCAAGAACTGAACACAGTATGCAAGGGTGGTCCCAAAAATGATGACAGCACAGATCGCAAGAGTGGCGAAGGAACCGGCGGTCGACTCGTCCCTCCTCGCTTGAAGGATAGGACATGTCGCTCCGGTCGTGAAATCCAGGGAAGGATGATCTCACTCAACTCGTTGAGCCCATTTGGGTTTCGACGATGTTGGGATAAGAAAGAACGACGGAGGAGGGAACGATGTGGTTTCTACGCAACATTCGGTCGAATTTCCAATAACAGCCCCCGCTCACCCCATGGGCAAAATGTATCCGAAGCCGCTCAGGGTCATCCTTCCGCGCCGGAGATGAACACCCTCGCCGGCGATCGCCGACGAGGGTTGCGGCGTGAGTAGCCCAGTCGATGAGCCTGGCTCATCCGGGCTAGCTGAGGTTAACGGAACAGAGAGGGCTCAGTCGCCCAGGGCCTTGCGTCGCCGCAGGCCATAGCCGATGAGGCCCAGCGCACCCAAGCCGGCGATCGCCATCGTCGAAGGCTCGGGGACACTGGCGATGGATTCAATGGTTGCCGAAGCATTACCCGAATCATTTCCTGTGAAATTCGAGAACCCGAAAGCGCCAAGCCCAGACGCACTGAGACCCGTCAAGCTCAATGAGAAGGTTTCGGGTTGCGTGATCGAGGCCGCCTGGAGCAATGGATTAACGGCGATAGTAGCGGAACCTTGGAGAGTAGCGGCCCCGCCGGATTCAGACAATGACGCACTCGAAAAGGTGACGGTGAGGAAGTTCTGGTTATTACCGACCCCATCGACCGTGTGACCCGAGGTATTTGTGAGCGTGAGGCTACCCGTGAACCCATTTTGGCTACCGAAGAATTGACCTCCGAGGATGACGCCAGTCGCAGCCGTCGTTGATGAGGCGGACAGACTGATGGTCCCCCCGAGAGTTTGGTTGGCGGCGACGAACGGGCTGAACAGCGTAATCTGTCCCGGGTTTGGTGTAACGGTGGTAGACAGGGTCGACGGACCACTCGGCAGGCTACCCCCCGTATAGGTGTAGGCGCCACTCGGGCTTGAGGATTGGAACGCGGCGATCTCGGCATCAGCTCGAACCGCAGCGGAGTTCCCGAGGGCAATTGCCAGGACCGCGAAAGCGGCCACGACCGCAGGGCCGATTCGCATTCGGTTTGACGCTTTCATGTTTTCTGACTCCTGAATTGAGATGAAAAATTGTGAACGAGTGACTGCATCTGAACTGCATCCGCGCCAAAAGCTCGGGGAGCATACAACTGACCGATGACGAGAGGAGGCGTCAGGAAGACGATCGTCCCGTCAACCTACGGCTTTCCTTGTGCTCGGCGGATTCTTGCAAGCTTCAGAGCTCGTTCTCTGCAGCCGCAAGACTGACGCAGGGCTGTCGCTTGAAGTTCGTGTTGGTGCCCGTCTCTCCTTTCGTGGTTGACCATCGATGGACTTCGATCCGGTGGATCGATCGTTGGTTGTGGACCAGGGGCGACGCCACAGCTTGAACTTTGATACGCTCCAGGCTGTGTCCCTGGTTTGGCCTACTTGGCACCAAGGCCCAAGTCCTTCCCAAGGCGTTCCATGAACGCGTGCTCAAGGGGGTCGCTGTTGGCGACCCTCCAGCCGAGCTCTCCGGCCTTCTGGTAGACCCTCTTGGCCTCGTCGGTTCGACCCATCGTCTGATAAGCCCAGGCCAGATGACGGGCCAAGCTCGGCCTTGCGGGGTCATTTACCTGGGCCTCCATAAGATCCTGGACAGCTCGCTCGGGATGGCCGGCCCGGATCCAGACCACGGCCCGCGTATCGACAAGCGAGGGGATCGGTCCCTGGACATCGATAGCGTGCTCGATCAATCCCAGCGCCTCCTGGGTCTTGCTGCTGTTGCGAAGGGCCAGGAGCCAGGCCAGGCCGTTGAGCGCCTCGGGCTCATCGGGGCTGCCGCCGAGGATGCGGCGAAACATCGATTCCGCCTCATCGGGCCGGCCCTCGTGGATCCAGATGAGACCTAGCTTCGCCGCTAGGCCGACTGCGTCCGGACGCTTCCGGACGGCCTCGGCCACCCAGGCTTCCACCTGCCGCTTTTCGGCCTCCCCGGTCGACGGAGCATTGAAGACTGGCAACGCTGCGGTGGCAACCTGCTCGGGGCGGCAGGTCGACCAGGCTTTCTTGAGGACCGTCATTGCCTCGGCGGGCCGATCCTGGCGGGCAAGGAACTGGGCCAGGGCGAGGGATCGCTCGGGTTGACTGGGGTTGCGGGCGGCGAAGGCCTTGTAGGCTAGTTCAGCCTCGTTCGCAAACCCGTACCGATTGAGGAGATCGGCGACGACGCCGATCTCGTCGGGGACATCGCGGCCTCGAGCCTCCAAAAGCGCCAGGAGTTCGGGACGGCGCTTCCGCAGTTCGAGAATCTGGGCCTCCAGCTCCAGCGCTGGCAGGCTCCGGGGATCGTCCTTCTTCAGCTCGGCCAGCCATCGGTCGGACTGGTCGAGTTGATTGCGGCCGATCCAGTGGTTGACGAAGTGGGCCAGATGCTGCGGGTTCCTGGGCTTGAGATCCAGGAGATTGAGCATCTCGTCCTGGTACTTCTGCTCCTCGCGCTGACCCAGGTAGAGCTGGGCCAGCAGGAAGCGCTGGTCGTCGCCCAGCCGGTTCGTACCGGCCAGCCGCTCCAGGATCATGACGGCCTCGCCGCGACGATCGGGCTGTAGGGCGAGGATCGTAGCCTTGAGTCGCTGGTCGTCGATGCTGTCGGGGGCATCGGTCAGATTCTGATCGAGCAAAGCGAGGGCTCGGTCTCGGTCGGGCCGCCGGTTCTTGGCGAGGAGCAGCGCGGCGCGAGTTCGGTTGGCCCAGGCCTTGTCGTCCTGGGAGGAGCCCGCGGCCCGGTCGAGCTTGTTCAGGTAGTCCTCGACTTGGTCGGGGCGGTTGAGGCCGAAAGACACGGCGGCGGCCAGCCGGATCGCCGTCGGGTTGCGAGGCTCGCCCTCCAGAGCCTTCTGGCTCGACGCCTCGGCTTGTCCCAGGTCTCCGACCAACAGCCAACATCGGGCCAGGGTCAAGGCTGATCGGTCGGCGGGCAAGGCCTGCCGCGCGGCGTCTACGGCCGCGCGGGCCTGGTCGATCTGCTTGGCCTGGACAAGGTGCTGGACGTAGCTCAGCCAGTTGTCCGGGACTCCACGCCCCAGCTCTACGGCACGTCGGAATTCCTGGCCGGCCTCGTCGCTCCGCCCGGCGGCCGTGTAGATCCGACCGAGGTTGAGGTGGTCGCCGGAGTTCGTCGAGCTGGCAGAGAAGACCTGGCGGGCCAGCGCGATGCCACGGCCGAAATTCCGCTTCCGGATCGCGTCCAAGGCCCTGACGATCGTGACCTCATCCAGGGCCGCTCCTTGGTCGCGGAGTAGCTGCGCCAGGCGGTCGATCTCGTCGAACCGCTGTCGCTCGTTGAGCAGCACCACCAGCCGGCGGACCAGCGAGGGCTGGGCGTTTCCCAACTCCACGGCCCGGAGGTAAGCGGCGATTGCCTGATCGGTCGAACCGGCGAGCTCGGCGAGCTCGCCCTTGAGCGAGAAGCCGCTGGACCATTGAGGGCGCCGTTTGGAAATCTCCGAGGACAGCTGCTGCGCCTCGTTCAGGTACTGGGCGGCACCGCGACGGACCTTGTCGATCAGGAGGGCTGCCTGCGCGAATTTCCAGGAAGTCCCCTCTTCGCCCTCGGCCTTGCGGATCTCGTCCACAAGTTCGGCGGCGTCGGCCTCATCGCCAGCCGCCACTGCCAGGTCGAAAAGCCGGAGCCGAATGCCCAGGTTCTCCCGCTGAAGTGCCGCTAGCTCGCGTCCATATTGCCTCGCCAGCTTCAAATCACCAAGCTGAATCTCGACCCCTCCAAGCCGGTCGAGGAACGCAGGCCGATCGGCGGCGGGGATCCTTTCGCGCGACTCCGCCAGCTTCGCCACCGCGGCCCTGGCCGAAACGCCCCCCTCCTGGCCCCAGTAGTCCAGGCGGGCGAGCTGGATGTCCAGGCTGGGCCCCAGATCTTCCTCAGCCTGGTCGATGATCTGCAGGGCCGGAGATTTGACCGGCTCGGATGGAGCCCCGCCCTCGCGTAAGCCCTTATCCTGCCGCTGGCGCTGGGTCAGCCGGGCGAGAGAGAGCCGATACCGGAGGTTCTTGGGGTCCTTGGCCAGCGCCGTGGCCAGCAAGACACGGGCGTCGTCCATACGGCCCTGGGCGGCGAGCAGGTCGAGGCGGAGGAGGGTCAACGGCTCGACGGACTGGGTGAGTGCCTTCTCAGCCTCGCGGAGGGATCGCTCAACTTCCAGCCAATTTCGCTGGTCGCGTGGCTGGCGGATCGTCCTCTGGAGCAGCAGCCGGACCAGGTCGAGCCGCCACTCGGGCCTGCGATCCGCGATCGGTAGCAGGATCGTGACGGCCTGGTCAAGTTTGCCCGACTGGGCGAGGGCCTGGACGAGCTCGATGCGAGCGTCGTCCGGGCCCCTGTCCCCGTCCGCGGCCTGCCGAAGGGCGTCCAGCCGCTGCTCGTCGTCACCTGCTTGATGGTAGCATTCGGCCAGCATCAGGTTGAGCTGCGAGACAATCTGGGGATCGGAACCCAGCACCGCACGGGCCATCTCGATCCGGGGAATCGCCTCGGACCATTTCTTCTGATGGAACAGAATCGCGGCTTCCAGGAACCGAACGAGTGAGTCGCCCAGCCCAGCGTTCCGCAGCAAGCCCATGTACGCACCCGCCTCGTCCTTTCCGTCGATCTTCCCCTGGTCGATCAAGGTAACGGTCAGGATGAAGGCCAGGGCGATCGAGGGACGGGCCTGGAAAGCTTGCCGCAAAACGACCTCGGCCCGATCGAGGTGCCCTTCTCGAGTCTCGAGACGGGCCAGATTCAGCGCGCAGGCCGTGTTCTTGGGATCGATGTTGAAACTCTTCTCGTAGTAGCCACGAACGGAGGCGGCGTCATGATTCTCCTCACTGGCAAAGGCTACGGTGAACAACACTTCGGGGTCGTCGGGGGCCAGCTCCAATGCCTTCTGGAGGTCGGTGGCGTCGGCGGGTGGCGTGAATTCCTGGACGTACCGCCAGCGGTACATGTAAGCCAGGCCGGCCGTCGGATTCTTGACGATCATCTCCCGGATCGTGACGTCGGCAGCCTCGTTCCGCCGAAGTTCGCCCCTTAGCAGCCGCGCCAGCCGGTTGTGACAGGCGATCCTGTGAGGATCGTGTTCGATCGCCTGGCGAAAACTTTTCTCGGCATCCTCGTAGTGGGCCAGCCCCTGGTCGCACTGGCCCAGCACGTCCTCGATCTCCGCCCGCTCGGTGATTGCCACCCCGCCCTCCGATTCCCTGGAGAACTTAAGGAGTAGGTTCGTGAGGTGGCGCTGGGCGTCCTTGTACCGTTGGAGTTCCAGAGCGAGGTCCGCGCACCGACGTTCGAGCTTCGCATCACTGTGGTTGTACCGTAGGGCCTCCTCATGGACCAGGAAGACCCGCTGAAGGCGCTGGTGCTGCGGGTCGCGCTGTTCCGTCAGCCGGGCGTACCACTCCCACGCGGGTCCGTCCTCTCGCCGGAGATTCAGGTACTGGCTCACCGACTGCTCAGCTTTCTCCAGATCCTTCTCGGCCTCGGCTCGCCGGGCGCGGTCGAGCAGGGCCGAGGCACTTCGCCGGACCTGCACGCCGTGCACGAGGTGCATGCCCCCGCCGAACAGGACCAGGGCCACCAACAGTATCGTCAGGAAAACCAGGTTGAGCCGTCTCATCATTCTGTCCTATTGAAGCATCGCCGGATCAAGGGAACGATTCCATATCACGGAATCCAGATTCGAGTGAACTCGCAAGCCCGGACTCCCCCTCACCCGGCCTCCGGCCACTCACCCCCCGCACCGGAGCGAGGCAATCCGTCAGAGAGCCTCCGGCCACCCACGAGAACTTGAATTCGGACCCGGCGTCGGGTTACTGGCTCAGCGGTTGCGGGCGGGCCGGGTTTCTGTCCCTAAGTAGTGGAGGTCACGAGGGGCAACCCGACGGTGCCCAATCAGGGACCGCCCAAGTCGCTTCCAGAAATCAGATCCTAAGCGACGTAAGAATCGTGTGCAAGTGAGCTGGCCGAAAAATCGGGCTCCGGCAGGAGCGGCCCGCGGCCCTTGTGGTCGTTGGGGTCGGGCAATTGCAGGAGCCGGCCGATCCATGCGAAGGGGACGCCCAGGCATTTGAGCGCCGTACCAAGGATCACCCGGAAGTCGAGCCAGGGATTGAAGCGGTCCACGTAGTAGAGATCGTAGCTCAGCTTGCGACGGACGCTGAAGAGGTCGACATCGGGGGGCTGCTGCACCTGGGCCAACCCGGTCAGTCCGGGCCGCACTGTCAGCCGGCGGCGGTAGCCGGGCAGGTCGCGTTCCAATGACTCGAGGAATTCGGGCCGCTCCGGCCTGGGCCCGACCAGGCTCATCTCGCCCATCAGGATGTTGATGAGCTGGGGGAGTTCATCCACATGGCTCCAACGGAGGATCCGGCCGACCGGCGTAATGCGGGGATCGCCGGGGACGGACCAACTCGGCCCGCAATGCCGCTCGCTGTCGAGGTACATGGTCCGGATCTTGTAGATCGTGAAGACCTTCCCCCCCAGGCCGAGCCGCTTCTGGGAATAGATCGCGGGGCCGCGCGAACTCAACCTCACTAGGACCATGGCGACGGCGATGATCGGGGCCGAGATCGGGAGCAGGACCAAGGCCAACGCGAAGTCGAGCCACGGCTTGATCGCTTCATAGCCGCCATGGATCGTCCT
>JBKQHM010000242.1:0-8127 GCA_052148775.1 Isosphaeraceae bacterium | reverse complement strand
AAGCCATCGACAGGCATCTGGCCTCGGAGCGTGCCGAGGGCCGGGCCGGGGCCGAAGGCTTCGCCGGTCGTCTTCCAGTCGCCGTAGGTCGGGCCTTCGAAGTCGGCGATCAAGATGTCGGAATCCGCGCCGGACTGCTTCCCCTGCGCGAGTTGGGCGAGGGCGAGTACAAGGACGGCGAAGGTGATTCGTTTCATCGGCAGTTTCCTTGGCGGCATGACAGGCGAAGTTGGCGGGGGGCGCCGCCGAAGCGGGGTCCTTCCGGGAAGAGATCCCACAGGAGCTCGCCGCATGAGCGAACGCGTCCACCATAGACGGGAAGAACGTCGTTCGCAAGGCCGCGAAGGTCCATTGCGTGAAGCTGCCGAGCGATCGGCCCAGGGCGCGGAACGTGTTCGGGAAGATTTCCGAGATGAGCACTCAGCCCTACCGATCGCGTGCGCCGCGATGAACGCAGAGGGCGCGGCCGCTGGTTCTGCCTGGGACTTGCTCCACTGAGGTGGGGGGATCCGGAATCTCAGCGGGCGGGGTCGGTCCGGCCGCCGACCGAGAAATAACGGTCGTTCGACGTCCCCTCGCCGACGCCCGAATCGGCGGTGAACGCGACGCGGACGCGGTAAGAGCCGGGCCGGCTCAGGTCGAACCATTCGGCCAGGTCGAGCTTCGTGGCCTCGAACACCTCGAAGGGTGCCAGCGGGCGGACGGCTCCGCCCGGGTCGAAGTGGTCGGTCCGCCTCGGCTTCAGCTCTTCCTGGGGACCGCCCTGACCCTGCATCTGGCCGGTCCGAGACGGATTCGGCAACGTGTAGAAGACCACGAGGGCGACCCCGCGCCGCAATGCCGGCCGGCCATCGTCGCCTCGGCGGAGGAAGTCGGTCGGAGCGGTATTCTCGACCCCGCGACGATTGCGAAGACGCAGACTCATCCGGATCGGCCGGTCCGGTTCGTAACTGTTCTTGGGTGGATCGACCGGACCGAGCTTGACGTCCAGGCCGCTCGCGAGTTTGGCCCAACCGCTATAGAAAGGGCCGGGGTCGAGCTCGATCTCCGCGGCGGGGACACGTGCGATCAGATGCGGGCCGACGAACCCGTAGGACCGTTCCCATCGGTCTCCCTTGCGGACCTCCTCGGCCTGCCAGATCCATCCGCCTTGCTCGTATTCGCGGAAGAACGTGCGATCGCCCCTCTGGCGATCGACCGGGAAATCCTTGAGCGTGACCCACTTCGCCTTGATCGGCAAGTCGGCCAGGGTCACCGTCCGTACCTCGCCCTGCCCTTCGAGCGAGAAGATCGCCCGGCCATCCCGGACGTCTTCGAGGGTCGCGGGCCGTCCGAGCGGGGGGAACGCCAGGTGCGCCTTCTTGCCGGGGAAGTCGCGCTCGTCGTGGTGCGGGTCGGCCGTGAACCGATCGCCATACCGCTTGAGGTACCCCACGCACGCCGAGACGGCCCGGTCGCGACGGTATTCCGACCAGTACAGCTCGCATGCCGGGGCGCCTTCGAGCTTCGAGAGCTTCCAGGCGATGGAGTCGCAGACGCGGAATGTCGAATCCACTCCGTGCGGGAACTCGGCCACGTCGGGCCTGTTCGAGGTGAAGCTTCCCGACTGGCGGTCCATCGTGTACTGGACCAAGTGTCGATCGCCGAGCCGGACCGTCCCGAGCTGGGCCTTGTTAGCCATCGCGGCGATCAGGCCGTCGCGGAACCCGGCCGACCGCAAGAGTGGTGATGTGTCGAATTCGGAGTCGTAGAAGAAATGCATCAGGGGCCCCTGACCGGCGTGGAGCATCGGCACCCACGGCGATTGTGGGTCGTTGAAGAGCCATCGGGCGGCCTCGGCGATCGCCGGGCGGTCGGGATAAGTCCAGATCGGCTCGAAGCAGTCGATGCTCTGGCGTTCCAGCTCCTTCTGCGTGGCATTGCGGATCCACGCGGCATACGCATCGAGGACATCGCGCTCGCCGGCCTTCGCGAGGATCGAGGTAAACCGGGCCACGAACCCAGACTGGTACTGGTCCGCCTGGGGCCCTTCCTTGCGCCTCAGCTCGATCCCCTCGCGGCATAGGGCCATCAGCGCCCGGAAGACCGGGAGGGCCGCCTTGTCGTCCCATCGGTGGAGGACCAGCGCCAGCTCGCAGGCGCGGATCAATTCGATGTCGGGTATCTGCAAAGGATTATGGGATCGGGCGATGTCGGCGACGCGGCGGGCCAGCAATTCGGAGACGCTGGGATCGCGACGAGATCGCAGCACTTCGCCCTTCATCGGCGGCGCATCCGGCGGACGGGGCCGGGTGGCGGCCATGAAGGCACCGAAACCGGGCGGCCTGTTGTCGTTCGCGGCCTGGACGATCCCGCCGGCTGCCTCGAGCCAGCGATCGCGCCCGGCCGAGTCGTCGCGGAGCATCGCGTACCATCGATCCAGGATCGGGGTCGAGTGGTTCTTCAACCAGAAGGATCGGATCGACTGCGCGAGCGCCTTGCGGCCGGTCCAGTCGTCAGGGCGGGGCTGGGGACGCCGGTCGCGGAATTCCCCCGACTGGAGCAGCCCATCCAGCGCCGCGAGCTCGGCCTCGTAGACGGAATGGACCCGGCGACCGGGCGAGCTGCTGCGGTCGTTCGTCACCGAACGCGTGAGCCGACTGTCGGTCTCGAGGGCGGCCAGGAGCGGCTCGACGGCCGGGTCGCCCTCGGCGATCAGGGCGCGAAGGCGGGACGTCTCTTCGAAGTGGATGACGCCGGGCCACATGAATGGCCGCTCGTCGATCTGGTCGAGGTCGCGGATCAGGGCGGCAACCCGCGCCGAAGGGTCGCCCCCGTGCTTCGGGATCGGTCCCCTCGCGGGCTCCTTCGCCCGCCGCTCCTGATCGGCCAGCAATTCGGGGAGCTGGCGGAGATACGGAAAATAGCCGGGAATCTCGTTGTTGATGCGTACCCCGCCGTGCCCTCGCGGGAAGCCCAGCTCGGCGGCTTTCGCCTCGGCCGCCTTCGCGAACGCCGAGAGCCGCCGGGCGGTGTCGAGCGCGATCGCGTCGTCGCCGCGAGCGTGTGCGTCCACCAGGCGGACGAAGGCCGCGGCGGCCCATTCGGACGCGAGGCCGAGATAGTTGATGTGATAATCGGTCAGGTCGCGGCCCTTGACCTCGGGAGTCCAGGCGGTCCCGGCGGCGAAGAGGAGCTCGGCCAGGTCGGCCCGGCCGAGCCGTAACACGAGGCAGAGTCTCAGCGGCGACCGTCCGCCGGGGACCAACGGGCCTTTCCCCTGCGACCACTGGAAGCTGAAATCGCGGGCCATGCCGAATCGGTCCGCGACCCGGGACGCGGCGGCCTCGCGATCGCGCTTCATCGACTCGGCCAGCGTGCGGACCTCCTGGTCGAGGTCGACCGGGGCGCCGACCGAGCGCGCGGGGTAGACCATGCCGTCCCAGGCGATGACGAATCGTCCGGCCTCGCCGGGTCGCTCGGGCATGACGAAGCCCCGGCCCTTGATGATGATCTCGTCGACGATCTCGACCTCGCGGTACTCGCAGCCGCGCGGGTCGGCCATGCCTTGATCGAAGATGGCGGCGGTCGCCGAGACGAGGAACCGCGGCAGTTTTGTCTGGGGGGGCGTCCAGGGCTCCTTCTGCCGGGGCGGATCGGGGATCGACTGGCCCTCGAACTTCGGGGCCTTCTGCGGATCGACGAACGGGAGTTCGGGAAGCAGAACGATCGCCATGAACAGGCACTTCGATGTGAATGAAGCGTTCATTGCAACTCCTGAGATGTCCGGGAGAGTGAGGCCCTGTCCGAGCCCGATGACCAGGATCGCAATCGGGTGCGACAGTCTGTCATGAACGGTTCTCTCGCCATTCCGAGCATTTCGCCTGTAGGCGGGGTCTATGACCCCGCGATTCGCCAGTAGGCGGGGTCTGGGAACGGGGCCAGGAATAACTTCCGGGTTTGCAGCGGCCGGTTCCGCTGTTCGGCGCGGGTCTTCCGCTGTTCGGCGCGGGTCTCCTGACCCCGCCGATCGGTTCGACCGCAGGTCTCCCGTGTTCGTCGTCGGCCCGGTGGCCCGGAATTCCAAAGCGTTGGTGCCTTCGAGCACACTCCGAAGAAGGGAGACCTGCGGTCCGGCTCCCGGCGGGGTCAGGAGACCCGCGCCGAACAAACGCCAGCCTGAAATCCGGAAGTTATTTCCGGCCCGTTCCGTGACCCCGCGATCGGAGGAGCGGCCTCACAGAGGCCGCCTACAGAAGCAGGAAAGGTTCATCGCACGTTCCAAAGTTAATCGCTCTCACGGGGCGGCATCTTCCCGGTCGCCGACGGTGAAATACCAATCGAGCGAATTCCCCTCGCCGACGCCCGAATCGGCGGCGAACGCGATGCGCACGCGATACGAGCCGGGCTTGCCCAGGTCGAACCAGTCGTTCAGGTCGAGCCGCATGGCCTCGAATTCCTCGAACGGCTCCAGCGGCCGCGTGACGGCTCCCGGTTCGAACCGGTCGGTCCGCCTCGGCTTCAACTCGTCCTGGGGAATGCCGCGGGCGGACCGCGAAAGCGCCGGCGGCGAATAGAAAACCGCGAGCGCGACGCCGCGCCGCAATGCCGGCCGCCCATCGTCGCCCCGGCGGAGGAACTCCGTCGGGGCCGTGTTCTCGATCCCGCGGCGATTGCGGATCTTCACCAACGCGGAGATCGGCCGGCCTGGCTCATAGCGGTCGTCGAGCGGGTCGGGCGCCACGAGCTGGACATCCAGACCGCTCGACAATAGCCCCCAATTGCGACCGATCGCGTTGCGCAGCTCGATCTCGGCGGCCGGGGCGCGGGCCATCACCTGCGGGCGGACGAAACCGTAGAACCGTTCCCAGCGGTCCCCCTTGCGGACCTCCTCGGCCTGCCAGATCCAACCGTCCTGATCGAATTCGTGGTGCACGGTGCCGTCGTTGTAGTAGCGATCGATCGGCGAATCCTTGTACGCGACCCAGCGCGCCGGGATGGGCAGCTCGGGCACCTTCGCGACCCGGACCTCTCCCTGCCCTTCGAGCGAGAAGATCGCCCGGCCCGCGCGGACGTCTTCGAGGGTCGCGGACCGGCCCAGGGCGGGGAACGCCAGATGGACCTTCCGGTCGGGGATGTCGTGCGCGCCGCGGGGTCTGTCGGCCGTGAATCGATCGCCGTAGCGCTTCAGAAACGACGTGCACGCCGCGACGGCCCGGTCGCGGCGATCCTCCGGCCAGTAGAGCTCGCACCCCGGGGCACCTTCGATCGTCGAGAGCCTCCAGGCGAGGAAATCGCAGACGCGGAACGGCAGGTTCTCTCCCGGCTTCACCTCACTCAGGTCGGCCCGGAGAGACGGTTCGCCCAGGCCTCCTCCGTCGTTCATCTTGAGGACGATCGAGCCAAAATCCCCGCGATGGACTGTCCCCATCGGTGCCTTGACGGCCATCGCCGCGATCAGGCCCTCGCGGAAGCCGGCGACCGCCACCAGCGGGGACGCGAAGAGATGGCCATACGGGAAGAATTGCAACTGGCGGCCTTGCGGCGCGCGGAGCAACGGCACCCAATGCGATTGCGGGTCGTTGAAGAGCCATCGGGCGGCCTCGGCGATCGCGGCGTGGTCGCGATAGGTCCACATCGGCTCGAAGCAGTCGATCCGCTGATGTTTCAGCTCCTCCGGGGTGATCTTGCGAGACCACGCGGCATAATCGTCGAGCGACGCGCGATCGCCGGCATCGGCGCGGAGCATCGTGAAGCGGGGCACATAGCTCGACAACCATGGGTCGATCGAGAGACTCCGATCGCTCACCTCGCGGCATCGCGCCGTCATCGCCCGCAGGACCGGCAGCGCCGCCTTCTCGTCCCATCGGTTGAGGACGAAAGCAAGCTGGAAGGCATTCCGAAGCGCCATGCCGGACGACGTCGAGGAATCGGCGGAGGCGGCGATCTCGAGGGCGCGGCGGGCCAGCAGCTCGGAGACGCTGGGATCGCGTCGGGATCGCAGCGCCTCGCCATTCATCGGCGACGAGGGCGCATTACGGGGTCGGGGTCGGGTCAAGCCCATCCGATCGCCCGACTGGACGATCTTCCCGGCCGCCTCGATCCAGCGATCGGGACCGGCCTTGTCGTCGCGGAGGATGTCGTACCATCGATCGTTCAATGAGATCGTCCGATTCTTCTCCCAGAACGCGCGGATGGATTGGGCGAGTTTCTTCCGTGCGTCGAGGTCGTATCCGCTGAGAAGAGAGCGATGGTTGTCGAATCGATTCGTGGAGAGAATGCCCGTCAGCGCGCCGAATTCGGCCTCGGAGACCGGATGGACGGTGCGATAGACCGTCACCCCACGGCCGTAAGACACGGACCGCGTGAGTCGCGAGTCGGTCTCGAGGGCGGTCAGGAGCGGCTCGACGGCCGGGTTGCCCTCGGCGATCAGCATCCGCACGAGGGGAGAGCCCGCGGGATAGGCCCCGCCGGGGGACGACATCTGCCGCTCATCGATCTGGTCGAAGTCGCGGATCAAGGCAGCAATCCGCGCCGAGGGATCGCCGCCATGCTTCGGGATCGGCCCGCGCGCGGGCTCCCTGGCGCGGCGCTCGTGATCGGCCAGCAGCTCGGGGACCTGGTTGAGGAACGGCAGGTAGGTCGGAGTCCGGTTGGTGTTGCCGACCTGGTTCGGATTCCGCTGGAATCCCATGGCCTCGGCCCTCGCCTCGACGGCCTTCGCGAACGCCGAGAGCCGTCGCGCGGCATCGAGCGCGACCACGTCGTCTCCGCGCATGTGCGCGGACACGAGGCGGATGAAGACCGCGGCGGCCCAGTCGGTGACGAGGGTGAGATAGTTGACGTGATAGTCGGTCAGGTCGCGGCCCCGGACCTCGGGAGTCCAGGTGGTCCCGGCGGCGAAGAGGAGCTCGGCCAGGTCGGCGCGGCCGAGCCGCAACAGGAGAACGACCTTCAACGACGATCGGCCGTCGGGGCCGGCGGGTCCGTCGGCGCGCCATCGGTCGCCACGCGAGTAGGCGCCGGTGAACCGACCGGCGTCGCTGAAGCGGTTGGCCTTCTTGGCCGCGGCGGCCTCGCGGTCACGCTTCATCGACTCGGCCAGCGTACGGACGTCCTTCTCGAGGTCTGCCAGTGCGCCGACCGAGAGCGCGGGATAGACCACGCCGTCCCAACTGACGACGAATCGGCCGGCCTCGCCGGGTCGCTCGGGGAGTACGAAGCCGCGGGTCTTGACGATCGCCTCGTCGCCCGCCTCGACCTCGCGGTACTCGCACCCGCGCGGGTCGGCCATGCCCTGCTCGAACAGGGCGGAGGTCGCCGAGGCGAGGAACTTCGGCAGCTTCGTCTGAGGGGGCGTCCACGGCTCCTTCTGCCCGGGTGGATCGGGGATCGCCTGACCCTCGAATTTCGGCACCGGGCGATAGGGGTCGGCACCCAGGCCGGCGAGTACGACGAGCGCGAGGAGCGGAGACTTCGAGGCGAATGAGGTGTTCATGACGACTCCTGATGTGTCCGGGCGATCCGCGGGCGGACTGATGGATGCTCGGGGTTGGCTCTCCCGCCAAGGGTCGGGAGCCCTGCGCCTGAGAGACGTCCCCCAATACAACGGTCCGCCGGTGCAATTCTTAGAACGCGATGTGAACCAGGGCTTCTTCTGTAGCCGGCCTCGGCGAGGCCGCGTATTCGATCCCGGGGTCGCAGTCTTGTCGGTTGGGTGAAACCCACCGTTTCGTGGCGATTTCGGTGGGTTAACCCCAATACCGTTGAATGAGTCATAACCTGAAGGCACTGAGGGACTTGATCTCGTTCCCACGCTCCGCGTGGGAATGCCGTCTTCGACGCTCTGCGTCGTCCGGGTCCACTTCGCGGCCGGGAAACCGTCGGGACGCGGAGCGTCCAGGACGGCATTCCCACGCGGAGCGTGGGAACGAGTAACTTCTCAATAACCCTGGGTGGTGCATTCGAACAGTGCTGATCTACACCCACGATTACAGCGTCCGGATCGCGATTTCGTGGCCTCCGGAGGCATCTGCGGCTCATAAGGGATGGGTGCTGTCCACAAGTGGACAAACGCTTGCCCGGACTTAGTGAGAAGTTACAACTTAATGACTTAACGCCATGCGCTCATTAGGGTTGCGGCGTGTC
>JBKQHM010000241.1:0-12935 GCA_052148775.1 Isosphaeraceae bacterium | reverse complement strand
ATCGCCTTGCGGAGCGTGTCGACCTTGAGACCCAGTTGCTCGGCGACTTCTTTTCGGCTCTGACCGGCCCCGAGCAACTGTTGCGCTTGGGCCGTGACCTCCGGCGTCATCACCGAAGCGCCGCGTGCCGCGCGAGCCGCGTAGAACGCTTCCACGCCTCCGGCGCGATACTTGGCGACGCTGCGAATGACGCTGTTCTTCGAGACGCCGAAGGCCCGCACGATATCCGCCTGGCGGCACACCCCCCGGCAGATCAGTTGGGCGGTAATCATCCGAAAGGAGCGGTGGTCGTTCTCGGCGTGTTGAAACACCGGCCGAATGCAGCAGAAGTACGTCCATTGGCCATTTTCGCGCACGACGCTGATGACATCGCTGATGCGCTTGGCACCGTCCGCGATGAGCGGTAATAATGCTTGGGGAATGGTACCTTCCTCCTGGTATGTGCCAGGTGATCTTGATAATCAGGGAAGGTACCATTTCTTTTTCCCAGCACGCACGCTTGTCTGCTCAGACGAGAATCTCCCAAACCTCATCCCCGCAAGTGGATAACTCACACGCCTCACGCCCGGAACTCTAATTCGCTCGCAGATCAGGAGGTCTGACCCTGTAGCGCCTCACGCTGGAGTTGAGCACGCCTGACACCAACCGAAGCGTCAGCGAGGCGAATGCGGTCGGATCCTGGCTGACGCTTCGCGTTCGTATCAGCACCCTTCGTGTCGAGCTGTGCGCATACCGAGCGTGAAGCGCTCCAGGCTGAACTCTTCCGGTCCGTTGGGTCGGGGGAAATGGGCCGGCTGGGCCCGAGGTAAAAACCCCGGGGAACTCTATGGGGCGACCAGCCTGGGTTTCAGGACGGGGCTTCGATCTGTCTGCATATGGCAAGGACTCAGCGTACTGTATCCGAAGCTCGAGAAGAACTTGTAGCGCCGCCCCATCTTGGTCAGGTCGCGGAATGTGAGGATGCGACGATCCAGGAAGGCATCGCGGTACCGCATCCACAACAGCGCGGCGGCCATGGAGTCGGAACGGCTGGTGTGCGTCGGGGTGAACGCGATCTGGTCGGCGATGCAGGCGTCGTTCAGGCTACAGGCTCTCAGTCCGAGCAAGGGACGCGCGTGCATCGTGCAGACGTGGGGGACCTCGCGGAAGAGTTCCAGGCGGCCCAGCTCGAATTGCAGGAACCGCAGGTCGAAGTAGACGTTGTGGGCCGCGATCACACTCTCCGAGAGGGCCGAGAGGAGATCGGAGGCCACATCGGCAAATCGGGGGGCGTCAGCCACGTCGCGGGCCGTGATGCCATGGATCTCCGTGGCCGCCATCCGGCGATCCGGGTTGATCAGCGTGTCGAATATCAATCGCGGCGGTGAACCGGGGTCGATGCGAACCACCGACACTTCGACAACCCGATCATAGCCGGGAGTCAGGCCGGTCGTCTCGAAATCCAGGACGGTGATCGGCGTGTCCTTCAGACTGTGGTGGAGGACTCCGTTGGAGGTGGCTGGCATCGGGTCATCCTGGCGCGGGCCATTCGCGAGCGAAGAGGGATTGCGGATTCCAGATTCGAGCCTGTCACAAGGACGCCGGTTGGGTGGTCGGCGTTCGGGGCTGGCTCAAGCCTTCGTCCGTTCCGAACACCAACCCGAAGCGTCAGCGAGGTGATCGGCAGTCGATGCCGCGGACCGGAACCTCGCTGACGCTTCGGGTGAGTAGGAACGACGACGACAGCCGGCCCGGTGACTCTGCTTCGGTCTCGATCTTAAATACCAATTCCATCAGTTTTGTCGCAACTCCCTCAGTGTGCAAGCGAAACGTCGGACGTTTTCGCGGGTCGCTTCTTGCGCCATGCGTCAGCCTGCGTTTTCTTGCCCCAGGCGTCGTAGAGCTGGATGATGCGATCGAGGGTCTCGGGGAGGACTTTCCGGGACGCGGCCGGGATCTTCGGTTCGCGGGGCTTCATGCCGTCGTAGCCCTGTAGTAACAGCGGCTCGGCCTCGGCGAATTGCTTCCGGGCGAGCAGGCTGGACCCGAGCAGGAACTTTGTCTCGAAGGTCCGCCAGTCGTCCGGGAGCGTTTTCTCGCGGATCGCCAGCGCCTCGCGCAAGAGCGGCTCGGCGCGGTCCGGATGGTCGGCGAGGTAGGCACGGGCCAGGTTGGTCATCGAGCGGAGCGTCTGGGGATGGTTCGGTCCGCGCGTTCTCCTGCGCCGACTGAGCGTTTCCTCCAGCAAGGGCAGGGCGTCGGCGTGCCGGCCGGCGGCGTCATAGGCCACGGCGAGGTTGCTCATCGAGACCAAGGTCTCGGGATTGTCCGGGCCGAGCCGGGATTCTCGACGCTTCAACGACTCTTCGAGGAGCGCCACGGCTTCCGGGAGCTGGCCCGACGCCTGGTACACCAGGGCCAGGTTGCTCATCGACAACAGCGTGTCGGGGTGGTCGGGGCCGAGCGCCGACCGTTGCCGTTCCATCGCTTCCTTCTGGAGCGATAACGCTTCGGGCAGCCGGCCCGCCTCGCGATCGGCGTTGGCCAGGTTGTTCATCGACATCAGCGTGTCGGGATGGTCGGGGCCCAGGGTGGCGCCTCGACGTTTCAAGGCCTCCTCGAACAGGGGCAGGGCGTCGGTCAATCGCCCGAGCTCGCGGTAGGCGCTGCCCAGGTTGTTCATCGAGAACAAGGTGTCGGGATGGTCGGGGCCGAGCTTGGCCCGGCGCTGCCGGAGCGTCGCCTCGTAGAGTGGCAGGGCGTCGGCCATCCGGCCGGCATTCTGATAGACGACCGCCAGATTGTTCCGCGACGTGATCGTCTCGGGGTGGTCGGGGCCGAGCCTGGCCTCGCGCCGGTGCAACGTCTCGACGAGGAGATCCAGGGCCTCGGCAATCCGGCTGGCGTCGAGGTAGAGGTGGGCCAGGTTGTCCATCGAGGCCAGGGTGTCGGAGTGGTCGATGCCCTGGGCCTGGCGGTGCAGCGACACGGCGCGCTCGAACTGGCGGAGCGACGGCTCGGGCTCTCCCAGGTAATAGTAGGTCTCGCCGAGCGAGTCGCGGATCGAGGCCTCGACCGCGGGCTGGCCGGCGAAGGCTTTGGCGATGCCGGAGACGGCGGTGTCCAGGGCCTGGCGGAGGGACACGTCCTTGCCGAGGCCCCCCTCCTGGTCCTTGGGCCGGGCCGCCGCCAGCACCCTGGTCTGGAAGAACTCCAGGACGGCCTGCACGGCGGCCTTCGATCGCCGGGCGTTCGCCTCCTGTTCCTGGGCGCTGAGCAGGTTGGACTGGGCCTTGCCGTCGGCCTCGACGGCCCGATCGCGCTCCTTCCGCGTCTCGGCCTCGGAGCGCTCGATCCGGAGCAGGTCGGCCGCGATCTGATCGCGCTGGGCGCGGTAGATGACGGCCGATACGGTCGCACCCGAGGCGAGTAGGGCCGTGAGGGCCGCGATGGCGAGCGTGGTCGCGGCCAGCCCGGGATTGCGCCGGCACCATCGCCAGACGTGCTCCGGCGGGGTCGTCCTTCGCGCCCGGATCGGCCGGCCTTGCAGGGACCGCGCCAGGTCGTCGGCCAGGTCCTGTGCCGAGGCGTAACGCCGGCCCGGCTCCTTTTCCAGGCACTTGAGGCAGATCGTCTCGATGTCGCGCGGGACGTCGGGGCGGAGGGTGCACGGGGGCACGACGTCGTTGGTCACGACCAGCTTGAGGGTCTCGAGCTGGGATTCGCCCAGGAATGGCGGCCGGCCCGTCAGCGCCTGGTAGAGGGTCGCCCCGAGGGCGTAGATATCGGCGGCGGTGCCGACGAGGCTGGCGTGGCCTTCGGCCTGCTCGGGAGCCATGTAGCTGGGCGATCCGAGCACCTGGCCGGAGAGGGTCCGCCCCGAGTCGGAGCCCAGCAGTTTGGCCAGACCGAAGTCGCTGACCTTGGGGATCCCGTCGGCGGTCAGCAGGACGTTGCTGGGCTTCAGGTCGCGGTGGACGACCCCGGCCCGGTGCGCCGCCTGGACGGCGCGGGCGAGCATCTCGACCATCTCGGCGGCCTCGCGGGCCGGCAAGGGCCCGGCGAGCAGCCGCTGCGCCAGGTTGCCGCCTTCGGCGAATTCGAGGGAAAGATACGGCCGCCTGTCGTGCTCGCCGATCGCGTGGATCGCGATGATATTCGGGTGACGGAGGCGGGCGATCGCCTGGGCCTCGGACCGGAACCGATCGCGCTGATCGGGCGTGGCGTATCGGCCCTCGGCGATCGTCTTCAGGGCTATGATGCGATCGAGCTTCCGGTCGATTGCCTTGTAGACGATCCCCATGCCCCCCTGTCCGAGCCGGCCCAGGATCTCGTGGTCGGGGAACGGCGGGAGCGGCTCGTCGTCCTGGTCCGATCCCTCGGAGGCCGCATCCGGGAGCTTCAGCAGGGCGTGCAGACGCTTCCGCCGCTCGATCCGCTGGAGGAGCTCGTCCCGGAGCGTGGGGTCGGCGAACCCGGGCCATTCCGGCGGGGGCTCCTCGCCCCGGCCCTGGAATTCCTCCCACTGCGCCAGGAGGTCGTAGAGCGAGTCGGGATCGGGCTCGGCGATGGGCACCGTGCTCTCGCCCTCGACGGGCTCGACCGACTCGCCGAGCGGTTCGTCCGTATCGGAATCCCGGTCCTGCATCGAACCCTCCGCCTGGCGGCCTCCTCCATCAGGAGACCGATCTGATCTGGTCTGCCTCGCATCTGTTTATCATAGGACGGGAGATCGAGATGCGGAAGGAGAATCGCGTCGGAAGCGACAAGGGGCTCGGGACGGCCCCGCCCGGCTCGGGCAGGCACCGTGGTATGATTCCGGGCGAACCTGCCGGGCTCGTCTCGTCTCCGTCAGGACAGGAATCAATCGGGGCATCTGGAAAGCGAGGGACGCGGTGAGCACGCTCGTCGTCGAGGTCTGCGAGGTCAAGTCGGTCTACCCTCATCCGAACGCCGACGTCCTCGAATTCATCACGGTCAAGGGCTGGCCGGTGATCGTTCAGAAGTCGTTGGGCTTGAAGGTGGGCGACCGCGTCGTTTATTTCCCGCCCGACAGCGTCATGCCGCCGGAGCTGGCCGAGAAGCTGGGGATCACCAAGTACCTCGCGCAGTTGCCGGCCGAGATCGATGGCACTCGCAAGCCCGGCCTGCGGGTGCGCGCGGCCCGGTTGCGAGGCGAGGCCAGCTACGGGACGATCGATCACCGGGTCGAGCCGGCCTGGGAGGTGGGTCAGGACGTCAAGGACTATTACGGTGTCACCAAGTTCGAGCCGCCGGTCCGGCCCACCGACGGCGATTCGCTGCCGTCGTTGGCCGCATTCCACGGCTATACCGAGATCGAGAATATCCGAAACTTCCCGGACGTGATCCGGATCGGTGAGGAGGTCATCATCACCGAGAAGCTCCATGGCAAGAACTGCCGGCTGGGGATGGTCCGGGTCCGCCGCGACGATGGCGAAGCCTTCGAATTCATGGCCGGGTCGAATGACGTCCGTCGGAAGGAGGTCGATGCGAAGGGACGCCCGTCCGACTTCTGGCGGCCCATGTCGGACGCGGTTCGCGAGCTGTTGCGACACCTCAGCCAGGGCAAACGGAACGCGATCCTCTTCGGCGAGCTCTATGGCAGCGGCGTGCAGGACATGGCTTACGGACTGGCCAACGGCGTCAAGGGCTTTCGGGCGTTCGACCTATCCATCGACGGGAAATACCTCGATTTCGACGAGAAAGTCGCGGTGCTGGAGCGGTTCGGCGTCGAGATGGTGCCGCACCTCTACCGGGGGCCATTCTCGTGGGAAACCGTCGAGGAGCACACCTATGGTCCGACGACGTTGTGTCCGGCGGAATCCGCGGGCCGATTCAAGGGCCGCGAGGGTTGTGTCATCACCCCGGTGAAGGAGCGCTACGACGCGGATCTCGGCGGCTCCGGCCGGGTGATCCTCAAGTCGATCTCGGCCGATTACCTGGCCCGCAAGGGGGGCACCGACGAGCACTGAGTCGTAGGCGGCGTCCGTGCCCCCGCGCTCGAGCTCCCGGTCTGGTCGATCCCGGCCGCAAGAGGCAACGAGCTACATCGCTTGTGTGCGCGGCCGATCATGATTGTTTCATAAGTAAAGGGGCGACGATATGGAGCCTCTCGATTGGGACGTCACCGATCCCTCCCTGGCGGCCATCTCGTTGTCCGTGACTTTGGGTTGTCCTGCATCGACCTTCCTGCCGCCACTGGCGCCAGTCCCTGGTGACGGCGCCGGCGGCGCTGGTGGAACCGAATCGGCGGGCTTCGTCTCGTGGACCGGCGGCGCTGGTGGAACCGAATCGGCGGGCTTCGTCTCGTGGACCGGCGTGGAATGAATTGGCGCGCCCGACCCGGGCAAGGTTTGCCACGGGCCCGAGGCGCTCGGCTTGATTTCGCGGAACAACTGGTCGAAATCCTTCAGGTCTTGCCTGGCGATGTCGTCGACCAGCAGTCCCGACGTAATGCCGGGGAGCGCACGAACCGCGCCGGGCGAACTCACCATCTGATAGAACTCCGCCCTGGCACGATCGACCAGTTTCTGGCCGCGCTGGTACACTGCGTAATCTCTCGCCACGCCCGGATCGAACAAGAGGTACGGTTGAATCTCGGGCCCTGCTTCCGGCCGAGAGGTCTGAATTCGCGACAGGATTTCCAGGCACTTCAGAATGACGGGACGTTGATGTTCCCATTCGATCAGGAACTGAACGAGAACCTGAGCCTTGTCCTCCGGCCCGAGAGTCCAGGCGGTCATGACGTTGGCGAACTGGTTGCAGGTCAGCCGGACCCGGCAAATCAAGGGGGGCATCTCCGGCAATTCCTGAGGCGGCTTGGGCATTCTGTGGAGCACCGGACCCATCGGGGTCCCCGGAATGGGAAAGACCTTGCTCGGGGCCTGCGGTGCCGGAGCGACCTCGGTGGGAGCCATCGGCACCGGGGGTTCCATCTGTGCCAGCATGATGGGCTCGTTCGCGCAGTCGCAGGGGGGTGGGGGGAGCGGGTGCAGGATGCGAAGGGCTCGGTCGTGACCCTCCACGGCCTGGTCCGCGTTCGTATTGGTCGCGTTATTGAGAGCCTGGAACGGCCGGAAGAGCCCGGGAGACAGGCCGGCGAGCAAGGAAGAAAGGCCTGATCCCTGGGTCTGGATCTCCTTCGAACCGGAGTCGACCTGGATCAGCACGATCTTGCGACGGGCCAATTCGCCCAGGAGCCGGTATGCACGCCCCTCGACCGACCGGCAGGTCAGCGCCGTGAGTTCATCCCAGAGGGCCTGCTTCTCGTCTCCCGACTTCGCCTGCTCGAACTTCTCCGAGAGTCTCGCCCACCCGGCTCGGTAGGCCTTGGCCAGGCGGTCGAGACCTTGGAGCAGGTAGACGATGCTGTCGATCCCCGAGTTGTCGACGATCCCTCCGTCGAGGACCATGATCGTGGACTCTCCCCCCGAAAGCGGCAGCTCGCCGACCTCGAATCCGAAGGGAAAATTGGCGGAGAGGCGGACGGCCTCCGCGAGGCTTACATGATAGTAAAGATCGCCCAGGTCGGTGAGAGAATAGGGGAGGTGGCTGCTGGGCAACGCCAGCGGATCCCGGATGATTCCGGCCGGCAGCGGCGGGAAACCGAGGATCAGCCGGGAGCCCTGGGTGACGTCGGATGCGTTGAACAAGACCGGCGGGGCGGCGTTCGGGAGCATGCCCAATTCCGGGTGTTCCGGGTGGGGCCTTCGGTGGAGGTCCGTGTCCTCGACGTCCCTCCAGCCGAAGCGGTCCTCCCAGTACCGCGTGACGCTGACGCCTCGCTCGACGCCAGGAGTCAGGATGCCGCGCAGGAGCGGGGCCATGAAATCCGTTGCCATATCATCGACGAAGGCACTCGTCGCGAGCCAGGGTGCGATCGGCGTCGCGCTTGCGCCCTGGTTCTGCCAGGTATTCCGCCCCGTGGCCAGTCGCTCGCACTCATAAGCGACGCGCTCCACGGCCTCCTCGAATCGGGGCCCGGCCCAGGCCCGGACGGAGCGACCGCGCCCTTGTCGGACCGCATCGAGCATCTGGATCGCGCGGGTATGCATCCGCGCGTACAGCTCGCTCGGGGAGGTATTGTGCCAGGCGAAGCGGACCCGGGACCGAGGTGCGATGCCCTCGGCCATCTGCTGATCCGGCGGCAACTCGCGGTCCCGGAGCACGCGGACGTGGGGGAAACTCTGGCTCACGTAATAGGCGGAGGCGAGACTTCCTCCGGAGACGCTGCTGATCAGCACGATTTGATCGGCCAGGCTGCCGGGCTCCGCTCCCTCCGACGTCGAGGGGAGCGGCCGCGAGGCGATGCGGGGCGGCAGTTGGGTGCCCCGCAGGGCCTCCAGGACCAACGATGTGAAGAGCGCCGCCCTGGCCCCGCCGCCGCTGGCCGACAGGAACACCACCGGATGATCGGGGCTGGTGGCGGCCAGTTTCGCCTCCATCGACCGGAACCAGATGTCGCTCAACGTCTCGTCCATCGGCAGGATCGGGGAGCGGTCATGACCCGGGTTATCCTCGCCGCCGGGCGCAAGAGGCGTCGACGATGGTGTCTGCGCCGACGGCATAAAACTCGTCGGGGAGCCCGCACCCGACCCGCCGGCACCGCCCGGCGGCGGCCCCGCGAGCTCGGTCGGTCGCGGCGGCAGCCGCCAGAATCGGCCGACCTTCTGGTTCGGGATGAGGAACAACCAGAGGACGATTCCGAGCACAGCAAGCGCCCGGATGTTCCAGGTCGAATGGACATGGCACGCGTCGATCACGCGAGAGATCGCCACGATGAGAAACGACACCTGGACGACGGCCCAGATCGTGTAGATCCGCGGCGAGGCCGTTCCCGGGAGCCAGTCGGGCAGGGCCCACAGGATCTGGCCCAGGAGTACGGTGCCGATGAGTATGAACAGGGCACGGCCGGTCAGACGAGCTTTATAACCCGCGAGACCTTGCGCGGCCACCTCGCCCGTTGCGATTTCAGTCCCCCGGCCGCGATTCACGCCGATCAACCAGACGCCGAGCAGTCCGACGAGTGTGGCGTAGGTGAGGCCGGAGACTCGCCACCAGGCCGGCAGCAATGAATTGAATCGCAAGCTCAAGAACAGTGCGACTCCTCCGAGGATGAGGAGCACCCAGCCCGCCCGCGCCGTCCGCCGCGCCGCCCGGTTGATGGGGTCGTCTAGGATCGTGTCGATTCGATCACGAATTCGAACCCAACGACCACGAGCTTCCCCGGAACGACCCGTCTCCGGAGGCTCATCGGGCGTCAGCACCCACGCCAACCCGATGTAGCCGAGCAGCAGGATGAGGATGGATGCCCATTGGACGAATGAGGACAGCAGCTTGGCTATCGTAAGATAGTCCAGGGCCGGGAGTTGCCAGAGGACATTCCTGGTCTGCGGGAAGTAGAACACCAGAAAAAATGCCAGGATCACGGCCGGGACTGTGAACAAGTGAAGGTCCACGGCCACGCGCCAGGTCCGCGTGACCCAGTCGATCGCCGAGTTCCAGAACCCTCGCATCGATTCCCGGACTCGAACGCTCCAGGCCGGATTCTCGGAAGAGACGGGAGGGGGATCCGAGGCTTCCATGATTTGTTCCCGAATCGGACAGGACGTGTCATTCTGGGCAATATAGCTAGTTTGGTGGCCCGCGGGCCACATGTCAAGTCGATCGCAGATCTCGGCACGATCGGCCGAGCCAGGTCGTGGCCGTCCTCTCGGATCACTGTTCGGGTGGGAATCCGATAGGAGATACGTTGAGCGAGCAAGTAGCCGATCTTTCGTCTCGGGGAAGCGTCTCGGGGAAGCTCTACGCGGTCGGACTGGCCGCCGCGGTCTCGCCGGCGAGCCAGCCGATGCTCCAGGCGGCCTGGAAGTTGTAGCCGCCGATCAGGCCGTCGAGGTCCAGGACCTCGCCCGCGAAGTGCAGGCCGGGGATGAGCCGGCTCTCCAGCGTCCGGGGATCGACCTCGTCGAGCGAGACGCCACCGCTGGTGACCTCGGCCTTCTCGAATCCGAGCGTCCCCCGGATCGGCAGCGAGAGCCCCTTGATCGACGCGACGAGGCGCCGGCGCTCGTCGCGCGACAGGTCCGGACCCATCCGGTCCGGCGGGATGCCCGAGGCGCCCACCACGGACTCGGCCAGCCGGCGCGGGAGCACGTCGGGCATGAGCGAGAATACGGGCCGACGCCCCTGGCGGCAAGACGCCTGGAGGGTCCGGTCCAGCTCCTCGCGCGCAACCTCGGGGAGCAGGTCCAGGTGGATCGTCAGGCTCTCGGGATCGTCGGACCGCGCGACGGATCGGCTGACGTCGAGGATCGCCGGGCCGGTGAGCCCGAAATGGGCGAATAGCACCGCCTCGCGGCGCTCCTGGAGCATCGCCTCGTTGGCGGAGTGGATCGAGGCGACGACGTCGACCAGGCTGATTCCCTTCATGTCCGCGACCCAGTCGGCACCGACCCGCAGCGGGACCAGCGCCGGCCGGGGATCGACGATCGTGTGGCCGAACCGCCGCGCGATGGCATAGCCGTCGCCGGTCGTCCCGCAGCCCGGATAGGACCGGCCCCCCACCGCGACGATCACCCGACGCGCGGAGAGGGTCGAATCCGGCAACCGTACCGCGAACCCTCCGGAATGTCCGGATGCTGCCTCGATCGGGTCGATCTCCCGGACGGGGCTCGAGACGAGGAGCGTCGCGCCCGATTGCTCGAGCCGTCGCAGGAGCGCGTCCAGCACGTCGGTCGCGCGATCCGAGGCCGGGAAGATCTTGCCGTTCGCCTCGACCTTGGTCGCGACGCCGGCGTCTTCGAACATCCGGACCGTCGCGTCGACGTCCAGTCGCCGCAACGACGGGCCGAGGAACGCGCCATTCGCCCCGAACGCCTGCTGGATCGAGCGGATGCCCCGATTCCGCGCGGGATCGTAGGCCGGGTCGATCGGGCCGGAGACGACGTCGAGCCGGCGCAGGCCGCGGGCGTTGGTGAGATTGCAACGCGTGCCGCCCGACATCAGGATCTTCACGCCGGCCCGGCGGTTCTTCTCGATCAAGACGACCCGCGCGCCGCATTCGGCGGCACGCGCGGCGGCGACCAATCCCGCCGCACCCGCGCCCAGGACGGCCACGTCATAATCGAATGAGTCTGGTCGAACCACGAAGGGACCGCAAAGAACAAGGGACAACCGGCATCGACGGACCGAGCAGGATCGGACACGGATTTCACGGATAACACGAATGAGGAACGAATATCAAGTGCGTTCCGGGGATCTGCGATCAATGTAGTGGCTCCTGACATTCACTCGCCGGGAGACCATGGAAGACAGGAAGGAATCTGAACCACGGAATTCACGGAAATACACGGAAAAGAGATGCAGATTGATTTTCCCTTTCCGAGTCCGTCCGTGTTTTCCCTGGTCGACTGCCTTTCATTCGATTTGGGTCCGATCCCTGGCTCCCTACGTGACCGTGAAGTAGTTCATCGCGGCGAAGTCGAAGTATTCGGGCTTCAGTTCGAGGGGCAGGCCGTTGTAGATGCAGTAGTTGCGGACCTGGAGGAGAAGGTCGCGGGGCTGGCAGCAGCGGAACGGGCGGCCGACGCGTTGGTAGTGGTGCTGGACCAGGTAGTCGACCGCCGCGCGATCGACCTCCTGGAAGCCGAGCTTGGGCGCGAAGATGTCGATCATCTTGCGGAACATCGGCTCGGTCGGGTCGGTCGCGTTGATCTTGTAGGGGATGCGCCGGAGGAACGCCTCGTCCACCAGTTGCTTCGGCTCGAGGTTGGTCGAGAACAGGATCAATTGGTCGAACGGCACGCGAATCTTCTTGCCGTTGGAGAGGCTGAGGAAGTCGTATCGCTTCTCCAGCGGGACGATCCATCGGTTGAGCAGCTCGATCGGCTGCATCCGCTGTCGGCCGAAGTCGTCGATCAGGAAGGTGCCGAGGTTGCTCTTGAGCTGGAGCGGGGCCTCGCTGACCTTCGTCGTGGGGTCGTAGTGGATTTCCAGGTCCTCCATACGCAGTTCGCCGCCGGCGACGATGGTCGGGCGCCGGATGTGGACCCATCGGCGGTCGGCCTCGAACTCGTCGAGCAATCCGCCGGGACTCTCGAGCGGGACGGGCTCGTGGTTGGCCATGTCGAAGAGCTTGATGATCTGGCCCTCGACGAAGAGGACCCTGGGAATCCAGACCGTCGAGCCGAAGCATCGGGTGATGCGCTCGGCGATGCTGGTCTTGCCGTTGCCGGGGTATCCGTAGAGGAACATCCCGCGCCCCGAGTTGATGGCCGGCCCGAGCATCGCGAAGATGGCGTCCGAGATCAAGAGGTCGGAGAACGCCCGGCGCAGGTCGGCCTCGCGGGGATGCTCGGTCGTGATCGTCTGCGCCGCGACCGATTCCAGGTAGTCGTCGAACGGGACCGGGGCGGTCCCGACATAGGCATTCTCCTCGAAGTAGAGCTTGGCGCGCATCCGGCCGGAGTCGGTCAGCGAGTAGATGTAATCGTTGGCCGTCGCCGAGTTGGCATAGGCCACGATCTGCTGATTCTTGAGCTGGCGGAGGAAATCGGGGAACGGGCCGAACGGCAGGCCCAGCTCGCCGGCGATCCGTCGCCCCGATGCCGTACCGTTATTGACCAGGAACTTCAGGACCAGGCTCTCGATCATCGCGAGGTTGAGGCCCGTTTCCTCGAAGTTCGTCACCGCTCTGGGGACGAAGGGCTTCTTGCCGTTTGCTTCGGCATTGACCGGCGTGGTGCCCAGCACGGAAGGGGCTGAGATGCCCATGCGAGAGATCTCCAAATCCTGTCGGGAGGATGCCCTGACGTTCGATCGCGGAACGCCGGAACGAGCCGGCTCCTTGAGTGTCTGTTTCAAAAAGGGGACGGGCACCTGGAAGACTCGGAGCCAGTCCCCTTCTTGAAAAAGCCTGTCAGCCGAGCTTCGAC
>JBKQHM010000240.1:0-2869 GCA_052148775.1 Isosphaeraceae bacterium | reverse complement strand
CCGCCCCATTACCGAATACCCCCATTTTTCCAGTGGGGCGGGCGTCTCTGCCCGCCATTCTTTGGCCAAGATGTTGAGTTTTCTATGCAACGCTCAGCACAGCCGATTTCGTTCTCGACCTGTCGACTATGCCTGAACCCTGATCAATCGCATTCGGCTCTCTTCCCTGCGCTGGGACTTCGAGTATGATTTTCGGTTGATGATCCGCGGATCTCTCCGTCGAATTGCCTCCGGTAAGCAAGTCGCGGTTTGCCGCGACCCGCGCTCCTGTGAGCCTGGCGTGATCTCACTCTTCACGAAGTCGCATCCATCCAGGACATCGCCATGAAGGGCTCGGCCCGAACTTTGGCGTGGTCGTTCGCATGGCTTTTCTCGTTCCAGGCTGCTCGGGTCGAGGCCGACGGCGTCCAGGAAGGGATCGAGCGTTACGAGAGCGGTGACGCCCGGGTGACCGTCGAATGGTTTGCCCCGGCGGTCCCCGGCAAATTCCCGGCGATCCTGCTGCTCCACGGGTCGGGGGGCCTGGATCCGGGGACGGCGCAGGTGTTCCGGGCGATCGGGCGCGATTTCTCGGAGCGGGGCTACGTGGTCTTGATCCCGCATTACTTCGAGAAGACCAACCATACCGTCGGCCAGCCGCTCCAGCCGAAGGAGTTGCAGGCCTTCATGGAATCCGTCGAGGACGCGATCAAATTCGGGGTCGCCAGCGGGATCGTGGTCGAGGATCGGATCGGCATCGTCGGCTACTCGATGGGGGCGCACTTCGCCTTCTCACGCGCCCCGAAGGACCCTCGGATCCGGGCGATCGTCTCGTGCGCGGGCAGCCTGCCGGTCCAGTCCCGCTCGAAGTTCCCCCCGGTCCTCATCCTCCAGGGGGCGCGAGACCGCAGCAACCCGCTCGCGAACGTGAAGAAGTTCCAGGAGGTCTTGAAGGAAAACGATACGCCCAGTGCGAACCACATCTACAAGGGGATGGGGCACAACTTCGACGTCGAGCGATGGGAGGACGCCGCCGGGCGCGCGGCGGCCTTCTTCGAAAAGCACCTGAGGAGCACCAGGGATCCGAAGCTCAAGAAATCGCCTCGTGGACGAGCTCGCAAGGACTCGGATCGAGGGAGCAATTCAGGGTACCCCCCAGATTACTGAAAAAATATCCTTTTAGGGACGGTGCCGCCAGTTCCGGCTTTCTTGAGGCTTCCGGGACGGGACTTCGGATCCTGATAAAGTCATGCGATTCGCTGACTACGGCTCGGCTTGATGGATGGCCTTGATCGCCGCTTCGGCGGCGGCCTGGACTGCCGGGTCGTGGTCGTGAAGTCGCTGGCGCAGTGCGTCGAGAGCGGTGCTGGCTTCCTCGCCGATGAACCCCAGCGCCCGCGCCGCCTGGAGCCGGACCAGGGCAGACGTGTGGCCCAGAGCGGCGATCAGCTCGGGGACGAGGTCCTTGCCCGCGTATCCCAGCGCCCGCGCCGTGCCGTCTCGGATCCGGTTGTCCGGGTCCTGGAGTGCCGCGAAAACGGCGGAGCGGACAGTCTTCAGCCGGACGCGGGCCTGCTCGGGCGTCTCACCCTTGGGGCTGCTGAGGCCTCCGCCGGCCGCGATCTCCGCGAGCGTGTGCGCGACTTCGTCGCTGAGATCCTTATCGTCGGTGCCGAGCATCGCCAGGAGCGCCGGCACGGCCGGCGCGCCGATCCGGTCCAATGAGAGAGAGGCAGACGATCTCAACCCGCGGTCCGCACCGGTCATCGCCGCGCCCAAGGCGGGAATGACCCGCTCGGACCTCGGGCCGATCCGGCCGAGGGCCACGACGGCATTCACGCGCACCGTCTTATCCCAGTCGCTTAACACGTTGAGCAGTGCGGGGATGGCGGCCGCGCCGTCGGGGCCTGTCCCGATGTCGCCCAGGGTCTCGGCTGCGGCCGCCCGGATCTCTTCATCGGGGTCGGACAACGCTCGGACGAGCTCGGGGATCGCCGCGGCTGCCTTTTGTCCGACCCGGCCGAGAGCATTCAGGGCACCGATGCGAATCTCCCAGCCCTCGTCGTGTACGAGCTTGATCAAGGCCGGGACGGCGGTTTCGCCGATCCCGCCGAGTGTGTGGACGGCCGCCGCGGCGATCGACTCGTCGGGTCCCGAGGTCGCCAACCGGGCGAGCTCCGGAATCGCCGCCGCCGCGCCGGGGCCGATCGCGTTGAGCGCCTGAGCAGCGCCGACCGCCAGGCGGATTCGTTCGGTCGTGCTGGTCCCGGGGATCGGACTTATGCCCATGAAGTCCGTAGCGGCTGGCAGCACCTCCTTCGATCGCAGGATCTCGATCAGCGCCGGGACGGCCGACTGGGCGGCCGGGCCGATCGCCTCGAGGGCACCCACCGCGAACCGGCGCGTCAGCGGGTCTTCGTCGTGCAGGGCGTCGTTCAGGTCGGGCACTGCCGCGGCCGCATTGGCTCCAAACGCGGCGAGGCCCTGGATCGCGGCGATCCGGAGTTTCTCTCGTTTGCCGTACCGGCTGCAATAGCTCGAACCGCCGCCGTCGTTGAGCCAGAAAGCGAAGAGGAGCTGGCCTCCGCGCCGGACCCGCGTCGTCCGGTCTTTCAGCATCGTGGTCAGGGCGGCCACAACGTCCTTCTGGTCCTTCAATCCCGGCCCCAGCCGGCGCAAGGCCCAGGCGGCGGCCCATCGGGTCTGGGTGTCCGGGTCCTTCAAGAGAGGAATCAAGGCGGCGACGGCCCGGGCGCGGAGCTTTAACCCGGATTATTCACGACGTCTGTCCGAGGTTTCGTAACTCGTTTCAAGCGTTAGGGTTCGGCCGCTGTTAAACTGGGTCACTGTTTGGGTAAGATCGGCGGCAATCGCCCAATGGCAAAGAGGT
>JBKQHM010000239.1:0-29074 GCA_052148775.1 Isosphaeraceae bacterium | reverse complement strand
TGGTCATTGGTCATTGGTCATTGGTCGAGAGGCCGCCTCGCATGGCTCCGAAGCGAACTCTATCAGGAAGCTTTCGGACGCCCGTCTACTCCAAGTAATGGTCCTGAGACGCGTGAGTTTCTCGGTGCTGGAACCCGAGGCTCTATACGGTGTACTGGTGATCGGCATCCGAGAACCAATGACCAATGACCAATGACAAATAACTAATGACAAAGGACAGCAGATGAAAACTGACGAGCTTCGTGAAGCATTCCTTGAATACTTTGTCTCCAAGGGCTGCGTGCGGCGCCCCAGCGACGTCCTGGTCCCCAACGACAAGACCGTGCTGTTCACGCCGGCCGGAATGAACCAGTTCAAGCAGGAGTTCATGGGGCTGGGCGACCCCAACTTCAAGCGGGCGACCACCTGCCAGAAGTGCCTCCGCACCGGGGACATCGAGAACGTGGGCAAGACCTCGTTCCACGAGACCTTCTTCGAGATGCTGGGGAACTTCAGCTTCGGCGATTACTTCAAGCGGGAGGCGATCCACTGGGCCTGGGAGTTCCTGCGCGGGGTGCTCAAACTCCCGGCCGACCGGCTGACCATCACGGTCTATCTGGACGACGACGAGGCGTACAACATCTGGCACGACGAGATCAAGATTCCCGCCGATCGGATCACCCGCATGGGGGAGGACGACAATTTCTGGCCGGCGGGCGCCCCGACACACGGGCCCAACGGTGTGTGCGGCCCGTGTTCGGAGATCTTCTACCACGGGACCGGCCCGAAAGAGGTGGAGATCTGGAATCTGGTCTTCACTCAGTTCAACCGAACCGGTCCCGGCCTGCTTCGGCCGTTGCCGAACAAGAACATCGACACGGGCATGGGCCTGGAGCGGGCCGCGGCCTGCCTTCAGGGCGTCTCCACGGTGTTCGAGACCGATATCTTCAGGCCGATCGTCGCGTCGGTGGCCGAGGCGCTGGGGGTCCGGTACGACCGGGAGCATCACGACGGCGTCCGCATCCGCCGCATGGCCGACCATAGCCGGGCGCTGGCGTTCTGCATCCACGAGAACGTCCAGCCCGGGCCGAACGAACAGGGATACGTCATTCGCCGACTGCTCCGTCGCGCCGTGCTCGACGCCTACCAGATGGGGCGACGCGAGCCGTTCCTGTACCAGGTCACGCCGATCGTGGCCGAGGTCATGAGCCGCCCGTATCCCGAACTCGCCGAGAGCGTGGGCCGCATCCAGTCGATCGTGAAGCAAGAGGAAGAGCAATTCCTCCAGCTCCTGGACAACGGGCTGCGACTGCTGAACGACATCTTCCGGAAAACGGAGGCGGCGGGCTCGGATACGATCTCGGGGGAGGACGCGTTCACGCTCCACGGGACCCATGGCATCCCAATCGAGATCGTCGAGAGCCTGGCGGCCGACCGCAACTTGCGGGTCGATGGCCCCGGCTTCGAGACCGCGCGCAAGGAACACGCCAAGGTCTCGCGCGGGACGACCGAGGCGGCCGACGTCTTCGCCACCGGCCCGCTCGATACCCTCAAAAAGGAGTACCACCACGGCAGCGAATTCGTGGGCTACGCGACGACGCAAGAGGAGGCGCGGGTCATCGGCATCCTCGAACAAGGACGGCTGGCCGAATCGGCGCGGGCCAACGGCGGGGCCTCGCTGGCACTGGTTCTGGACCGGACCCCGTTCTACGGCGAGTCGGGCGGTCAGGTTGGGGATACCGGGACGATCCGTAGCGATCGGTTCACGTTCCACGTCACGGATACGAAGAAGGAGAACAACTTCGTCATCCACATCGGTCAGGTGGCCGAGGGCGAGGTAACGGTGCAGGACAAGGTCCGGGCCGAGGTCGAGACCGCGCGTCGCGACGCGATCCGGCGAGCACACTCGGCGACCCACTTGCTACACCTCGCCTTGCGGACGATACTCGGCAAGCACGCTCAACAGGCCGGGAGCAAGGTCGAGGCCGACCGCCTGCGATTCGACTTCTCCAACCCGGAGGCGGTCGGCCGCGATCGTCTCCGCGCCATCGAGGACGCGGTCAATGAGAAGGTCCTCTCGGCCGCGCCGGTGAGCTGGTCGCTGATGCCGATCGAGCAGGCCAGGTCACTGGGCGCCATGGCCCTCTTCGGCGAGAAGTATCCGGATATCGTCCGCGTGGTGCAGATGGGCGACTTCTCGCGCGAGCTTTGTGGGGGCACCCACCTCGACAGCGTGGGTCAGGTCGGACTGTTCAAGATCATCGGTGAGGAGTCGGTCGCGACCGGGGTCCGTCGGATCACCGCGCTGACCGGCAAGTCCGCGCTCGATTATATCCGCCAGGAAGAGGAGATCCTCGGCGAGCTGGCCTCGACGCTCCGCGTGCCGCCGGGACAGGTCGGCCAGCGGGTTGCGAGCCTCCTGGAGGAAGTCAAGACGCTCAAGAAGCAGGCGAGCGAGCGTCGTGCCGAGAAGGCCCCGGCGGTGACGGCCGACGACTTGCTGGCCGAGGCCAGGGAGATCGACGGGGCCACCGTCGTGGTCCGGGCCGTCGGCAGTACGACGGCCGACGAGATGCGGCAATTGATCGACGTGCTTCGACGTAAGCGCGAGACCCGGCTGGCGGTGTTACTGGCCTCGGCGGCGGACGGGAAGGTCCAGCTCGTCGCCGGACTCTCGAAGGATCTCATCAAGGCCGGGCTGCACGCGGGCAACTGGCTCAAGGAGGTCGCACCCGTCGTCGGCGGCGGGGGCGGCGGACGCCCCGACCTCGCCCAGGCCGGCGGCAAGTCGCCCGAGCAGATCCCCGCGGCGCTGGCGAAGGCCATCGAGACGATCCGAGCGCTCCTTGAGCCATGAACGCGAAGCGACTGCGTTGCGCCCGATCGCCGCGCGGGCGAGTCAAGGCGCCCGCTCTTTCTCTCTTTACTGTGGGCGAGTCACGACCCCAGGTTCCATACCCCACTCCGAGCCTCCCGGCTCTTGTCCTTCTGGGCATGCAAGTGGACCAGACCGAGCATCCCGAGCCCTCCGATTCCCGGAAGGATGAACGAGAAGGTCGCCGGCACCGACGAGGCACGGATGGTCGAGATGCTGACGTCGTAATCGGTCCCGTCGTAAGTCAACCAATTTTGACGCTGGCGCCGAGGATCCATCTTGACGCAATCCTGGTCCATGGTATCATCGAATTTTCGTCTCCATGACGAACCGGGGATGTTGTTGACTTTGACATTCAGGCAAAGTGCTCCATGAAGTGTTATCTCGCGAAAGCCGGGGAACTGGCGAAGCATTGGTACATCATAGACGCCGAGGGGATGGTTGTCGGTCGGCTGGCTGCGCAGATCGCGCCGATCCTCATGGGGAAGCACCGGCCTACCTATACGCCCCACATTGACACCGGCGACTACGTGATCGTGACCAACGTCGATAAGGTCGTGTTCACGGGCAATAAGTGGCGTCAGAAGTCGTACCAGCGTTATTCGGGATATCCTGGCGGGCAGAAGGAAGAAGCCGCCTGGAAGCTGTTCGAGCGTCGGCCCGAGCGGATCCTGGAGCTGGCGATTCAGCGAATGATGCCCAAGAACAAGATCGGCCGCCACATGATGGCGAAGCTGAAGCTGTGCGTGGGACCGAATCATCCACATCAGGCCCAGCAACCGATCCCGCTCGAGGCACTCTCGGGCCGGCCCGCAGCCTCCGGTGCCGTCTACGTATCGGCCCCGAAGGAAAATGGGAGCCGCACCAACGCCAAGCCCTCCGCATCGGCATCGGCTTCGCCGATCGAGCCGGCCCTGCCCGCTCCGCCGATCGAGCCGGCCCTGCCCGCTCCGCCGGTCGAATCGGCCCTGCCTCCTCCGACCGAACAGGCCGCGGAGCCTGTCGCCACGGCAACCACTCCGGAAGAGACCTCTCCCGAGTCGAGCCAAGCCTGAGCCCGATCGCCGGTGCTCGAACGGTTCCTTCAGGGTCCGGTCCGCCAAGGGAACGGACCAGCTCGTACATCAGAAAAGATCCATCAAGTTGAATCACACCCGAGTTCGCGGCATCTCGCGAACGAGGGAAAGATCAGCGAAGGAAAAACGCGGTCATGACGGCGACAGCACAGAACCAGTTCACATGGGGGACCGGTCGGCGAAAGACGGCCGTCGCCCGGGTCCGGATTCGCGAGGGGACCGGCCAGTTCTTCGTCAACGGCCTGGACGTCAACGATTATTTCCCGCTGGAAGTCCAGCGGATCGACGTCCGTGCTCCCCTCAAACTAACCGACATGGGCGGCCGGATCGACGTGTTCGTCAACGTCCGGGGCAGCGGCAAGCTCAGCCAGTCCGGCGCCGTGATGCTCGGCCTGGCCCGCGCCCTCAAGGAAGCCCGCCCTGACCTCGACTCGGCCCTCCGCGACAGCGGGTTCTTGACCCGCGACTCGCGAATGGTCGAACGCAAGAAATTCGGCCACAAGAAAGCCCGCAAGAGCTTCCAGTTCTCCAAGCGCTGATCGCGCATCGAGATGGAAACGCCCCTACATACCGACGAGACCAGGGACCATCATGCGGTCACTGGTCTCGTTCGTCGTTTCCGGATCCATCTCGAGATCCTGATGGGCGACAATCGACAGACCCGGCTCTCAGGGAGACAGCCGAGCACGTCCGACCCACGCTCGTGTATCGAGGTGGCAATCCAATCCGGGAACTCATTCCCGGTCGACCGCTCATTCCCTTCGAAGGCGAAATCGCTGATTGACGGCGACGGCCAGGACGACGACCGTGCCGAGGACGAGTCCCTCGATCTGGGTGCTGTCGATCCCGCGCACCACCTGCCCGGTTCCCTGGATCACGATCCGGGTGAGCAGCAGGCCGAGGACCGTGCCACGGATCGAGCCGACGCCGCCCGAGAGGCTACAGCCGCCGACGACCGCCGCTGTGATGGCCGTCAGCTCATAGGTCATTCCGAGCCGGCTGTCGGCCTGGCCGGTGAGACCCGTGAAGAGGATGCCGCCGAGCGCCGAGAGGACCCCGGAGAGTCCATAGGTGATCGCCTTGAGCTTCTGTGTTCGCAGGCCACTCAGGCGGGCGGCCGTCTCGTTGCCGCCCAGGGCATAGAGATGCCGGCCCAGGACCGTACAGCCCATGACCACGCTCATGGCAACGGCTACGATCGCGAAGATCGACACCGAGTACCAGGGGTTGTTCCCCCAGACCCGGTACCAGTCGAACGTGATATTGATCGTCCGGCTCTGGGCCAGGACGGACGCCAGGCTGCGGAGTCCGGCCATCGTGGCGAGCGTCGCGATGAACGGCGGGAGCCGGAGCTGATTGATCATCAACGCATGCAACAAGCCGATTACCAGGCCCATCAACAAGGTTATGCCGATCACCAGCGCGATCAATCCGACGGATGGCGGCTGTCCGGCGGGTGCGCCCCCTCGCAGCCATTCCGTCAGCAGCTTGGCGCTGACGACCGAGGACAGGGCCACGACCGAGCCCGTGGAGAGATCGATGCCCCCCGCGATGATAACCAGGGCGGCGCCGACGGCGAGCACTCCGAAGAGAGCGAGCCGGTGGACCAGCGACTGCATGCTGTACGGCAGGAAGAAGGCGTGGCTTCGATCGAGGAGGTAGATCACTCCGAGGACGGCCAGGATGCCCGCGGCCAGCCCCCATTCCGGGGCCTTGAAGAAGCGGATCAGCGGATGGGCCGGACTGCCGGCGCGATCGATTTCGTTCACGGCCATGATGATCCACGACAGCAAGGGGATGAACGGTCGGCCTCGGGAAGAGTTGCGGCCGCCGTTGAATCGGTAACCTCCAATGAGCGTGGGCAACGATGTTACCGCGATTCGACCGAAGTCGAAAGGGACACGCGGGTTTCTTTCGTAGAACCACGCCTCTCAGCCCAGGCGAAACTGATGGGCGATGATGTTGCGCTGGATGTCGTTCGTGCCCGAGAAGATCACGCTGCCGACGCTGTCGCGGAGGTCGCGCTCGAGTCCGTTCTCGTCGACATAGCCGGCGGCCCCGAAGATCCGAACGGCGTCCAGGCTGTTCTGCAGGTAGCACTCGGAGGTGTGTAGCTTGGCCATCGAGGCGGCTCCGACGGCTTCCAATCCCCGACTCCTCAGCCATGCGAATCGATAGACCATGAGCCGGCTCGTCTCCAGCCGGACGGCCATATCGACGATGCGGTTCGAGACCGACTGGAACTTGCCGATCGGCTGGCCGAATTGCTTTCTCGTCCGCGCGTGGACGGTGCATCGTTCGAGCTGCCGCTGCATCGTTCCCAGGGCGAATGCCAGGAGCACTCCCCGTTCCAACTCGAGACCGTCGTTGAAGATCGGCGCGCCACGTCCCTCGCGGCCCAGCAGGCTCTCCCCGGGCAGGACGCAATCCTCGAAGGCGAGTTCGCCCATGGGGACGGTCCGCATCCCCATCTTGGGAATCTCCCGGATCACGCGGAAACCGGGGGTGTCCCGCTCGACGAGGAATGCCGAGATCCCCAGGATTCCCTTGGAGGGATCCGTGCTGGCGAAGCAGAGGAACAGGTCGGCGATCGGGCCGGCGGTGATCCAGGTCTTTCGACCGTTCAGGACCCAATGTTCGCCCCGATGCTCGGCGCGTGTCCGCATGCCGAAGATGTCCGAACCGGCCTCGGGCTCGCTCACCGCATTGGCGCCGAGGAGCCGGCCGTCGCATAGGCCGGGGAGATAGCGTCGTTTCTGCTCTTCAGTGCCGAACGCGACGATCGGCATGGTGACCGTCCAGAGGCCGGCATTGAGAGCGAAGATGAGACCCGAGTCCTTGCACCCGTAGCCAAGGCCTTCCATGGCGGCGGCGGTCGTGAGCAAGTCCTGGCCCTTGCCTCCGTACTCGACCGGAACGGGGAGCCCCGGGAAGCCGAACCGCGAACAGAGGGCATAGCCTTCGCGCCAGAAGGCGGCATGCCCGTCTTGCGTTTCGCCTTCCGGGACCATCAACTCGTCCCGTGCAAACTGGATCGCCGCGTCGTGCCAGTGCTGTTGAGCTTCCGAGAAGGCGAATTCCATTTCCGCGCCTTTCCTTGTGCCATGGGAAGTCCTCTCGCGTCTCCGGCGAGGTCGGCGGACCCGCGCCGGACTGTTCGCGATGATGGCGGATGGCCTCTCGTTCCGCAAGATCAGCCGGTCAGGTCGACTTCAGCCCCTTGCTGGAGAGCCAGGCTTTCATCTCCTCGATATCGATCACGTCGTCGCCCTTGACCGGGGAATCCTTCTTGGGGACCACGATCCGCACCCCCGTGTCGATGGTATCGATGCTGCCGGGGAGCATCTCGTCAATGGTCTTCTGGTCCTTCTCGATGAACGCTTTCAGGAGACGGACGCCGAGGAATCCCATCTCGTAGGGGTTCTGACAGACCGTGGCGTCGATCGCACCCGTGGCCAGGTCCTGGACGGCGGCCTCGTCGAGGTCGAAGGTGACGATCGTCGCCTTCTTCCGCAATTCGGGGAACTTGCCGACCTCCTCGGCAATGAAGTGGGCGTTATAGGACCAGAGGCCGAGGAAGACGCCGACTTCGGGATACTTGTTGATCGCGGTCTGGACGTTGATCTGGGCCTTGCTCATGTCGGTGTTGTCCTCGAAGACCTCGATCGCATCATCCTTCGCGCTGGCCCGAAAGGCATCGCCGGCGCCCGCGAAGAAGCCCTCGCGGCGCTCGATGGCATTGGCCGCGGCGCGGGTACCGACGAAAGCCACCGTCTTGCCGCCTTGCGGACGGAGTGTCTTGGCCACCTTGCCGGCCACCTCGCCGGCCTTCCGGTTGTTCGTGCCGATGTAGGCCCTTCGTGCCTCGTGCTGGCCGTCCGAGTCGATCGCGATCACCAACTTGCCCGACTTCTGAAGCTCCTTCATCTTGTCGGCGATGCCCGGGGAGTCCGCTTCCATCACGGAGATCGCCACGCCCTGGATATCGGGCCGGCTGAGGACGTCCTCGATGAGCCGGATCTGGTCGGCAGGTCCACCCTCCCGGTTCCGGCGCATCTCCACCTGGGCCTTGAACTTGGCGGCGCCGTCGTTCATCCCTTTCTCGACCGCATTCCACCAGTCGGAGGTGCCGTTGGTGATGAAGACGAGTCGAGGCCCATCCCCCGATGAGGATGCATTCGATCCCGTAGATCCCGGCCCCGGGGCGCCAGCGGGGGCGTTCGACGCGGTGTCGCCGCAGCCGCCGCAGACCAGGACCGAAACGAGGAAGAGACCCGCCGGGATCCGGCGGAGGATGGTCATACGCACTGGAGGTTCTCCCAAGCTGTACTGCCGAAATGAGGTCGTCGGCCTGGTATCATAACGGAACAGGAATCTCCGAGAAACGCCTTGCCCGGTCGACCTGACCTTGAAATTCACGCCAAGGGTCCCGACGATTTGAAGGAAATGGATGTGGGGAGGTTTCTTGAGCGCTTCTCGCTTGGTTTGCGCACGGCTCGACACGAAGGATGCTGATACGAAACCGAAGCGTCAGCGAGGATCCGACCGCATTTGCCTCGCTGACGCTTCGGGTTGGTGTCAGGCGTGCGCAACTCAACCGTGAAGCGCTCTAACGACGTTGGCGGAGACGCGTCTCGATGCGATGGAACGACAGGGTTTATGGGGACGTCGCAATCGAGGAGCCGGGGATTCTGGACCTCATCGGATGTCCGACCTTCCAGCGGTTGAAAGGCATCCGGCAGGCCGGTCCGTCGGCCCTGGCCTTCCCGTTCAAGAATGTCACGCGGTTCGAGCATTGCGTGGGAGTCTACCTCCTACTGCGACGGCTCGCGGCCGATCCGCGCGAGCAGGCGGCCGGACTGCTGCACGACGTCTCGCATACGGCGTTCTCGCATGCGGTGGATTTCGTCGTCTCCTCGAAGGAGCAGGATCATCACGAGCAACTCAAGCCGCTGATGCTCGAACGTCCCGACATCGTCGCGGCGCTGGGTCGACTGGGCTATGCCCCGCGCGATTTCTATGACGACTCGATCTATCCCCTCCTCGAGCAACCGCTGCCCTCGCTCTGCGCCGACCGGCTCGATTACTTCCTCCGCGACGGGCTGGCCTGCGGCGTCGTACGCCCCGACGCCGTAGACCGAATCCTGGGCCATCTTGCGGTCTGGGACGACCGTATGGTCCTGACCGACATCGACGTCGCCCGGGAGGCCGTCTCCCTTTTCAAGGCCATGAACCGGGATTGGTGGGCTGGTCAGACGGAAGCCTTCATCTACAACGAATTCGCCGACGCCCTCCGTGAAGGGCTTCGACTCGGCGTCCTCACCCCGGACGATCTGCTGACCGAGGACGATCTCGTCCTGGCCAAGCTCGACGCGGCCGGGAGCCCGTCGATCACCCGGACCCTCGCCGGCATCAGGCACTTCCGCCCCGAATCGGCCAGGGGATACGTCCCTCGGGTCGCCCCCAAGGAACGTTGGATCGACCCGCTCGTCCGGATGGGTCGATCCTTCGAACGACTATCAACCCTTGACGGTCAGGCTTTGCGCCCCGATGGATCCTGAATCGCAGCCTGGAGAACCGGGCCAACGGGCGATCCAGGGACGATCCGCAGTCCGCCGATCGCGTCGGGTGTCCCGGGCGAGCTGGGGTCGATGGCCCTCAGGCTGATGTGGTGGTTGGTCGCGGGGTCGGGTCGAGGGAAGTCGCGGCGGTAGTGGACGCCGCGCGACTCGCATCGGGCCGACGCCGCGGCGATCATTAGCCGGGCGACGATCAGCATGTTTTGCAGGGTCCAGCCGGTCGCTTCGTCGAACTCGAGCGGGAGTATGTAGCGGCTCCACTTGTCGACCCGGTCCGCTGCCTCGCCAAGCCCGGCGGCGTCGCGGGTGATCCCCATTCGCCGCCAGAGCAGGGCGCGAAGGGACTCACGGACGTCTCCGACGTCGATCCGGGCGTGGCCGTCCTTCGAGGTCGCCGCGGCGTGCGGTGGGACATCGAGGGGGCGCGGCCCCTCCTTGTCCAGACCGGCGACGATGTCCTCGGCCGCGCGGGCGCCGTAGACAAGGCCCTCGATCAGGCTGTTGGAGGCGAGCCGATTAGCACCGTGGAGCCCCGAGCTGGTGACTTCGCCCGCCGCCCAGAGGCCGGGCAAGGTTGTCCGGCCGTGGAGGTCGACCGTGACCCCGCCGATCATGTAGTGGGCCCCGGGGCAGGCGGGGATCGGGTCGCGCGTTATATCCAATTCGAATGTCCGACAAAGTCGATCGATCCCCGGAAAGCGATGGCGAATCCGGTCGGCGTCGAGGTGCGAGAGGTCGAGGTAGACGCTGGGGTGTTGCGTCTTCGCCATCTGGGCCGCGATTGCCAGCGAGACATCGTCGCGAGGGGCGAGCTCGGCGAGCGGATGGCAGGCGGGCATGAAGCGCTCGCCGTTGCAATCGCGGAGGTAGGCTCCCTCTCCGCGCAGGGCTTCGGTCAGGAGGTGACGGGTCGAGCCGGCGATGTAGAGCACGGTCGGATGGAACTGCATGAATTCCATGTCGCGGAGCTCGGCACCGGCGCGGAAGGCCATGGCGTGGCCGTCGGCCGTGGCGATCGGCGGGTTGGTGGTCTCGCGGAAGAGCTGGCCGGCCCCGCCGGTCGCGAGCACGACCGCCCTGGCCCACACCAGCGACAGTCCGTGCTGCCGGTTCCAGACCAGCACGCCGCGACACCGTCCTTCATGGGTCAAGAGATCGATCGTGAAGCAATTGGGCCAGAGCCGGACATTGGGACGGGTCCGCACACGATGGATGATCGCGCGCATGATCTCGCGACCGGTCTCGTCGCCGAGCGCGTGCACGATCCGGGCGTGAGAGTGCCCGCCTTCGAGTCCCAGCGCCACATGGCCGTTGACCTGATCGAAGTGGGTGCCCCACTCAATCAGCTCACCGATCCGGATCGGTGCCTCGCGGACGACCATCTCGACGACCTCGGGATCGCAGAGCCCCTTGCCGGCAGCCAAGGTGTCGGCGATGTGGTTGTCGAAGCGATCTTCGGGGTCGAGGACCCCGGCGATCCCGCCCTGGGCGTATTGGCTGTTGCTCTCGCGGACCTCGTCCTTGGTCACGACGAGGACGCGATATCGGTCGGGGACCCCGAGCGCCGCCCGGAAGCCCGCGATCCCACCGCCGATGACCAGGACATCGGTGAAATGATGCGCGAGTTCCCGGGGATCGAATCCCACGAGCTGACGTCGCGGCATCGGGATGGAGTAAGGCTTGCCCATGATGCTGGTCCAGTTCTCGACGGCGGCCCCGTCGGGCACACCCTTGAGGATTACTTACCGCCGTTGGCCTTCGGCGAGGCGCCCCGCTGAGTGGCCGCGACCTTCGAGCGAGCCATCCGGAGCTTGTAACCCTCAACCCTGCCCCGGAATTCGGCGGGAGCCTCGTGCCTGCCGATTTCGTTCATGCCGCGGACCGTATCATCGGGCATGGTATCTCCGCTGGAGCGGTTCTTGGTGCCGATCCGCTGGCTCCGATCGAAACCCGGAAGGTTGGCGCCGGGTTTGACCGGGGCGTGTTCGCCGGACTTGACCTCCAGGTCGCGACCCGGCGCGGCCGGCCCGGACTTAACCTTCTCATAAGACTTCGCAAACTGTTCGAGTTGCTCGCGGGGGATGCCGGTCCGCTCCTCGAGGAGCTTGGCGGACTGATCATCCTGGAGGGCCTCGTGCAGCTTGCGAAGCGTCAGTTCGCCCTGCGGCTGGCCTTGAGGTGCGACGGTATCGCCGAAGGCGTCGGGCGATGCCGGGGCGGCGGGCGACGGCTTTGACTCATCCTTGGCATCGCCAGCACCTGACCCGCCCGGCCCCTGAGAGTTGCCGCCGCCACCCATCGTGCTGCGGCCACCTCCGGCATGACGACCGGCTCCCTGTCCGTTGCTGGACCCGCTCCCCTGCCCTCCCGAAGTGCCCTTGTGGCCCTGGCCTTGACCTCGGTGCCCCTGGCCCTCACCTTGCCCCTCGCCTTGCTGGCCCCGACTCTGAGTTTGGCCTTGTTCCTGGCCTTGGCCCTGCCCCTGGCCTTGCTGGCCTTGGCCCTGCTGCCCCTGTTGACCTTGACCCTGCTGGCCTTGTCCCTGTTGACCTTGGCTTTGAGCCTGGCCCTGCCCCTGTTGACCTTGCTGGCCTTGGCCCTGCTGGCCTTGGCCCTGAGCCTGGCCTTGGCCCTGTTGACCTTGGCCTTGTCCCTGCTGACCTTGGCCCTGACCTTGGCCTTGTCCCTGCTGACCTTGGCCTTGACCTTGGCCTTGTCCCTGCTGACCTTGGCCTTGTCCCTGCTGACCTTGGCCTTGTCCCTGCTGACCTTGGCCTTGTTGACCTTGAGCCTGTCCCGGCTGACCTTGGCCCTGTCCCGGCTGACCTTGGCCCTGTCCCGGCTGACCTTGGCCCTGTCCCGGCTGACTGCTTCCGGACCCGTGGGCTTGGTTCTGTTGGGGCACGCCGGTCGGCGGAGCCGGCTCCTGTGGCGGCTGCTCTAAGTCCTCGGGCTGCATGGGTCGCGGCGGATTCGTCGGCTGACGCTCTTGTGGCTGACTCTGCTTTTCCTTGGGCTTGGGCGGAGTCGGGCTGACGTACTTCGGAGGCTTGGGCGTTTCGTTCTTATCTTTCTCCGGCTTCTCGTTCTTGGACTCCTCCGACTTCCGATCAGCGGGCGTATCCGACTTCTTCGACGAATCCTTGCGCTGAACCTGCTGGGCTTTCTTCGCTTGGTTCGAGGGTTTGCGAGCTGGCTCTCCCGGTTTATCGGGGTTTTCGCCGAACACCGTCTCCTGGCCGTCGGCAGATTTCTGGCCGGCGTTCGGTGCTTGCTTCGGGTTCTTTTGATCGGCGCTTGGCTGTTGTCCCCTGGCCATATCCGGATTCTGCTCGTCGGTTTGTCGACGATCATTCGAGTTGCCGTTGGCATCTCTTGTCTGTGATCGCGCATCCTGGTCGTTCGATGGCTGTCGAGCACCCTCGGCGGCGGACTTGGTCTGGTTGGCCTGACGCTCTTGCTGAGGCATCTTTTGGGGATTGTTCTGCCCCTGCTGCGACTGGCCCTGATTACCAGCCTGCTGAGGGTTGTTCTGCCCCTGCTGCGGCTGGCCCTGGTTGCCGGCCTGCTGGGGGTTGTTCTGCCCCTGGCCTTGCTGCGGCTGGCCTTGGCCGGGCTTCATGCCCTGCTGAGGGTTGTTCTGCCCCTGCTGCGCCTGGCCCTGATTACCAGCCTGCTGGGGGTTGTCCTGTTTCTGCTGCGGCTGGCCCTGATTACCAGCCTGCTGGGGGTTGTTCTTCCCCTGGCCTTGCTGCGGCTGGCCTTGGCCGGGCTTCATGCCCTGCTGAGGGTTGTTCTGCCCCTGCTGCGGCTGCGGAGGGTTTGCGCCCGACTGGTTGCCACTCTGCTGGCCGCGAGTCACCTGATCGCCTGCGCCTCGTTGACCGCCAGAGTTACCCTCATTGTTCGCATTCTGGCCCGATTGCGGAGGGTTATTGCCGTCGCGGACTCCCGGCTGCACCTCATTCGAAGCGTCGCCGGAGTTTTGGTTGCCCTGAGTATTCTGGGAGTTGTTCCCGCCACCCTGCTCTTGCGGCGCTTGTCCTCGCTGTTGCGGATTCGTGTCTCCGTTGTTCGCTCCCTCATTCGCGGATTTCGGCCTGGCATTTCCCGGTGTCGATTGAGGATTGCTCGCATTGGGAGGGGCGTTACTGCCCCCTTGCTGCGAGCCTGCCCGATTCCCCTGGCCGTTCTGATTATTCCGGGGGTTGGAATTCTTCAGGGCCTCTTCGATCTTGCGGAGCTGGTCGGGCGTGGGCTGGCCTTGTTCCTTTTGCGGGGGACCGGGCTGACTCTCGCTGGTCCCATCCGACGACGTGCCCTGATCCGGCGATCGGGCTGCGTTCGGGTCGCTCGCTCCGTTTTCCTTCGATGGGTTCGGCGGGGAGCCGTCGGGATTCCTCTCCTCGCTCTGGGCCGGCGGATTCGCCGCGGTATCGCCCGGGGCGACGTCGTCGGGCTTCGAGGGCGGGGCCTGGTCGGCCTGCTCGGTTTCCTTCTTCTGCTTCTCCTCGATGGCCTGCTTCTCTTGCGGCGAAGCCGGCTCGGTCACCTCGATGACCTGGTAGGCCGTCTCCATCTTGTTGGGAATCGGATCCTTGTTGTCCCGCACCGTGAGCCGATAAGAGATCACATCGCCGGCCTTGACCCGCATCTTGGCCAGGTCGAGCGTTTCGGTCACCCGGAACTCCGGCCGCGGCTCCTGGTTCTCGAGCATGTTCTTCGAGGTGGGCGTCTCATTCCCCAGTCGGACGTGGAGCGTCGCGTCCTTGACGCCATGGTCGTCGGAGCCGGCCATCACCAGGGCGACCTTGACGTTGGCGGGCACCTTGACGGTTGGCTGGTCGGGCAGGACGAACTTCGCGGTCGGGCCGAGATCGGGCAGCGCGATGATATCGAAGTTGACCGGGTTGGGGTTAACCTGGCCGCCGGTGGTCCGGAAATCGATCTTGTAGGTACCCGATTTCGAGACCATGAACTCTCCGCTCAACTCGGAGGAATCCTTCCGGGAGATCTCCATCTGGACCGGGGCGCCGTACGAGAGATTGATCGTCGCACGGCTGGCCGGCATGTTCGTCTTGGCATGGATATGGACGGTCGTCCCTTCGATCGCCTCGATCTGGCCGCCCTCCTGGCCGTCGCGACGCTCGAGCTTGGTATAGCGCGGGAACTCCAGGTCGTGGGTGATCGTAGTGACCGTGGGCGCGGGCAGCACCTCGAGATGATAGTGCCGCGACTCGGCATCGCCGCCGGTCAGGTAGTAATCCATGCTCTGCTGGACGTTCCGCATCGTATACTGCCAGGGGTCGAAGAGATGTTTCCCCGGCGAGAACTCCTTGATGGCGAAGAACTTCCCGCCATCGCTGCTGTGGTGGAGCAGGACCTTCTGGGGACCGACCCCCTGCACGTCGACCTCGAAATTGACCGAGGAACCGGCGACGACATCCGCCAGCTCCTTGTTATCGCCCGGCTTGATGTTGACGAGTTGCGTGTTCGTCGGCGGGGCCACATCGGCCAGGAAGGCGCGTCGGATCGAGTCCAGGGGGCTCTTTGGGGCGAACGCCCAGTAGAGGCAGAAGACCACGATCACCGCCGTCAGCGCGTAGGACGCATGGATCATCCGCTTTTGATTCACGGCCCCTTCGACGTCGACGAGGGTCAAGTCGTTCACGGCCCGGGACTCGAGCGTGGCCAGGACGGCCTTCGACAATTGACCGCGATTGCGCCGCAATTCCAGGTAGTTGATCAGGCTGTTCTTCAACGTCGGCTCGGACATCTCGATGGTCTTGGCCGCGTAGAGCGAGTTGATCCGGAGCACCAGCGGCGCCACGACCCGGATCGCGGCGTAGATGCCGGCCGCCAGTAGCCCGGAGACCAGGATCGTCCACCGGAGCCCCAAGGGCATGCCGAAGATGTGGTCGAACACCACTTCGAGGAACAGGACCGCCAGGAAGCTCACCAGGAGCGTCAAGCACGCCGTCGAGATGTCGGTGAATTTGATCCGCTGCCGTGTGCGTTGGAGCTGATGATCGATGAACTGCTCATAGTCCAGTAGCTTGCCTTGCGGCTGCGTTTGCGTCCCAATAGCCATGACGCCTGCTCCTCGCGCGGGGATCGGCCTAGGTTCGAGATTGGCGTGTGTATTATACGTCGCGGGCCGCCGAAAAGAACGACCTCTGTCATTTGTCTTTAGTTTGCATCCGACTCGTCGCCCTCGACAAGCCCGGGCCTGGGATATGACGGATCGAGGTCGGCCGGGGCCGATTGGTGCGCATTCGCCCGGGCCGCGGCCCGCTGGAAGCTATTGAGTATCCGATAAATCCGCCAGCCGATCAGGGCGAAGGTCAGCACCGCCCCGAACGAAACGCCGAAGGCCGCGGTGGAGGGCCTCGAACGGTCGATCTTCGCCGCGCGCCTGGCGATCTTCTTCTTCTTCGCGGCCGAGAGCGGCTGGAAAGCCGCGTGTCGAGAAGGAAGCGGGGCCGAATCCTCGCTGGCGTCTCCCGCCTCAACCGATCCGTCGGAAGCAACTCCTCGGCTCAGCGGCGAAGGTGGCTCATCATTGAGTCCGAAGACATCCAGATCGACCGGGGCGGGTGGGGCGTTGTCACCAGGCCGACCGCGCGAAATGGCCGCCGACTCACTCCGGCCCGACATCGTTTCGCCATCGGGGATGCGAAACAAGGCCCCACATTTCTTGCAAAGCGTCTTCCTACCGGCGTTCTCGGCCGCAACCCAGTGTCCCTTGCCGCAATGCTCGCATTCAACACGCACCCGGGGAGCCGCCTTGAGAGAAGCATCAGGTGAATTGACGCTCATCGCAGCACCACAATGCTTGCACGCAATCACGCGGCCTGCGAGTTTTTCATTGATGGCGTAAGGCTTTGCACAGCCTGGACATTGCATTGTGATAGACATTGGCACCGTCCCAGGTCGAGACTTTGCTCGTCCCTTCGCGAATCGTGCGACCCTTGAACGTCAACGAGATCGGATTGGAGAAAAGGCACTCTACCAAAAGATATTGGCGAAAGAGAGCGGATTACCGAACGCTCTTTGGGATCGGATTCTCACTCGAGGTTGATCACGACGGCTAGCTTCCATCCGTCCACCTCGAGTGTGTCAAGGTCGACACGATCGACCCGTTGGTACGCGAGCTAGCCGACGACCTGGGGTTGAAATCAGGGAATCCGGCCGACCTCGCGACGATCCGTTGCCGGCCCGAGGCGGACGCGATAACCTGGAATCGGCCCGAAACGATTCGGACTGACCAGAGGGGCGCGGACGGGGAGGAATTGCCTTGGCCTGGCTCCACGTGCTGATTATTACAACCGCGACCGCCCTTTCGGCGCAAGAGCCGGCCGACTCCAAGCCGGCGGTTGATCCCGCTTCAAAATCCTCCGCGACGGCCGCGGACAGGTCGAAACCGACGAACTCGAAGGATGGTCCGGCGGAAAAGGCTGGGACGAAGTCCCTAGCCAAGGCCGTATCCAAGCCCAAAGGCGGTGCGGGCCCTCGTGTCCTAACCCAATCCGAGATGCAGAAGCCATCGAGCCCGTTCCTGATGCCGCCCGGCTCGGAAGGGGAGGTCGCGGACCGGTATTCGCCCGGCACCCCGGACTGGCGTACGATCCCGCCCTGGCGCCAGGCGTCGTTCTTCGGCATCCGCGCGCAGGGCCGGTTCTTCATCTACGTCATCGACTGCTCCGGGAGCATGATCGACGAGGACCGGTTCGCCCGTGCGACGATGGAGGTCCGGCGCAGCGTCCTGGCCCTCCAGGCCCCCCAGCAGTTCGAGGTCATCTTCTACAACGATGAGTCGATCCCAATGCCGGGAGGCCCCCGGCCCCGAACGGCCGACGGCCCGAACAAGCGTCAGCTCCTGTCATGGCTGCAACTCGTCGAGCCCGACAGCGGGACCGATCCGCGACTCGCCCTGAGGCAGGCCCTGAGCCTGCGTCCCGAGGCGGTCTTCCTCCTTTCCGACGGCGCGTTCCCCGAAGGGACCGCCGAGGCGGTGGCGCGATCCAACCCCCGGAAGATCCCGATCCACTGCGTGGACCTGTCCGGGGGCGAGGGGGGCGATCATCTCATGCGGATCGCCCGGGATAGCGGCGGCAAGTACGCCGCTCGTTCGGGGAGTTTTCACGAAACCCAGGCGGTCACGCCCCCGCCCCGAAAGCCCGCCGCGGGCGACCATTGAGATCCCTCTTCCGAGCACGAGGTTGGTCATCCTGGAGACCGAAGACGATGGAGTCCTACGAAGTCCCGACATGCCCTCACTGCAAGGTCGATCTGCGCGGCCTGGGTCAGTTACCCGTCCGGGTCGGCGGCACGACCCCCGGATGGCACTTCTTCCTCGGCGAGTTCGCCGACCTGAGCGAGCAGATCAAGCCGCTGGACCTCTACCGCTGCGAGAAGTGCGGCCGGCTCGAATTCTACGACCATGACTTCAGCCTCCCCGATCGTTGACCACGAGGTAACCATGACTTCACTGCTGACGCGCCTGCTGCGCCGATCTCCCAGGACCGAGCACCTGACGTTCACAGTTTACAGCCGCGCGCAATGTTGCTGCTGCCACAAGGCACTCGATGTCCTGAAGGAATCCCAGTCACACTCGGGGTTCGCGATCGAGGAAGTCGACATTGACAGCGATCCCGAGTTGGCGGCGAAGTACGATACCGAGGTCCCTGTGGTGGCGGTCAACGGCAAGGTCCGGTTCCGGGGCGTCGTCAACCCGGCGCTTCTGGAACGACTCCTGCGGGCCGAAAGCCAGAACCCTTCCGGCGAGGGGAGCTGAGATGGCCTGGACCCTGCCCGAGGATTGCGTGCTCGGGATTCTCGGCGAGAGACCCGAGTCGGGACGGCCCCACGGAAGACTGGCCGAGGAGTGGGGGCCGGATGTCGCGGCCGAGATCCTCGAAGCGATGCTCTTCGACACGCTCGACGTCTGGGATTCGGCCGAGGTCTTGAGCCCGGGAGGCCGTCGCGTCCTGGTGTACGGACCGGGAGACGCCGGTCCCTGGTTCGACGAGCGAGTCCCCGCCTCCTTCGCCATGCAGCCGCAGGTCGAAGGCGACTTCGGCACGAGGATCCAGAGTTTCCTTGCGGGCGAGCTGGAAGATGGAGCCGATCGTGTCGTCGTGATCGGCTCCGATTCTCCGTCAATCGATCCGACGATCGTCGTCAGTGCGTTCCTCTGCCTGGAAGGTCGGGATCTTGTGCTGGGACCCGCATCGAACGGCGGCTGCTACCTCATCGGTGTCCGTCGCACGCCACCGACCATTCTCGAAGGGTTGGACTGGAACAGCCCGATGGTTCTGAGCCGACTCATGGACCGCCTGACGGAGACCGGGCTGACCCTCTCGACCTTGCCACCCTGGTACAAGATCCAACAGCCTGACGACCTGCGCGTGCTCGCCGGACATCTCCGGGCCTTGCGCCGATCGGGCTTCGATCCCGGCTTGCCGCGCCTGGAGCGGCTGAGCCGGGCCGAATGGGTCGATTCGCGAGGTTGAAATTCAGAACGCGATCGGCTTCTTGAGCTGTCGGCGGACGGCGACGAACTGGCCGACGTGGCTCAGGGCGTGGACGCCGAGCATGTTGAGGAGCACCCCCACCGTGGGCGCGAACGACGGGAGCTTGCCATCGCGAGTGTCGTCGAGATCTGCAAGCTCGACGCCGTCGAGGATGGCGATCGACGCCGCACGCTCCTCATCCCAGAGCTTGAGATACTCGTCCTTGGTCGCGAAACGCGAGGCGTCGCTATTGGCGACCTTGATGTCATGCGCCTCGTCGAACCCCGCGGGCAATGCCGGGGCCGTACCGGGCTTGACCATGTCGAGCAACCGCTTCTCGACGCTGATCAGGTGCCCGAGTTGCAGCGCGATCGGGTGCATGCCCTCGACCGGAACCAGCCGAAGATCTTCGTCGGAGAGGTCCTTCACGTAGCTCTTGAGGATGTAGTCGCTCATATCGAGCGTCTTCCGGATGACGTCCTTGGGTCCCATGAGTCTTCTCGTTCTCCTGAAGGTTGAAGATGTCGCCCTGACCCGCTCGCTCATGCCGTTCATCGAGCCGCCGAGGCTTCTCGTCGACCGAGGGCCTCCGCCGTGAAGTCGGCGATGAAGAGCTGGCTCTTGCGATCTGCCGTCCGACCGCTGGATGTCCACATGAGTCGCTTGCCGTCAGGGCTGAAGATCGGCAGGCCGTCGAAGCCTTCCTGATAGGTGACTCGCTCCTCGGTGCCGTTGTCGACGTCCATCAGGTACAGTTCATAATTGGAATGGCCGTGCTTGCTGGTCGCGTAAATGATGTGGCGGTTGTCGGGGTACCAGGAAGGCCCCCAGTTGACGAATTCGTTGCTGGTGAGGGCCCGCTCGGCCGTGCCCTCGACGTTGTTGATATAAACTTGCAGGAGGTCGTTCCCCTTGCGGTCGCTCCGATAGATGATCCGCTTGCCGTCGGGCGAGAAGAACGGGCCGCCGTCGTAGCCCTTGGCCTTGGTGATCCGGCGGGGATTCTTGCCGTCGGCGTCCATGATGTAGATCTCGCCGTCGCCGTCCCGGAACGAGGTGAAGACGATCTTGGAACCGTCGGCTGAATAACTGCCTTCGGCGTCGTAGCCGGGGCTATCGGTCAGCCGGACGAGATTCTTGCCGTCGAGGTCGGCCGCGAAGATATCCATCGACTCCGGAAACTCCCATCGGTAGCGATCCGTCCGGCTGTAGGCCGGCCCCTTGGGCGGCTCGGCCTCCGTGCTGGGGTTCAGGTGGGTCGAGGCGAACAGAATCGACTTGCCATTGGGGTGGAAATACGCGCAGGTGCACCGCCCCTTGCCGGTGCTGACCATCGTCGCCGGGGCGTCGTCCTTCAAGGTGCCGAGGAAGATCTGGTAGCCGTCCTCGTCGGGCTTGGGCTTGTGGAAGATCGAGGGGGGTACGTACGGGACCGCCTGGAAGATGATCGACCGGCCGTCGGGGCTGAAATAACCCTCCCCGGCGCGGGCCAGACCATAGGTCACCTGACGGATATCCTTGAGGTGTCGCGCTTCCAGGCGGGCCACTTCCTGGGCCGAGATGCCCGAGGTGCTGACGGGGGCGCCTCCGGGATGTTGTGTAGTCAGGGCTGCGGCGATCAGGACGATCGGTGCCAGGGTGGAAGACATCGGGCCGGCTCCCCGTCTCAAAGTGGCATCGGCTGGTGGTCGGTCACGACGGACGTGCCTAGTATAAAGCGAGACGACACGCTCGCCAATGGTGGCAACCTCAGGAACCCGGTCAAGCATGCGAATCTACACAAAGACGGGCGACGATGGCTTCACGGGCCTGCTGGGCCCCGGTCGTGTACCGAAGGATACCCTGCGCGTCGAAGCGTATGGCACCGTCGATGAGCTGAACGCCTCCCTGGGCGTGGCCCGGGCCCATGGCCTGGACCCCCGCGCCGATCGCCTGGTCGCCCAGCTCCAGGACGAACTCTTCGTCGTCGGCTCGGCGCTCGCCGACCCGACTACCGAGGGACCATTCCACAAGGCCGTCACCTCGCAGCATGTTGTGCGACTGGAGTCGGCGATCGATGAGATGGAGGAGGAACTGGCCCCATTGACCCAGTTCATCCTGCCCGGCGGGGCGATGGCCGCCGCGCAGATCCACCTGGCACGTACCGTATGCCGACGCGCCGAGCGGCTGACCGTTGCGCTTTCGCGACAGCCGCATGAAGCGGTCCCCCGCGATCTGATCGTCTACCTGAACCGGATGAGCGATCTCCTCTTCGTGCTGGCTCGAGCCGTGAATCATCGCGCCGGCATGGCGGACATCCTGTGGAAGGGCCCGTGAAATGACGAACCCCGGAACACCCGAGGCCGCGGTTTCCCTGACCGGAAAGGTCGTGATGATCACCGGCGGACGGCGGGTCGGCGGTGACCTGGCACTCCGACTCGCCGGACGCGGTGCGCACATCGCCATGACCTATCACTCCAGCCGCGCGACCATCGAGCGGAGGATCGCAGCCGTCGGGGCCCTCGGCGTTGACGGGTTGGCCATCGGTGCCGACCTGTCGCGAGCCGAACAGGCCGAGGCCGCCGTCACGCAGGTGGCCGACCGATTCGGCCGCCTCGACGCCCTGATCAACATGGCGAGCGTGTACCGCAGGACTCCCTTCGCCGAGCTCTCCTCGCGCGACTTCGACGAGATGATCGCCGCCAACCTCGCCGCGCCTTACCATGCCGCAGTCGCCGCCGCCCGGTTGATGCTGAAGCAGCCCGGCGACGATGGGATCAAGGGCAAGATCATCAATCTCGGCGACTGGGCGACCGAGCGTCCCTACAAGGACTATCTGCCGTATCTCGTCGCCAAGGGCGGCCTGACGACCATGACCCTGGCCCTGGCCCGCGAGCTGGCTCCGCACATCCCGGTCGCGATGATCCAGCCGGCGATGATCGACGCCCCACCGGATTTCGACGAGGAGAACAGGAATGCCGTGCTCGCGCAGACGCCCCTCCACCGATTCGGCTCGTCGGGTGACGTCAACCGGCTGATCCTCTACCTCCTCGAGGGGACCAACTTCGTCACGGGCGCCTGTTTCCGCGTCGATGGAGGGCGCTTCCTGGGAGACGCGGAGTGAGATCGAAAGCTCCCGATTATTGGCCGCGCGGGATTACGGGAAGGCTCACCTGCGACGGGTGCGCGGCATCGTGGTAGACCGTGTTGTCGGCCGGGACCATCCGTCGATATTCGCCGAGCGGGTCGCCGGTGTTCGGGTTGACGTCGAACCGCGGGTAATTGCTGCTCGACACGTCCACGCGGATGCGGTGCCCCTTCTTGAAGACGTTCGAGGTGGGATAGAGGATGATCGTGATCGGCACGACCTCGCCGGACTTCAACGGGGGTGCCTGGTGGTCGTTCCCCTCGCGGTATCGGGTCCGTACGATCGAGTCGCAGAGATTGAGGTCGAAACCGAGCGGGTAGTCAGGATTGGGCGGGATCTCGTCGAGCAGCTTGGCGGTGAAGTCGGTGTCGGGCGCCGTGGAGCTGACCCAGAGCTTGACCTCGACGGTGCCGGTGACCTCAAGGTCGGCGGCCAGCGGGGCCGAGCGGAACACCAGCACGTCGCGACGCTCCGAGAGCGGCAGCCGGTTCTCGGCGGCATGTGTATCATCGCGGGGCCGCTGGTCGTAGCCGCCGTTGGTCATCAGGCCCGAATTCGACGAGATGTTGCCGCCGATCGTCGGCACCGGATGACGCGGGTCGAAGGTGTACGTCGTTTGGCTGGAGTCAAGCGACGGGGCCGAGGCGGAGAGGCGACCATCCGCGTTGAGATACAGCGGCGTGGGCCTGGTCCGGGAGATCGGCCACTCTCGCTCGGCACGCCAGGAGCCGCCATGAAGGAGCCGGCCGGCTGGCGATTTTCGATCGTCGCCGGTCCCCATGATGTAGAGGAGCACCGGTTCTTCGTCCACGCCGTTCTTCTCGCCGCGCATCCATCGGTCGTACCATCGCAGGCGGAAGCCCCTGAGATCGATCCCGGCCTCCGGCGTGAATTCGACCTCGCCCGCGACGTTCGAGCCCTGGCTGCCGTGGACCCAGGGGCCGATCACCAGCCGTTGCGGCGATTTCTTCGCCGCCGAGAGCGCCTCGTAGTTCATCGTCACCTGTCGCGTCCAGGAGTCATACCATCCGGTGATATGAAGCACCGGGACATCGGCATAATCCTTGACATGATCGACGACCGACATCCCCTTAATGTGCCAGAACGGGGCCTCAGGCCCGCTCCGCATCGCCTCGACGAGCCACGCCTCGTACTCCGGGACGACCCGCAAGGGCGTGTTGCCCGTCCGGATCGGGAGGTTGTCGGTGTGCTGACGGATCCGGCTTCCGTTCTCGACCAGCGCCCTGCGGAGCCCCGCGTCGGCCAGGGCCGCCCGGCTATTCGGCGCGCCGATCTGGAAGATCCAGTTCATGAACCGCAGCTCGAAGGCGCCGCCCTGCCTCATCCCGCTGACGCCGCAATTCGACACCGCGTCGATCGGGACCATTGTGGTCAGATGCGGCGGGTTCATCTCGGCCAGTGCGTGCTGGGTGCCCCCGGGGTAGCTCGTGCCGAAGGTACCAACCTTGCCGTCGGACCAATCCTGCCCGGCGATCCATTCCACGACTTCATAACCATCCTGCGGGTCGTCGGTGATCAGTCTCCAGGTCCCCTCGCTGGCATAGCGGCCCCGGACGTCGTTGGCCACCACCACATAGCCGCGCTCGGCGTAATAGGTCCCATCGGCCTTGACCCCGTTCTTGTCGTAGGGGGTGCGGGTCACGGCAGTGGGGAACTTGCCCGGGGCGGGTTTGCCGTCGCGCGCAGGCCGATAGATATCCGCGGCCAGCCGGACCCCGTCCCGCATCCGGATCATCACGTCCTTCTCGACCACGACACCGAACTCGGCCGGTCGCTTCGAGGGCTGAGGCGCCTGCCCGATGGCGTCGCGACCAGTGAGGCAGCCGAAGACCAGGACGGATCCGATGACAACCGCCACCGCGCGGCGTGCGTTCTGCGAAATCATGCCGTTTGCCTCCCGATCGACCTGGGGTTCGCGTAGTTGTTCTGATCACGACGGCGATTCCAGGCACGATTGTCCCTGTCAGCAATCGCAATGCAATGGCCCACCGGCGAATCGAGCCGTTCACCCGATGACGGGCAACTGGGCGAAGAATTCGTTCCCTTTATCGTCGACGAGGATGAAGGCCGGAAAATCGACGACCTCGATCTTGTAGACGGCCTCCATGCCCAGCTCGGGATACTCGACCAGCTCCATCTTCTTGATGTGATCCTGCGCCAGGAGTGCGGCGGGTCCGCCGATCGACCCGAGGTAGAAGCCCCCGTGCTTCTTGCAAGCGTCGGTCACCGCCTTGGTGCGATTCCCCTTCGCGAGCATGATCATCGATCCGCCGTGCGACTGGAACAGGTCGACGTAGCCGTCCATGCGTCCAGCCGTCGTCGGGCCGAACGAGCCCGAGGGCAGACCTTCGGGCGTCTTGGCGGGCCCGGCATAATAGACGGGGTAGTCTCTCAGGTAGGCGGGCATCCCCTCGCCGCAGTCGAGCCGTTCCTTGATCTTCGCATGGGCGATGTCCCGGGCGACGACGATCGTCCCGGTCAACCGCAGCGCCGTGCCGACGCGATGCCGTGAGAGGTCGGCCAGGACTTCGGCCATCTGGCGGTTGAGGTCGATCGGGATACCGTGGCCGTTCTCGGTCGCCTGTCCGGCGGCCCCGGGTATGAAGCGAGCGGGATTGCGCTCGAGGGCCTCGATCCAGATGCCCTCGCGGTCGATCCGGGCCTTGATGTTCCGGTCGGCGGAGCACGAAACGCCGATCCCGACCGGGCAGGAAGCCCCGTGACGCGGCATGCGGATGATGCGGGCGTCGAGGGCGAAATACTTGCCACCGAACTGGGCGCCGATCCCGCTCTTGCGCGCCAGCTCCATGACCTTCGCCTCGAGCGCCGGGTCGCGGAAAGCCCGGCCCAGCGCGTTTCCCTCCGTCGGCAAGTCGTCGAGATATCCCGCGCTGGCGAGTTTCACCGTCTTCATCGTCGCCTCGGCCGACGTCCCGCCGATGACGATCGCCAGGTGATACGGCGGACACGCGGCGGTGCCGAGCGAGCGCAGCTTCTGGTCGAGGAAGGCTTCGAGGCTCGCGGGATTGAGCAGGGCCTTGGTCTCCTGGAACAGCAACGACTTGTTCGCCGACCCGCCCCCCTTGGCGACGAAGAGGAAATTGTATTGGTCCCCGCCGCCGGCGAAGATGTCGATCTGCGCCGGGAGGTTGGTCCCGGAGTTCTTCTCTTCGAACATCGTCAACGGTACGGTCTGGGAATAGCGCAGGTTCTCCTTCTGATAGGTCTCGAAGATCCCACGGGCCAGCCACTCTTCATCTTTCGCGCCGGTCCAGACCTGCTGTCCTTTCTTCGCGACGATCGTGGCTGTGCCAGTATCCTGGCACATCGGCAGCCGGAAGTCGGCGGCAATCGTGGCGTTCCGGAGCAAGGCCATGGCCACGCCGCGATCGTTGGCCGAGGCCTCGGGATCGTCGAGGATGGCGGCGACCTTCTCGAGGTGCGACGTGCGATAGAGGAATGACACGTCGCGGAACGCCTCGCGCGCCAGCGAGGTAAGCCCCTCCGGGGCGACTTTGAGGATGTCCTGGCCTTCGAACGTCGCTGTCGAGACGAAGTCCGCCGTCAGGTGGCGATATCGCGTGGCATCCGGACCGAGCGCGAACAGGTCCTGGTAGGCGAATTCCAGCATTCGAGATCCTCCCGGATCAGTGGAGTGGGAATGACTCATCGGTTATCGCCCAAATTCTACGGAATGATGTATTCTCCGTGAAATGACGCGTCGAACGAATCTCGGACGACTCGCTTGAACCGGGGTTTCCGAGCAGATAAACTCGTGTTGAACCAACGACCTGACAGGCGATCGGTGGAGGGCGCGGTGATGAAGGTAGACCGTCGAACGTTCCTGGGTGCCTCGGGTGCGGGTCTCATCCTCCTTTCTCCGGGCTCGAGTCGAGCCGCGCCGAGCGATCGGGTGCGGGTCGCGGTGATCGGACTTCGCAGTCGCGGGCTCGATCACTCCAGGATGTTCGCAAGCGACCCCGGTGCCGAGGTTGTGGCCGTCTGCGACGTGGACGACTCGATGTTTGCTCGCGCGTTGAAGGCCGTGGAGTCGGCCGGCGGCAAGGCCCCGCGTACCGAGAAGGATTTCCGTCGCCTGCTCGACGATAAGTCGATCGATGCCGTCACGATCGCCGCGCCCGACCACTGGCACGGCCTGCTGACCGTCATGGCCTGCCAAGCGGGCAAGGACGTCTACGTCGAAAAGCCGGCCAGCCACAACGTGGTCGAGGGCCGCCGCATGGTCGAGGCCGCCCGCAAATACCAACGCGTCGTCCAGGTCGGGACCCAGCGCCGCAGCTCGCCCTGGGTCGCCGAGGCAATCGAGAAGGTCAAGGGTGGTGCGGTCGGCAAGGTCGGGATGGCGCGCGCCTGGATTCATCAAAAACGCCACGACATCGGCCACGGCAAACCCGGTCCCGTCCCCGCCGGCGTGGATTATGCCATGTGGCAGGGCCCCGCCCCTGATCGACCGTTCTACCCCAATCGCTTCCATTACAACTGGCACTGGTTCTGGAACTGGGGCACCGGCGAGTTGGGGAACAACGGCATCCACGGCGTGGATGTGGCACGCTGGGGTCTCGGCGTCGACTCCCCGATCGCCGTCAACTCCGGCGGCGGCAAGTACCTCTTCGATGACGATCAAGAAGTCCCCGATACCCAGATCACCACCTGGGAATTCCCCGACGCCTGCCTCGTCTGCGAGCACCGGATGTGGTCCAATCACCCCGCCGAAGGTTCAAGCTTCGGCGTCGCGTTCTATGGCGACAAGGGGACCATGATCGTGAGTGAAAAAGGCTGGCGTATCGAAGAGGGAGACGGCGCCCGCAGCAAACCCGGCCCCGATGGCCAGCAGCGACACGTCCGGAACTTCCTCGACTGCGTCAAGTCCCGGGAGAAACCGAATGCCGACATCGAGATCGGCCATCTCAGCACACGGCTCTGCCACCTGGGGAACATCGCCTTCTGCCTCGGGAAGAAGCTCGCCTTCGACGGCGCACGCGAGTCATTTCACGACACCCAGGCCAATGCCCTCCTCACACGCGAGTATGGTAGCCGCTTCGAAATGCCCTCGCAGGTGTGAAGGACCCCGACGGCCCCATGTCTTCACTCGATCGCGATCAACGCAGTCGATTTCCTCTCGGAATCTTCTGCCCTCGTATTCGTGCATCAATTTGATGCAATCGCCAGAAAGATTGGCCGATCTTCCGGATTATAACGATCTATTCGTTGGGCTTCGACGATCCGACCGGACGATGACTGTTCGTCGAAATGACGCTTTCGCGCCCTGATGCATGATTAATCGATCGAATCCGTGCTTGTCGGTCTCCGTGGATATGACCGCCATCAATACGATTGTGACTCAGGATCGTCCCCTGGACGATTGATTGCATGGGTGACATAATTGTTAAGAGGCACCCGAATTGCTCTCCAACGGTTCCGGTGATTCGATTAAGTTGACGGTCGTAGGTGTCCCGGGGTTGGCGATATCCTAGTATTAAGATGAGGCGGGCGATTTTCGAGGGATCGCATGTCCCGACGCGAATAACTCCGGGTGATTGCGTAGAAGTTTCAGGAAAAACGAGGGCGGTTCTCGTTTTTTCGGCAATCAAGGATGAGGGGGGCGGATTGGAATTCCGGAAGGCTTTGGGCAGGGGAGACTAAGCTTGGCTGGGGGATCTGATCAGAAAAAGCGAGCGCGGCGACATTATCGCCCGACGGTGGAGAGTCTCGAGGCGCTACGGCTATTATCCGGCGCCGCGCAGGCCCATCCGCTCTCGGGAATGGTCGTCGAGCGCGATCTGCTGACGGATCCGGCCCACGAACACCACGAGTCGAGCGAGGACGCGAAGGCGTCGGCCGTCTCGAGCGCGACCTGGGACGAGGCGCTGAGCCATTCCCTGGCCGAACTCCTGAGCGATACCCCGGCGACCACGATCGCACCATCGGCCGTGACCGCCTCGACGCTCACGGCCGAGCCCGATTCCACGGCGATCACATCGGGCCTGACCCAGTTGAACAAGTATCTCAATCGGGCTTGGTATCGCGCGGGGATTCCCGCCCAGCTCCACGACGACAACTCGCAGGCCGTTTATGCGACCCTCCTCCAGAACCTCGGCCGCCAGCGTTTCGACGCCCTCGTCGGGGAGGTGGGAAACTGGGGAATCCGGGACGTCTTCAGCCGCGAGACCTCGGAAGGAGTCGCCTTTTTCCGCGCCGTGGATATGGTGAAGAAGCGTGCGCAGCGCGAGAAGGTTTACCAGTCGCTGGAGTCGGTCGATGTGCCTTCGGATACAGGCGGTCAGCAGACCGGGGCGACGTTGCGGGCAGCCCTCCAAGATGCGATCGACCGGAGCTTGAGCCCGCGCGAAGCCGCCTTGATCCAGGACACCCTCATGGGCAAGACCCCCGCCGAGATTGCCCAGCAGTGGGGGGTCGCACCCAAGACGGTCAGCAACGAGAAATCCCGCGTGCTCCAGAAACTCCGCGAAGCGCTGGTCGACCATGAGCTGAATTGAGCCCGACCGCCGGGATGGAGAACCGAGTCTTGCATCATAAGGCAGCCTGCCCGGCCGAGGGATTCCCGCCCGGGCCCGACCTCAGGAGTTGGGACGAGCCGGCGTCCCTGGTCTCGCCAGTCGTTTCGTCGCCGTCCGGCTCGCTTCCGACGTCAGGCGGACTCTCATCGTCCGGATTCTCCTCCGACTCCAGCAAATCGAGGCTCTCCGTGTGATCCGGCGGTAGCCCTCGCGGCTTGACTAAGAGGCTGATGACCGCGATTGCGAGCATCACCGACCAGAACAGCCATTCGGGGATGTGGTGGGGGATGAGTTTGCGGTCGTGGATTCCGCTGACTACCAGTTTCAGACCGATCCAGGCCACCAGGTAGTAGGCTCCTTCGG
>JBKQHM010000238.1:0-22255 GCA_052148775.1 Isosphaeraceae bacterium | reverse complement strand
CGTACTCGTCATACTCCTCGCCGGTACTCGTGTAGCCCCGGCTGTGGAGGAAGGTGCCGCCGATCTCGACGGCACCCTTCCTGTAATCGATCCCCAGCCCGTCGAGCTGGCCCTTCGGCGTGAACCGCTTGAGCTCCGAGCCGAACCCCAGGCCGATGACCGAGAGGGTCAGGCCGGCGAAGCCGAGCGAGCCGTCGAGGAGGACCAGCACGCTGGCGTCCCGGTATTTCAGCCCGACCCTTTCGAGGTGTAAGGGGCCGAAGGTCTTCCGCACATTGACCCACTTCGTGCCGTCGGTTGGGGCGGGTGTCGACGAGGACTGCGGGCCGGCGGGGGTGGTTCGCGCGTCGGAGGGCTGTGTAAGCGAAATGCCCCGGTTGTCCGAGTGTTCCGACTTGTCCGGATCTCTCCTGTCAACTTTCTCGTCGACGGCGTTCGGCTGTTTCTGGCCACTCCGGCCGATCGTTGCGGCGACCAGCTTCGGCTCGCCGCCGAACACCATCCGGGCCACCAGTGAGGCGGAACCCTGGGTCACCGACGCCACGACACAAAGGTCCGTCAGCCCGATGGTCGGCCAGTCGAAGGGTATCGCCTGCTTCGCCTTGCCGACCAGCGGCAGCCAGGAAACGATGTCATCCATCGCCTCGATCTTGAACGCGAATCCAACCGACGACCCGCCATGGCCGGACGCCGGACTGGGGTTCCCGAGACGAGTGGTCTCCGTGAGCAGCCAGGATTGGTTGGGGGTCAGCGATTTGCCCGCGACGACCGGCGCCGCGGGGCTGGGGATCGCGCTGGCAACTTCCGCGTTCGCCGGAACGACCGTCACGGTTCGCTCCCCGGCCGTTGTCGTCGTCGACGCCGGCCGTGCCACCGAAGGAGCAGAGGCCGACGGCTGGTGAGCGGTCGGCTGCGTGCCGGAGGCACGCGACGCGGTCGCAGGGTTCCCGTCCGGCAGACACGTGGCGGGCTGGTTCGTGGCGGCCAGGGCCGCCCCTGTTCCCGCGGCGGCCGGCATTTCTGGCGCGGGTTCAGTCGCCGAGTTTCGCGTGCTCGCCGGTCGGGTCGACGCGGGCGAGGATCGCGATGGCGCGGCGGTGGAGTACGAAGTCGCCGCGGGCGGGGCCCCGGAGGGCCGGGCCGTCGATTCCCGCGAGCCACATGGGGAGGCGGTTGCCGGCTGATGGGCGCCCGGCTTGCCGGCGCCCGCCTGGACCTCGGCGGCCCGTGCAGCAGTGACCGTGTCGTTTGACGGCTGGACAGCCGCCGGCCGCCCAGTCGCCGGCGCGAGGGGATGCAGGACGCCCGAACCCGTGCTCAGGTTGGGCAGGGCCAGAACGGCGCCCGACGCGCCGGCACCCGCAATGACCGGGTTTGACACCCGGGTCGTGGCGGGCTGCGAACCGGAGGCCCGGACCGTGGATTCCTGCGTCACCGTCGGACCGGACGGGGAGGGCCGGGGGCCGGTCACCACGCCAGAAGTGATTCTGAGGCCCGTGGGCTGTGTCAGGGCCGGTCCCGTGGAGGACGGTCGTACGCTCGCCGGGCGGGAGTTCGCCGGCTGCACGGCGCATGGCGCCTCGGCATCGGGCACGACGCGTGGTATCGGCGTGAGGCCATCGGGAGCCCCGCCCTGCTCCTCGAAATCGACCGCGCGGAGGTCCGGATGGTCCTCGATCGGTCCGTCTTTTGGCGCTGGATCGGGCATGGTGGTGATCCTCGTCTCACGCGTCGCCGCGCAGGGAGTCGCCTCTGAGGCACTCGGGCCGGGTTGGTCGACGCCGGGTGGCACAATCGATTCGCCCACCCACCCGGAGCACAGTCAGCCGCCACGCCGCCGGTCGAACGGCTGCATCTCCGACCGAAGTGCCGACACCCTTGGGGCGGTTCATTCATTCGAGAAGCAGAAGGAGATTCCCTGGAGTGTGAGGGTCAGGTCAGGTTCCTTGAGGCCGATCCCCTGTGGCCAGCTCAGGGAAATGACGACGGTGTACGTGAGCTTCGTGGTTGCTCCACCGTCGTACCTGAGATGGAACTTCTCGATCGCGATCGCCGCCTCGAGGAGCTTCTCCGTGAGATCTTCCACGAGGGGCAAGCCATTTACCTCTTTCTCGAGTTCCTCGGAGCTATAATCCGCTTTGAAGAGCCGCATCAGCGCATTAAAGTCTTGACGGACCGTCCCGAGCTGGACCATCGTGCCGATGGGGAGTCCGACGTCGATGACTTGGTGGTCGAGGCCGCGAAGGTCTGTCGGGTGCAGGGTGAACGTCTTCTCGTTGACTTTCACGGTGACGCCAACTCCCATCTGGAAGCTATTGAGAGCTGTCGCTACATCCTTGCGCACTATCTCTGCTTTTGTCGCATCGACTTTCGTCGGGCTGTCGTGCGCATAGTCTAGAGCCTGATCCAGGATCTCCTTGATGGCACTCTTGGCGCTGCTGTTGCCGAGCTTGAGACTGTCCGTGTCGCGAGTACACTTGCCGTTGGCGTCGAAGACGCGGATGTAGAGAGTATTCTTTGGGTCTTGGGCAAGGATGATGGTGTCTTTTATCGTGCCGTCCTTTGGCGCAGCCTTGTCGAGAGAATCGTACTTGACCGTTTTCACTTCTGCCATCGCTCGTTCTCCTTGGACTCGGGGGGGTTGGGCGGACGAAACGCGCAGGAATCTAGGCGCCAGGATCGAAGTCGGTTGACTCGCAGCGGAGGGGTTCGGGCGACCGACCCGTTGCTGGCGAGATACGGGCGGTTACGGGTTGGCCGGGGTCTTGCGATCGACCTCGACCTCCAGCGGTAGGACGTCGGCTCGGACGGCCTTGAGCTCCCACGAGAACTCGCCGTCGGGCTTGGTTCCGTGGACGAGGAAGGCGCCGTCGACGACGTCTTCGTAGCTCAGCAGGAACGGCTCGCGGCCAATCGCAGTGAGCGTCACGGTGCGGCCCTCCTTGCGGGTGAGGCCCTCGAAGTAGTCGGGGAGGCGGACCGTGGTCAGTCCGTCACGAAGCCGCCCGCGTCCGCGGTAGTAGACGGCCGATTCGGGGCCCTCCAGGCAGGCGTGGACCAAGTCACTCCCTGGAGTGGTCGGGTGGGGGATGCGGAACGTTTTTGTATCGGCTCGAATTGTCCGGGCGCGAATGTCGACGTACTTGTCACTGTTGGTATCGCCATCTTTGAAGTGAAATCCGGCGCCATCCGCCTCGATGCGGATCATGAAGTGGTTTTGGTGCCAGAATCGAACGCATGGATGGGTCACTTCTGGGTTGTTCCCATTCGGATCGTAGAGGTCCAGGAACACCACTGGGCCACCGAACTCGGCGGTCTCGCGGAGGATCAGGAGCTGGCGCCCGGGGCCTTGCAAGGTCAGACGGGGTGAGGACAATAAGTTAGGATAGACGATCGAACTAATCTTCGACACGAGGGGGCCGAATTCACTGTCGTTCTTAGTCAAGGTCACGTTGCGATTGCAGAGATCGGCCAGCGTCTGATCAGACGAAAGGAGGGCGTCGTACCTGCCAAATATTCGTAAATAGGCGAAATTGACATCAACGATCTTGGTTCCAGGAGCATCAAAGATACACAAGAAAAAGTTGTCTTTATTAATATGTATATGATGTTCATGAGCATGAATCATAGTCTCGCCAGGTTCGTGTTCATCGTATTTATAATCATATTTGTGATGATATATAAAAATTTCATTCTTTGCTCCTTTAGGGTAATCGCTCTCCGTGGGCTCCTGTTCTCGATTCAAGAGTCTGAAGTTCAGTCTGCAATCGGTCAGCTTGAACGCCTGAATCGCCTCGGGCCCCCCTGAATCGACGCACAAGTCGCCGACTACGTGGAGATTGGTCCGGGGGTTTGCAGTGCCGATACCGACCTTGTCGCTCGTCACCACGATCGGCGACTTGGTGATCTCGGCCACCAGTTCGCCGTCCCAGTAGCCGGGGATGTTCTCGTAGTGAATGTAGAGGTTCGCGGACCCCGCTGGACCGGAGGACACGAGACCCGACATGGTGAAGCTGAAGCCCTGTCTAGGGCGGAGCTGGATCTCCTTCTTGGGGGTGAACCTCCACACCGGGCGTTCACCCTCGTGATCGGCGAGCCAGTCCCAGTCGTCGATGTCCTCGAATGTGAGACTCGCCGGCGCAACTTCCGACTTGGTCGCCAGCGCCCACTCGTCCACGGGCTTCAGGCCAGCCACGGTCGCCTCGCCTTGGATATCCAGGCTGAGTTCGAAGAACGTGGTCACGGAGCCTTTCTGGAGCGTCAGGATCGAGTCCGGGTCGGTGTTGGTGAGCCGCAACCTGACTTTGTTCAGCGTCTGCTCATCATTCAGAACACACCCACTCACTGCGAGATGGAGCGGGACGCGGACGTCACCACGGTGGTTGACGAGGGCGAGATGGGAGGTCCGAGAGCCGGAGAGGCGCTCCGACCCACCGGGGAGGGTGATCCAGTCATACCCCAGCTCGATGCGCGTGGTCCGGCTGCCGCCCTTTTCATCGGGACGCATGTCGGGGAGGTCGAACGTGATTCCCGGCTGACCGGGCGGCAACGCCATTTCGTCCTTGTGGAGCAAGTAGAGAACCACACCGTCGGGTTCCGCCACCAGCGCTGCGGTCCAGACCTCCTTCGTCCGGGATTCGAGAACTTCCCAGGACGGATGGCGGGTCATTGACGGGTCGAGAATGCCGTTGCGGAACCGGAGGGCGAAGTGGTAGCAGTCCTTTCCGACCGCGTTCGTCTTGGGCTTGACGAGCGTCATCGTGTCGCGCGAGGCGTTGATGACCTGGAGGTGCATCGTCGGCCCCGTAGGGCTGCCCGACATGAAGAGAACAGACTGCTCTTCGTCGTTGAGGAACGAAAACTCGATCGGGTACGTTCGCCGGAAGGACCAGAGGGCCGTCTGGTCCTCCGCCATGGTGGCGGAGATCTGTGGGGCGGTCTGCGCCTGGCTGAAGACCCGGAAGTTGGCGAGCTGGCCTTTCTTTTCCCCTGTCGGCTCGGCGGGTTTGCCTGAGGCGACCGGGGCAAATCCGACTCCGGACGGCATAGCGGGCAGCAGTTTCTTGCCGTTCCGGTAGACCTCCACCTGGAACGGAGAGACCGAAACGACGAGCGCCCACTGGGTCCACTCCTCGCTACCCGGGACAGGTGCCTGCGCAAGTGCCGCGAATCCCCGGGCGAATATGGCGAGCTGTCGCTTGAGCCCCTCGGGCACGCCCGCACCGAGGTCGACCATCTGCAACACGTCGGGGAGGTCGAGGCCCCGGGTCCAGAAGGTGACGGTGAACTCACCGGGTAGGCTGTTCGTGGCTGGCAACACGAGCTTGTCACGGGCGACATCCACCGACAGGCAGCTCCCGAAACGGGCGTCCGGCTCGATCGTGGGAGCGCCTTTGACCTCGCTGTGCTGACCCTGTCCCGAGGCATCGGAGACCTTGTCATCCCTGATGGACCGGAAGTTCAGATGAAGCAGGAGGTTCGGGTCGGTGTCTGCCATGGGATCCTCGCGATCGCGTGTACGGTAGTATGGAGTGTGTCTGCGACATCCGGGCGGTGTCGCGGGCACGGGGCTCGGGTGGATCTCTCAGGGCTGTCCTGCAGGCGGCGGAGCCGGACGGAGCTGCAGCCAGCCTTCCCGGATCTCCTGCGGTCGGGCGAAGACGGATTTCGGGTCGATCCGGCGAATCGGCGCGGGGGGCTGTGCGGCCCAGGCCCACTCGTAGCCGGGCTCGTCGGGCAAGGGGATGTCGATGGCCCCGACGCCGGTGATCAGGGGCGTCGTGAGGAAGAGCACCTCGATGGATTTCAGGGCCGCGGCGAACTGCTCGGGCGGGATGCGGATGGACTTCGTCGGCAAGACGCCCGAGGTGGCGTGGATCGCCCCGCGCGGGTCGAGGAGCACGGTCAAGAACTTCGTCGGGTCGTGGATCGAGAGCGTCAATGGGGCGGAGTCTTTGGCAGCGTCCAGGTCCATCTGGGGGGAATGAAACGTGTCGCCGTCGAGATAGCCGTCTTTTTCGATCCAGTAGCCGACGAGTCCGTCGTTGAACTGGGCGTACTCGCCCAGGTGGATCGGGAAGCGGACGCGTGTGAAGTCGTCGGTATCCCGGGCTGCGCGGCGGAGGTCCATGCGGAGGTGGGTCCACCCCATGTGCACCGCGGGCAGTCCCTGTAGTTCCAGGCCGAGGGCGATGCGTGCCACGGCGATCGGCCGCCCCATCAGGAGCGCCAGGTCGGGATGGTGCAAGAAGCTCTCGGGATCGATCTGCTCCAGCGCGTCTTCGAGGCGACGGAGGATCTTGCGGAATTTGTCGGAATTACCGATGAAGTCATTCACCACGGCGAGCAGCGTCGGGTCGCGGATCTTGTCTGAGCCGGGAACGGGCTGCCAGTTTGCGTCCTCGTCGATGTAGCCGAGCGCCTTGCCGTCGGCCTGGTAGACCATGAGGCTGCCGTCGAGGTTATTGGGCAGCAGCCAGCCGTGGATCGGCGAGGTGTCCGGGTGGTCGTTCATCTCCTGGGCGCTGTCGGGGTCGGCCGAGAGCCAGCGGAGGCTGAGCCGTGCCGGCTGGGCGAGCCGCGGCGGGAGGCGGATCAGGTCGCGCTGGTCCTGGATTTCCCTTTCGGACGTGGTCCAGACTTCGTTCAGGTCCAGGTCCTTGGGCCGGCCGAAGTGGTCCACCAGCCGCAGCCGCAGCAGGCGGAGCCCCCCGGTGCGGATCGGGTTGAACGCCCAGAACGGCTGCGGTGCGCTCAGGGATTCGCGACCGACGGCCCGGCGGACGTCTTCGATGAAGCCCCGCTCATCGTCGAACGCGAGCGGGTCGTCGACCTCCAGTTGTCGCGTCTGTCTCCGCATCAGCAGGGCCTGGTTTAAGCCCCCGAGTGCCTGGGAAAGGCAGGCGAATTTGGGATCGCTTATGTGCTTGAGCGACGCATTCATGAGACCGTCGGTCGCATCGCAGGTCTTCACGTAGGCCGTGAGTTGCTCGAGCAGGTGCAGGTGAGCCTGCGACGTGAGGATGCTGGTGCCCGTGTAGATGTCCGCGGTCCGCTGGAAACCGCCTCGGTCGCTCTTGACCTTCAGCTCGGGGCCCGGCGGCAACTCGAAGTTGTCGGTGATGAAATTCGGGCTGTACGCGCCCGTGTCGGGCTGGAGGTTGCCCCCATCGCCGATCGGAAGGATTTCCACCTCCCACTGGAGCAGGAACGGGTCCCAGGGCTGGGCCTCCCAGCGGTTGAGACCAAAATCGGAGCTGGTATCGACCAGCGCGATAAAGTTCGCGGGCTGGATCGATTTGGTCTGAGTTTCCAGGTCGAAGTTGCTGGTGACCTTGCAGGACTCGTCGCTCGTTGCCGCCGGTTTCCCGTCGGCCGGGCTGGCGTTTCCCGGATCCTCGATGTCCCGCGTAGCCGGCCGGCCCGGCCGCCAGGCCCTTCGGACCGCGGGGCCCACGAGCAGCACGACGGGCTCTCTGGGAGCCCAGTACCGAGGAGCCGGGACGCGGCGGGTGACATAGCGGACGTCGACTTGCAGGTCCGACATCGCCCGATTGGTCGAGTCCAGGCACTTCTGGAGTTCGTTTATCAGCGTGGCCAGGTCGTCGGCCTGCGTGCTTCCGTCGGTCGGGGAACCTCCGTCGGCCCGGGAGGTGGCACTGATCCGTCCGTCCTGGTCGACCCGCACCTCGAGTTCGCCGGCCTCGCGGATCGTCTTCTCGAGCGGCTCGATGTCTTGGGTGCGGATGAAGTCGCGGATCTCGTCGACGTCAGGGTAATCTTCCAACCCGTCCTCGGAGGGGTGGGCGCAGACAAGGTACTTGTACCAATCGGCGAAGAGACGCCGGCGCATCGAGACGATCGCGTCGAGCGCCTGGTCATAGCGCTGCTGGGCGATGTTCAGCTTGTTGAGAGCGTTGCTCAGCGGTTTGGTCAGGCTGAGCTCCGCGGGCTGGGGGGAACTGGAGGAGCGGGCGTCGGCCACGGAGTCGTGCCGGGAGGTCTCTCGCCTCACGCCCCAGAGCGATCCGCCGCCGACCGACTGGAAACTCTTCTCGTGCCGGCTCTCGGCAAGCTTTGCGTGTACGTCAAGTTGCCGAGAGCCGAGGTACGAGCTGAGCTGCAGTGCTTCCAGAAGGTGCTCGGCATCGGTCGTGGTTATGCCGTCGCACTTGACCTTGCGGGCGAGGTACACCGACAGCGCCTCGGTACCGGTGCTGGCCAGCACGACCTGGGTATCCCTCGCCGCGAATGCATCCGACTCCTTGACCGGGCCTGACGGGTCGAAAAGCACGCGGCCGTAACAGAGCAGTCGTTGCGGGACCGGTTGTCCCGCGTCCGACGGGAAGCTCCAGCCGAACGTGCTCTTGATGGCGGCGGCGAGTTCTTTGTCCCCCGTCTCTCTCGGATCCCGGCCGCTCCGGAAATCCCTCGGGAACTGGACCAGGGGGTCGCATTCGCTGTTGCGGTACCAGCCGAAGACGTCGTAGCCCGTGTTGGCCTCCGGGAGCTTTGGGTGCTCCCCATGAAAGCCGAACACGCTCAGGCAGTTGGGGTAAAAGGCGGCGAACGTGGGCTCACCGTGGCCGACGGCCGTCAGCCCCTCGAGGTATTCGGACTCGGAGGGGGGGTTTGGGTTATATACCGCGAGCGGGACCTTTCGGCCGAGGTAACGGAACGGGCGAACCCGCTGTGCGGTGTTACCACCTGGCACGGGGAAGGTGATGCTACCGGAGTCGTCTCCCTTCCCGGCGGGGTAGAGGTAGCTACTTTCGACGATCCAGGCCTCGTCGGGCGTTCGTTCCTTGTCGGTCATCCGCCAGGGTACGACAAGCCAGGTGTCCGGGACGGCCGGAAACTCTGCCCCCCGCGGGGTCTGCCGCCGCGTGGTGAGTCCCCACGGCAGGTGCCAATGCAGGTGGATTCCCGGCTTCAGCTCGAGCGTCTGGTCCTGGAACGGCTGGCAGACGACATTCTCGCTCAGGTTCGCGACATCCGGGTTGACGTCGCGGGATCCGTCGTTGTAGGGAAGCCGGCGAAAGTCGGCCGTTGCCCCGACAACGAGTTGGGAGTTGTTGACCCAGAGCGCATCGACTCGCACCGGTACAAGGAGGGTCTCGCCCATCGATGAGAGGCTTCGCAAGAAGGTCAGGAAGGCCGAATTTGACGCAAGCGGCGCGCTCGGCCGCAGGCCTCGCTCGCCGCAATTGGCCGCCGGTCCCGATCCAATCAAACCCCGCGATCAGTCGTGCAGACGATGATCACAACCTGGCCGGGCCTCACCTTCGCGCCCGTCGGCGTCCATCATCAACGATCAGGGCTGCAACCACACAGCAATTTATAAAGGTCTGTTCGGTCGTAAAATGTTCAGATATACCAAACCTGGGTAACTATGCCAGGTCTAGGTCTGTTAGACTCACAACCCATCTCCATAAAAAGCACGATCCAATTGCCCTGTCAAGGGGCTGGGCCACTGGTGGTTTTGACTGATAAGCAAGGGGGACGGATGACCTGCGAATGCCGTGCAGTCGTGCTCCGGAGGCGCCCAGGGCCCGTTCCTGCAATCGATCGGGGCTTCCGACCACAGCGTCATGACGGCCTCCCGACCCGCACTCTGCAGGTCTGGGAAACGCGATCGGTCCAAAGCATGGGCCAATGCGCCACCGTCGTCATGTCCATCGAGCAGCATATCCATAATTTCCACAAATGATTTATCGCCAAGTCAATTTGCTCGTCCAGCTCGCTCTGGCCGAATGCCTCGACGGACACGCGTCGCCCCATGAATCGCCCCCGGGAAAGGGCCGAGGAGGGCAACAGTGGTCGGCGACGTGCGTTGCGCGCGCCAGTCCGGCACACCGACTCAGGGGGCAAGTGGGCCGGTCGTGTCACCGTTCGCTCGACTTCTTCAACCGGGGCCGGGGCCGGGCCAGGAACGCGTCGACTTCTCCCAGGAGGACTTCCACGGCCTTGTTCAACTGGAGGTCCTTCCCGGCGGGCATCTCGCCCGGCTGCGGCCAGAGGATGTGGTCGGGGACCGCGCCATGGAGCTCCATGTCCTCGCCGTCGTCGATGGTGTACCACCCTCGAGTCGGCAAGCGGAGGAACCCGACGTCCATGATCCCGGTCCCCCCGGTGGAAATCACGCCCCCGGCGGTGGGGACCCCCACGAGCCGGCCGCGCTTCAGGGTCTTGATCGCGTGGCTGAAGATCTCCGCATTGCTGAAGCTGTTCTGGTTGCAGAGGACGACGATCGGCTTGTTCCACGTCGCGTAGACCATCCGGTCCTGGGGATATCCCGGGCCCCCTCCGCGAGGCACGGCGATCGCGTGGACCGGTTGCGTGAGCGCCGTGAGGAGGTGATCGGTGGTCGAGCCACCGCCGTTGTTCCGCACGTCGATGATCAACCCGTCCTTCCCCGAGCCCACCGCGTAGAGCTCCTGTTCGAAGCGATGGAAGCTCGGGAAATCCATGCCCCGGATGTGGAGATAGCCCAGGCGTCTTTTGGACGCTTCGTCCACCGTCTTGCGGCAATTCTTGATGAATTGCTCGTAGAGGAGCCGGCCCAGTGCGCCATACGAGATCGGCCGGAGGGTGACGGTCCGCTCCTTCCCGGCGAGGTCCCGGACGAGGAGACGGATGTCGCGATCGATCGGCCCGTTCAGGACCCTGGTCAGATCCATCGAGGGGTCGACCGTCGTGCCGTCGATGCTCAGGATGATCTCGCCCGGCTCGATCTTGCTCTTCTTGCGATCGGCGGGGCTATCGACGATCACGTCCTTGACCTTCAGGCCCGGGCCTTGATAGGCCGGCACGAACCGGAGCCCCATGTGGGCCGTCACCGCGTTCCAACGGTTCGGAGGGGTTGCGGGGCCCGCGCCCGGGACGGGACGCGCGGTGACCCGGCCCGAGGTCGCCGAGTACCCGAGGTGCGATCCGTTCAGCTCGCCGAGCATCAGGTTGACGACCGTGGCCAGTCCGTCGGGATCGGGGGCCTCGGCCGCGGCGTCGGCATATTTCCTGCGGATCGCGTCCCAGTTCCGGTTGCCCAGCCTTTCGTCGTAGAATCGATCGCGCATCTGTCGCCAGGCCAGGTCGAACGCGGCGCGATACTTCCGCGGCAGGTCGACCTCCTGCCGGGCCCGCACGCGATAGATGCCTTCTCCACCCCCTGCGCCGGCGCCGGGGTCGCCGCCCCGCGCGGCGGGCGCCGTGCGTGCAGGGCTCGCCGAGGCCGGCGACGGGGCTCCGCCGCCCGCGGGGAAGCTCGCGGGCGAGCCGGCCGAGAGGCCGACGACGAGGTTCCCGGGCTCCAGCCATCGGGCTTGCGACATCGGCATGGTGCCCAGGGGCCTGGGCCTGAGCTCGTCGGGGATCGCGATCGTGAACAGGCCCCTGCGGCCGTCGATCGTGGCGGTGAACGCCAGGCGTTTCGAGTCGGGCGACCAGAACAGGTCGGCCTCCGTCACGTCCGGCAGCGCGACGTGACGGATGCGCTCGTGGATACCCTCGAAGTCGATCGCCACCTTGACCGATTTCTTCTCCGACTTGCCGGCCTCGTCCCCCTTCTTCTCGTCGTCGGCCTTCCTGGTCGCCGCCTTCTTGCGGGCCTTGGTGATCTTCTCGACGGCCTTCTCGATCGTGCGATCGCGAGACTCCTTCTCGTCGTCGTCCTTCTTGAGGAAGACATAATAGATGTCGACCTCGTTATTGCCGCGACGCCCGGTGAAGGCAATCGCCTTGCCGTCGGGCGACCAGACGGGGCCGGAGTCAACGTCGGGATGCCGGGACACGTTGAACGGCGGCCGGGACCCATCCACGGGCACGACGTAGATATCGCGATTGAAGTCGTTATCCGACTGTGCATACACGAGCCAATGTCCGTCGGGCGACCAGTCGAACTCCGGGCGGTCCCACGACTTGACGACGGCCTTCGCGTCCTTGCCCCTGGGGTCCATCACGCAGAGGTCTCCGCGCCCCTTGACGAAGCCGACCTTCGAGCCATCCGGCGACCACTTCAGGTCGGATTCGACCTCGACATTGTCGGTGATGCGTTCCTTCTTGAAGTCCGCGTTCTGCCACCAGAAGGCGCCCGGATCGGCCTTCTCCACGCGGTAGACGTCGGCCTGCCCGCCCTGATCGCTGACCACGAGGAGGGCGTCGCCGTCGGGCGAGAAGACGGGGTCGCGTTCTTCCTCGGGGGTGTTGGTGACCTGCCTGGGCTCCAGCAATTCGGTGTCCATGACCCAGAGGTCGCCCCCGGCGATGAAGGCGATCTCCAGGCCGTCCTTCGAGAACGCCACCTGCTCGGCCGAGGTCAGCGTGCGCCGATCGATCTTCTCCGGCGAGCCGTCGCCGCCCCGGGTGATCGCCAGTTTCTGCGGGGTGTCGTCCTTGCCCGGTCGGAATCGGTAGAGGTCGAACAGGTGGCGGAAGACGAGCGTCGAGCCGTCCTTGCTGACGCACGGATAGACCACCGAATCGTCCTTGAGCGACGTCAACGCCTTGCCCTTGCGGGTCTCGAGGTCGTATACCCAGAGGTTGAACGAACCCTCATTCACAGCGACATAGTAGAATCCCTTCCCGTCGGGTTTCCAGAGCGGGAACAGGGCGCCGCCCGGGGGATCGAGCAGTTTCGTGAACGACCTGGCCGCCAGGTCATAGAGCCAGATTTGCGAGCCCTGGGACCCGCGATATCCCTTGCGCCACCATTGAGTCCCTTCGCGCGCGAACAGGAGCTTCTTGCCGTCGGGCGAGGGCGAACCGTCGTGTCCGTAATCGTCGAAGAGGAGTTCCTCGGCCGCTCTCTGGTCGCGAGCGACCCGGAAGAACCGCCCGGCCGAGTGCCAGTAATGGTCGCGGGGGCCGCTGACGAGCAGCGATTGGCCATCGGGGAAATAGCCCTCGAGCTGCGATCCCGCGGTATGGAAGGTGACCTGCCTGGGCGAATCCGATCCGTCGACGGGCATCACGAACACCTGCAACGACCCCTCGCGATCCGACTCGAACGCGATCTCCTTGCCGTCGGGCGAGAACCTGGGCTGTAGGTCGCGACTCGGGTTGCGCGTGATCGGCCGGGCCATCCCGCCCCCGCTGGGGACGGTCCAGATCTCGCCGGCCCAGGAGAACGCCAGGATGGAGCCGTCGGGCGAGAGCGCGGGCGTATTGGCCAGGCGGATCGGTTCGGCGGACAGGAGCATCGTCGGCAAGGCGGCGATCGCGAATGCGAGCGCGGTGATGTGAAAGCGACGCAACGGTGAGTCTCCTCTGACGGATCGAGATGATGCAACAACCCCATCGAAGCTAACCGGTAGCCCGGGCGTTGTCGACTCCCCGTCAGACCCACCTTCCGCCGTGGCGAGACCCCGAAAAACCGTCCGAATGGCCGCATCGGTAGCAAAAGGACCGGGCCGATCGGCGGCGTCCGGTCCCGTTGCGACAGACTCCGGGCTTGGCCTACTTATTTGTAAACCGCCACGCCGGGGATCGCCAACTTGAGCTTGTCGACGGCCTGCGGCGTCACCTTGGTGCCGATCAGGTAGACCGACTTGAGGCTCTTGAGGTCCTTGAGCGAGTCCAGGCCCGCGTCGGTCACCTGGGTGCGGCTCAGGGCCAGCACCTGGAGGTTCTTCAGCCCCTTGAGGCTCGGCAGGCCCTTGTCCCCGACCTTCGAACTGGTCAAGAACAGCATCGTCAGGCCATCCAGCCCCTTGAGGCTCTCGAGCCCGGCGTCGGTGACCTGCGGGCTCATCAGGGTCAGGGCGCTCAGGCCCTTCAGTTCCTTGAGGGGGGCCACGGCCGCGTCGTTGACCTGGCCGTTATCGATGTAGACGACCTGGAGATTCGGCACATTCTTCAGGAGCTGAAACCCGTCCTTGTCGCCCGACCACTTCTTGAGGATGTTGACCGTCGCCGTCTCCTTGCCGTCCTTCGCCTTGTCAATGCTCACCATGGCGCCGAGCTTCTCGAGCTCCAGGGTGACGACCTTGAGCTTCAGCGAGGCGACCTCCTTCTCCAGGGCGGCCACCTGGGCCTTGAGCTTGGCCGGATCGTCGGCGGCCGGCTTCGCGGGAGCCGGTGCCGGTGCAGGAGCAGGGGCTGGCTTGGCCTCGGCCTTCTTCGCCTCGGGCTTGGGCTGGGGCTTGGCCTCGGCCTTCTTCGCCTCGGGCTTGGGCTGTGGTTTGGGCTCGGCCTTCTTCGCCTCGGGCTTGGGCTGGGGCTTGGGCTCGGCCTTCTTCGCTTCGGGCTTGGGCTGGGGTTTGGCCTCGGCCTTCTTCGCTTCGGGTTTGGCCTCGGCCTTCTTCGCTTCGGGCTTGGTGTCGGCCTTCTTCGCCTCGGGCTTCTTGGCTTCAACCTTCTTGTCGTCCTTCTTCTCCTGAGCCCGGGCGAGATCGGGTGCGGCGGAAGGGACGAGCAGCGCTGCGGTCGCCAGCAGAGCGAGGGGCGCACGGGATATCCAGCGGCGATTCGGATCCTGGGTCATGGTGTCTTATCTCCCGGTCGGTCGGTGAGTTGTCCGCGCGAGGCGAGCCCGGGGTGATGGTCTCTGTCTGGGGTTGTCGGCCAGGCGGGAGGCCGGCCCGGGGGGTGCCGCGGGCTTCCTCGCGGCACGGCGACTCGGCGGGATTCATCAATTGTCAGCGCAAACCACCCCCTCACAGTAAACCGGACGCCCCGGAATCGCAACGGTTTCGTCCTACGGCCGGACAGGTCGACAGGTTCTACCTCCCTTGCCGCGCCTCGGTCCGTTCGGCCTCGGCGACACCGATCGGCCATGGCGAGGTCTCGCGTGATGGGATGATCGCCGTCAACAGCTTGGGAAAAGTTGATCGACTCCCCGGCGCGCGTCCGCGATCTCGTCGGGGTGGAGCTCCTCCATGCCGGGTGTGGAACGGCTGGTCTTCCAACAATAATCTATGATAAACTATTCGCCGGGGACAACTTATGGATTAACCTCTCAACATCAAGTGGGGAAGCAGGAGGATATCGATGACGCAACAATTCAAGGTCGTCGTCGAGAGGCATTCCGACGGATACGTGGCGTATCCGCTGGGCCTCAAAGGGATTGTTGTGGGCCAAGGTGATACGTACCGTGAGGCGCTCGATGACGTATCCTCGGCGATCCGTTTTCATATCGAGACCTTCGGGGACTCCGTCCTCGAGACGGATGCAGTCGTCCTGGAGGCCTTCGTTGCCGAGGCGGAGCTTGCGTCCTGATGCCCAAGTTTCCCATCGATGCACCCGGGCACGCGTCATCAAGACATTTGAGGCACTGGGATTCCGAATCGTCCGGGAGCGCGAACACATCGCCATGATCCGCGAGAACCCCGATGGTTCGCGGACTCCTCTGACCATGCCGAATCACGATCGGATCAAGGCGTCGACGCTCCGGACCATCTGTACCCAGGCCGGGATACCGCGCGACGAATTCCTGACCGCCTACCGGGACTCTTGATCTCCATCCCACGCCAGGTGACTGGAAATCTCGGCGGAGCCGAGTATGCCAAGAGCCGATCAGCTCCGCAGTTCGATCTTCCTCATCGCGTCAAAGGTGGCGATCTTGTACAGGTCACCCAGAGTGGGGAAATTGAAACAGGAGCGGTTGAAGAGCTGGGCGGTGCCTTCGGCGAGCATGGCCACGACGCCGACGTGCACGAGCTCCGAGGCTTGCTCGCCGATGACGTGCACGCCCATGAGCTTCAGGTCCTCGCGGCGGAAGAGCAGCTTGAGGAACCCGGTCTGGTCGCCGATGATCTCGCCGCGGGCGCAATGGGCGTACGAGGCGCGGCCGACGATATAATCGACCCCCTGGGCCTTGAGATCTTCCTCGGACACGCCGACCATGCTGACCTCGGGGATGGTGTAGATGCCCGTGGGCAGGATCGGGGTGAGGTCGGTCTTGTAGTTCAGGTGGAAGGCATGGCACATGGCGACGCGGGCCTGCTCCATGCTAGTGGAGGCCAGCGCGGGGAAGCCGATGACGTCGCCGGCGGCGTAGATGTGCGGGACGCTGGTGCAATAATGCTCGTCGACCTTGAGCACCCCACGCGGGCCCGGCTCGATGCCGGCGGCGGCGAGGTTCAAGGTCTCGGTGTTGCTCGACCGGCCCGCGGCCACGAGCACGGCGTCGACGCAGAGCCGACCGCCGGTGTCCATCTCCAGGGTGATGTCCCCGTAATCGTGCGCCTCGCATCGGGTGACGCGGTTCTTCCACATGAACTCGATGCCGAGCTGCCGGTGCATGGTCTCTTCGAGGGCGCGCGAGACCTCGCTGTCGAGGAACGGCAGGAGCTCGTCCCGGCCGTCGACGATCCAGACCTCGGTCCCGAGCGCGGCGAAGGTGCAAGCGTACTCGCTGCCGACGACGCCCGCCCCGACGACGGCCAGCGACCGGGGCAGCCGATCGAGCTGGAGGATCGTGTCGGAGTCGAGCACGCGCGGGTGATCGAAGGGGAACACGGGGGGACGCACCGGCGAGGAGCCGGTGGCGATCAGGATCAGGTCGGCGCTCAGCCGGATCTCGGTGGTCCGCGGGTGGGCGTGGCCGGCGCCGTGGTCGTGGTGATGGCCGGCGGCCCCCGCGCCGTGGCCGGTATCCCGGCCGTGGACCTCGGTCACGACCCGGATCGTGTGCGGGTCGAGGAACGAGGCCATACCATGGTGGAGGACGACGCCGTTGCGCGACAGGCTCCGCTCGACCCGCTTGCGCTCGTTGGCCGAGACCCGGCGCTCGTGGAACATGAATTCGGCCACGGTCGCCTCGCGGCGGAGCGAGAGATCCACGCCGTAGAGGTCGCGCGCCTTGAGTCCCGAGATCGCCAGGGCGGTCTCGCGCAGGGTCTTGCTCGGCAGGGTCCCGGTGTTCGCCGACGCGCCGCCGACCAGCGGGCTCTTCTCGATCATCGCCACCCGCTTGCCGAACATCGCCGCCGCGGAGGACGCACTCTCGCCCGCCGGACCCGACCCGATCACGATCAAGTCATACGAGGTTGGTTCCATAACCTGAAAATCATACCGCAGCCCGGCCCGCCGGCCAAGAGGGTGGAAGACGGGGAGATCCCCCCATTCCCCCTTCCGATTGCCGGGGCCGCGATCAATCGAAGAACCGATGGACGGCCACCCGGAACTCGCCCAGCAGCTCGGGGAGCGTCAGGTCGTCCTCCGGGCCCAGGACGACCGGTTCGTCGTCCACGCTGTAGACGTGCGCCTTCCGTGACCGGGGATCCAGGACCACGACCTTCAGCACGCCCGCCTTGCGAGCGGACATCGATGACAAATTCGGGGACATTCCATCAGGGCGAGCGACCTGCCCCCCGGTAAATTGGTGACCTGGAGACCATCCGGAGCGTTGCCGGTCCGCAGGCTGACGACCAGGATCCTCGGCGTGAGCCACTGGAGCTTGCGCCTCAGTGCATCGGTCAGGACAGATGCTTGATTGTGCCTGCGACCGCGAGAGCCGGGAGGAAGGTCTTGTTCCAGCCAGAGGATGACACGGACCGGAGACTCGCGACAACCCATCCGTCGCACGGCTCGCCCCCAGTCTTCATCGTTCCCTCGATGGTAGGCCGCGACGATCCCGGCGACGGTGTCGCGAACCTTCTGGCCGACCTCGAGGGCGAGTTCGCCCTCCCTCAGTCGCGGCTGATTCTCGATGCGGTGCCCGCGGAAGTCTTTCACCTCGATCAGGAAGAGCTGAGAGTCTCTTTGGATGGCCACGAAGTCCACGGCCTTCGTCCCATCCAGACGTTCGATCCATTCCCGATAATCGGAATGTTCGTCGTACTTGATCACGAACCAGGAGTCACCAAATTGAAAGCGGAGATGACCTTCTTCGAACGTCATTGGCACGGTGAGGCCCTCACTCGACCCGATCACTTTGATAGAACATCCCGCGTTCCCGATCGTAGAGCGCCTCGAACTCTTCCATGATGGGGTTCCGATCCAATTCCGCGAGCGTTCCTCCGGACTGGACCTCGACTCCGCCATGTTCGCTTCGGCTGAAGGCGAAGAAACGAATCGGGGCGTCGTCAGCAGCCTTCGTCTGGTACTCGGCGTTCAGTGATAGCTCGTTGGTCAGCAGGTAATCATGGGTCGCAACGAAGACCTGCACCCCGTTCGCCCCGAGCCGGAGGAGGAAATCGGCCACGACCTTGATTAGCTTGGGGTTCAGATTCGCCTCGGGCTCGTCCCAGAAGAGCACGCTGTTCTTCATCAGCGAGCCATTGGCGATCAAGTGCATCAGGCTGGCGATCTTGCGGAACCCCTCGGCCGCGAGATGGGCTTCGATCTTGCCGTCGTCATCCGAGGACAGGTAGAAATGGTCGCCCTCCAGGGAGACATCGGCACTCAGGCACTCGGCGAGCGGGCGCCCGAGCAGGTCGGCGGCCTTGCGCCGCGGCCCTCGCAATGGCGATCCGCTCAGGGCGAAGCAGAGATCGGCATACGTCTCGTCGAAGGCCAGCTCTCGATTGTGATAGGCCGCGAAGAATCCGGGATAGATCGAGAGCACTTCGCGAGAGGGGAGGAAGAGACTCGGCGGCAACGTCGCTTCCCGCAGCGCCCTCATTCTGAGCGCTCCCGTCGTGGACATGGAAAAATCCATCATCCCTCCGCCGAGGACGAGCTGAATCGTCGCTCCGTTCCTCCCTCGAGCCCTTCGAACGAGGCGCGCAACCTTCCCTTCATCGGGCCGGAAGACCGCGGCCAGTTTCGTCGCCAGCACGTCCGCCAGGAACCTGTGATAGGTTCGAGATGTAGGGCTTTCCTTGACACGGAGACTATCCCAGGCCCTGAGTAGGGAATAAGCCAGCTTCAGGACATGAGTCTTGCCAGTCGCGTTCGCGCCGATGAACACGTTGACTCCGCGAGAAAACGAGAGCGTCGCATCCTCGAATGCTGTGAACCTCGATAGAGTGAGTCTTTCGAGCATTCTGCGCTTTCCTCGTGGCCGCTGGCGAGTCCCGCATTCATCGAGTGCGCCCCGGTGCATTGTCGACCGGCTGCTTGGCGGAGCGGTCGCGATCAGCGGGGAGCCCGATCGGGCTACTCCGCCTATCTTACCACCTTGTCGAGGAACTGATAGTCAAGGCCGCGGCATCCGTGATCTTCGCATTCATGGCAAACTTCCCGCCCCGAGGCATTCCCGTAAATGCGGCAACGGTGAACCGCCGCGGCCAAATGGACGCCACGAGCCGGCCGTGGTAGCATGAGGGTCGTCGCTATAGAGGGAGGACCCGATGCCCCAACGTCACCGTGCCGGAAGAGACTTTCCAGAGACTCTCCGCGCGAGCCGCCGCCCTCAACATCTCGGTTGACGACCTCGTCAGGCCGGCCCTCGACCGGCTCGCTGAGACCGGCACCCCCGCACCCGAACAGCCCCCCCTTCCGCTCACCGGAAATCGACCGCCGGTGCAGGTTGACGAGGTCGTCGAGGAGCGTATCGCTCGACTTGACAAGGCTGCTACCCTGAGGGGTCTTGAGGAATTGCAGACCCTCCCCCAGAACTGGAGCGGCTACGGAGCAAGTCCGATCGATCCCGATCGGATTCGGGCGGCCAAGGAGTTCATCTCGGCATTGCCGTGCGATCTCATCGCGACTCCCAAAGTCGTCCCGATGACGAGGGGCCGGCTTCAATTCGAGTGGCACCGAGGAAATCGCTCGCTGGAACTCGAGTTCGAGAGCAGCGAGCGGATTCACTACTTGAAATGGGACTCGGACGCGGGCATTGAGGAAGAAGATGCGATCCCCATCGATGACCGGGCCAAGATCCACGCTCTGCTTCGATGGTTCGCCCCGGAGCCGGTGAATGTCTAGCGGCACGCAGCCTGCGCCACTCATAGCCGATACCGAAGACGTGTACCGAGCGATCCTCTACCACACTGGTGGGTCGAGGAGAAGAGCCGGCCCTCATCGGCGGCATTCGACGACGAGGTTTTTTCCGTCGATGTGAAGTCGAAGACGACTCCCCAACAAACCGCTGCTCGATTTCAGAATGTGACCCGTCTCGCCGAGTTCAACTGCGGTCAGGCGCGGGGAATCGGTTTCGAGACGAGAGACGAGTTGGACCTGAATCAGCCGGTTAACTTCGCTCATGCTCATGTGTATTTCTTGAGTTACCACACCTTTAATCACAACCAACGCAAGAAAAAGGCCAGGAAGCTGGCCGAATTGTGCCGGGAAGTCACCGTTTGATTGTCCACTCTCCGCATCGGTTGGATCTCGACCTTACGGGATCGGAATGTCTTCTTCGGTCCTGGTGCTGCGATGCCCCAGTTGATTTGTTGATTTGAAGCGAGGGGGCGATTACGCGACCACGAGAACTGGACATCGACGGCACGGTTGCCCTCGCCTGACGAGCCCATGCCGACAAGAGCATCGCACAGATTGGCGCTGACGCCGCGGGAGACGGCTTGAGGGTCCACCCCATCGTGCGTGGCTCCCACCGTCAAATCCGGTCGGCGTGCGGTCGAAGCCTGTCAGCCGTCTCGGGAAGCCGGCACTGTTCGAGGGTCGCGAGGTATTCGGTCGCGGTCTTCGGGGGCCTTTTCAAGCTCGCTCGATGAAGCCTCATCGCCTGGCATACCGCGTCAGGATGGTCATCCAAGAGCCGAACGATGAACTCATCCGGGTGGACGGCCTCGATATGGTACTGGCCAAGAACCAACGCCGGGAAATCGCTCAAGTTGAACGTGATGATGACGCCAACTCCGCCATGAATCGCCGCCGCCAACACGTGGCGGTCATCGGGGTCGGGAAGGGTCAGCGTCGGGATGAGGGCCTCGTACCCGGAGATGAGGCAATCGGGGACGTACTCGTCCATGAGCCGGCGACATCGGGCCAGGCTTGCGGGCAGGATATCGGGGCGATCGGCCAGGACGTTTCGGGTCCACTCCTCGTGGATTGGCTCCGTCCAGCGAGCCTGGAACAGGTCCGTGAGGGCAAGCTGCATGAGCAAGTCGCGCAGCGGGCCGGGTCAAGGACGCAGGCGTCATCGAGGACGATTGGCGTCACGAGTCAGTAGCCCATATCAAGGTCTTGGCTCAACGCCGCGAGTTCTTCCAGGGATGCTTGACGCCGGGCCTGAAAATCCCGCTTGTAGGCGAGGAGGTCTTCCAGCAGCACCCGTCGATGAGTCCCCACCTTCCGACTCGGGATGGCACCTTCATCGAGCAGCTTGACCAGGTGGGGACGAGAGACATTAAGCAGGTCGGCCGCTTGCTGCGAGGTCAGCTCGGCCCGAAGCGGCGTCAGGGTCACCGCGTTGCCCTGCCCCATCTCGGTCAGCATGCGCAGAAGCAACCGCAACACGGGAGTCGGCAGGAGCAGTTCCTCACTCGTGGTGTCGGTCTTGACTTCCAGGCGAAGCCCATCGGCCTTTTCCAGGTACGCCGCCAATTGTCGGCTCGAGTCTTTGGCGAGGGCCGAATCGGCATCAGTTGGTGTGATCACCTCGTTGCCGTTCCGTAGTTGGGCCATCTCCTATCCTCCCCATCGGTTCTTGCCTTCTCTTAAGGCAGAATACCACAGTCACGCCGTAATCGCAACATCCGAAACGACGGACTTGAGTAGGTGGGGCATGTTCACACCCAAGAAAAAAGGAACTGACACCGAGGCTGTCTCAAGGAGACAACCGGCGGGGGCAACGTGCCCGGACGACGACTCATTGTCGATTCCGGCGTGTTCAACCTTGAGTTGATGACCAACCATCCCGGAGCAGGGCAGGTCTGGGCAAGATCCAGGCTCCGTGATAGAATCGACGCCATCATCACCCATGAGGACGCCGAGAGCCTGACCGGTGACCACAACCTCGCCGAGGCGATGGCCCCGGACACAGCACTCCCGATCACGGAAGGGGCTCGCCATATTCTTCGGACGATCAGGGGCAAACGTGGGGAGCGCTGACGTGATCCATTACCTGACGCTGGGCCATCTCGACCTGGAGGCTCTCCAGGGCTGTGCCGCCGTGGCGACCCGGCCGCTCGACGAGTCGATGGTCCGTTGCGTGCTGGCCGAGTTTCCAGATGTCGAGGCCGAATGCAAAGATGGCTACCTGGTACTGCCGTGGCATGGCCTCGGATCGGTCGATGTGAGCGAGGCATTCGCTCTCCGGTTGCACGAACTGACCGGCTGCCTGATCGCCGATCGGAGAAACGGGCGCCTGATCGAGCCAGAGGCGTTTTCGCAGAGGAAGAGGATGGCGGTTTAGAGTTTGTGCGGAGAAACGAGGACAAACGCGAATCGACAGATGCCCGATCCTATT
>JBKQHM010000237.1:0-24733 GCA_052148775.1 Isosphaeraceae bacterium | reverse complement strand
CGAGCACCAGCCCGCCAGGGGTAAAGCTGGCATACTGGCCGTGACCGAAGAGCCGGTCCGTGGGTTCGAATCCCGGCTTAACAGCGCATGCTCAGTACGGTTACAGCCGTACAGTTCATAAATCACTGCTTACTACCAGGTGCTGATCGGTCGATTCGGTGAGGGTGGGGTCGGGGACAATCTTGAAGCCAGTCCGCTCAGCGGCGTCGTGCGACGATAAGGGTTCCATGTTCGATCGATTCAAACTCCGACGACAATTTCAGCCCGGTCATGCTCCGCAAGGGGACCGTGTTCGGGCCGTCGCGGCGGATGCGCTATGACCTCGTCGTGAACACGTTCACCAAGGACGCCTTCGCCGATCGCCGCCTCGTCATCCATGCCGGCGGACGGATGTGGCGGCCGATGCTCCACATCGACGATGCCGTCGATGCCTACATCTCGGCGGTTGAGGCCCCTCGGCACAAGGTCCACAATCAGGTCTTCAACGTCCTGAGCGAGAACTACCGGGTGCTCGACCTGGGATACCAGGTCCGGCACGTGCTCGAACAGCAGAAGGGGATACGCCTCGACCTCCAGGTCCAGCAGGTCGGCACCTCCCGGAGCTATCGGGTCGACGGCTCCAAGTTCCGGGAGACGCTCGGCATCGAGTGTCAACGACCGATCGGAGAGGCGGTCGACGAGATCTGGGACGAACTCGAAGGCGGGACCGAGTACGACAACCCCATCTACTACAATATTCGCTGGCTCGAGCTGCTCTGCGACATGCATCGGCGGCTCAAGGTGATGAACGGGCGGGTCTTTTGATCGGCCAATCGCTGGATCAGGTCGGTCGCGGGTCGCGGCTCAGCCCCGACGACCGGCCCGGTCTCCTCATCGGCCCACCACGCCGATCTTGTGGCGGGCCGATGCAGCGAGCCTTCATCCTGCCGTCCCCGGGGCGGTCTTTCGCCGTTTCGAACTCATCAACTGTACTTTTGATCTCTCGTCACCAGGGCATCCTCAAGAACGCGTTTGACCCGGAGGGGGCCCGGGCGGGAGTAGGCCGCACCACTGCGGAATGAACGATCATGGATGAGACTGAACGATCGCTCGTGATTATCCTCAGCATGCACCGGAGCGGCTCGAGCCTGTCGACCGGGATCCTCCAGTCGCTCGGCATGTCTCTCGGGCCGTTCGAGCTGCTCGGCGCCAATTCCGGCAACCCGCACGGACACTTCGAAGCCAATGTCATCCTGGAACTGAGCCGGACCGTGCAGATGCTGGCCCACGGCTTCCCGGAAGATGTCCCCGATTCTCCCGAGACCCTATCCCGATTCCTGGGCGGGGACGGCCAATGGGACGAATCGGTCGAGATTCCCGAAGAACTGGTCGAACGCGGACGCGGCCTGATCCGGAGCCTGGTCGACTCGGGAAACATCTCGGGCTTCAAGGACCCCAGGACGGTTCTGATCTGGCCGTTCTGGGAGCGAGTCCTGGCGATGTTCCCCGGACTGCGAGTCGTCCCGGTCGTCCTCCTGAGGTCGCCGCATGAGATCGCCATGAGCGTATTCAGCCGAAGCCAAGGACAGCATGGATACCAATCATCTCTGGATGTCACCGCCGTCCATCTCGGTCGGCTCCGATCCATCGTCGAGAGATGGTCGGAGCCGGTGCCGCGGGTCCGATTCGGCGGTATTCATTACGAGAGCGACTTGGCCGAGGCGGCCCGGCGTTGCGGGCTGAGCTGGGATCCGGAGCGCAGCGAACGCCTACTCGACCGCTCTTGTGTCCATCAGAATCCGGCGAAGATCGTCCATCCCGCGCAGCGGCTCTATGACTCGCTCTGCGCCGAGGAAGGCCCCGCGGACGACCCGCCATCGAACCTGGCGATCATCGAGGCGGACGGGTTCACGCGGGAGGCTCTGTACCGTGAGCGGATCGATGCGACGCGTAACGAGCTGGACGGCGTCCGGCATAGTCTTCGAGCTGTCCAGGACGCCAGGGAACAGGCCGGGACGGAGTTGGCGAGGGCCCACGAGCAGTTGCGACAGACTCAGGAGCGGTTGCAACAGATTCGGGAAGAGATGCAACAAGCATTGAAGGATGCTCGGGTTCGTCACGATGAAACCCAAGCCCACCTGTCAATGACACATCGAAGCTTGGAGGAGACTCGGGAGCGATTGCGGCTGACGTGCGAACAGCTCGACGCCGCACAGGCCCGCGGCGACCACCTCCAGGCCCGGCTCGATCGATTCGAGATCCATCCCTTGATCGGCCCGGCGCTCAGGGGCAGGCGGAGTCTGGTTCGGGTCCTCGATACCATCCGCGCCAGGGAAGCGGGCTGAAGGACAACGGGTGGCATTAGAGACCGCCCCGGGCAAGAAACGCGCCCGGCAAATACTGATTCGTCGAATCCGATCCGGTTCGGCGAAGTCGCGGGCCGGATTGATGGAGGAGCGGCGTTCATGGATGAATCGAGCTTCCTGTCCCCTGCGGACGAGCCCGCGCCTCGATCTGGCCGCGAGACGGGTCGGGAGAGCGACGAGATGAATCACGCCATGATGCTGGCGGAAGCCGCTCGGTCCGACGCCGATCGAGCCGGCCGCGAGCTGAGGCGGGCCGAGGAAGAAGTCCGCGCACTCCTCCGGGAGAATTCGAACCTTCGGGCCGAGAATGCCGGTTTGCAGCAATTATGCGTCGAATACGCGGCAGCCAAGGAGCAAATCGCTCGATTCCGGTCCACCCTGGAGGAGATCTTCGGCAAACGGGCGTGGTCATTCGTGAAGAAGGCCGAGACCCTCCGTACGCGACTGAATCGGGAGAGGACGCTCTCGGGGCGCTGCTGGAGGTTCGGGATCGTACTTCTCAAGCGGGTATTGAGGACAACGCGAGCGTTCGTCGCATTCGGGATGGCCGTGGGTCGAAGTCACGCTCGGCGGCGGGGCGTGGGCGGAGTCCCCGAGTCGCGAGGGTGTCGCGACTCCGCCGATGGCCGATCGATCGCCTCGCGAACCCCGATGACATTTCACGGCCTCCCCTGGCGGTGGCCGGTCGAATCCGCGCCGGCCAGGACGCCCCGCGGTTACTACAAGGTCCTCCTGATCGCACCCGGGGGGGACAATGCGGGTGAACTTGCCGACATGCTCCGCCTCGCCGAGGGACTCTCGCAGTGCGTCGACATCGACTGCCGCATCCTCCTGGATGGCCGGAGCGATCTCTCGGACGACTTCGCGCGAATCATCCCGACGCTCGAACTCGAGGCAATGATCGTGCAGGGGATGTCCCGAACCCAGGCGATTGGAATAATCGCCGACCACTTCCATCAGTCGACCTATCGACGCGTCGCCGTCATCAGCTCCGACGCGGCCGGCGAGTTCTTCTCGGCTTGCTCGAACCGTCAGATTGACGTCATGACGTGGCTCGTCGAGTCGGCCCCTCGGACCGGAAGCCCGGTTGCCCACGCGAGTTGGTATCGGTGCGTCATCGCACCGGCCGCCGAGGGATATGACGTCGAGGGAGAACGACGGGGCATCGATCCGGGGCGGTTTCGGTGCATCCGGCCTCATGCCGGAGCCGACCCTGATAGCGCCTGGCCCCGATTCCATGCCGCATTCCTCCGGACGCTGGAGGACGATTACGGCTACCATCCCGCTCGCGACCTCAAGGTGTCAGTGATCGTCCCGAATTTCAACCACGCGCGATACCTGGAGGAACGGCTGCGGTCGATCTTCGAGCAGACCCATCCTCCGCATGAGATCCTCTTCCTGGACGATGCGTCGAGCGACGAGAGCGTCGAGGTCGCGCGACGGCTCGCGGCCGAATCGCCCGTGCCCTTTCATCTCATCCTCAACCCGACGAACAGCGGCAGCACCTTCCGGCAATGGCTCAAGGGGATCGACCAGGCATCCGGCGAGCTCATCTGGATCGCGGAATCGGACGACACGTGTCGCCCCGAACTCCTCGAACGCCTGGTCCCGGAGTTCTTCGACCCGGACGTGGCCCTCGCCTACTGCCAATCGTCGATGATCGGGCCGGAGGGCCAGACGCTCGCCGACGACTATGTCGCGCTCACGAACGACCTCTCCGTCACGCACTGGCGTTATCCCTACAGCGTGCCGGCCCTCGAGGAGATCGAGCTGGCATTGAGCCAGCGGAATACCATCCCGAACGCCAGCGCCGTGGTCTTCCGGAAGGGTGCCCACCTCGATTGCCGGGCCGATCTCGAGCAGATGCGGCTCGCCGGCGACTGGCTATTCTACGCGACCCAGATCCGCGGCGGGCGGATCGCGTTCGTGGCAGACGCCCTCAACGCGCACCGGCATCACGACCAGACCGTCCGCCACGCGTTCGAAAGAACTGAGGCACTGGTCGAGGAGCAGTTACACGTCAAGGCGCGGATCTTCGAGTCGTATCCCCTCTCTCCGAACGCGATCGCGCGGAGCGTTGGCTACACGGTCGCGGAGTACGTCCGGCGCAAGACGATCATGGGGCTCGATCGGCCTGCGTTGGCGAGTCAGCCGAAGCTGGAGCCCTCGCTGGGCCGCATCCGCTCCGCCTTGCGTGCCCGACGCGAGCCGGCACGCGACCTGCGCGTCCTGATAGTCCTCTCCGGCGCCGATCAAGGACGAGGACAGGAGGCCGCGATCCGGCTGGCGAACGACATCGCCGCATATTTCCATGTTTTTGTATGTAACGCCCGCCCATGGATCATGGATCTCCGGACGGCCGCCGAGCTGGAGGATCGGATTACCCTGATCGAGGGAACCCTGGGGATGACCTTCTGGGTGGGCGATCGCGAGACACGCGCGGACGGGACCCTTTCCGAGGCGGTCTCGAGGCAGCGGTCGGAAGTCATCGGAGAACTGATCCGACTCTACCGGATCGACGTCATCCATTCGCGCGGTTGGTGGGCGGACCGCCTCGTCGCCGAGGTCAAGCCCGATCCATCGATCCCCTGGTTCATCGACCTCTGTTATTCCGAGGACTACCGCGAGGAGGCCGCACGCGACCCCGACTTCCCCAGCCTCGCCCGGACTTTGCCGTCGTTGATCCGGGGCGTCTTTTATGCCCAGCCCGACGATCTGGGGGTCCTTCCGGCGACCTCGAAGGACCGGCTCGGCGAAGTCGTGCGGATCTTCGACGGCTTCGACCCCGGCGGGATGCGTCCGGCTGGCGACCGGGCGGTGAGGCGGGCCATCCCGTTCGACCACGTCGCCAAGTTGACCTCGGAAGCTTACCTGGCGGCCGTAGAAGCCCCGGGATCGCACGATCGCGATGGGCCCACGATCCTCCGGACCGCCTGAATCGCCAGGAGCCATACGACAGGACTCATCTCGCCAACCGTGGGATGCCGAACGACCCTCATCTCGTCTCCACGTTCGGCCGATTAAATCGGACATCGAACGACTATCTTCGAATGACCAATGACCAATGACCAATGACCAATGACCAATGACCAATGACCAATGACCAATGACCAATGACCAATGACCAATGACCAATGACCAATGACCAAATTGCAGATCCAGGACGGTGAATCGATGTGGAATGACCTGCTACGTCTGGGCCGGACCATCGCCCTGAAAAAGGTCGGATCCTTACTCCCCTGGATCATGTGGGCGGTCATGACCCTGGCCGTGATCCTCTACGTACGCCAGTATACCCGCAACGTCCCCTACATGGATGACATGGCCCTGGTGGGGATGATGACGGGAAACCAGCCCGTGAGCCTGGAGTGGCTCTGGTCCCAGCACAACGAGCACCGACCGGTCCTCTCGCGACTCCTCCTCGCGGGGCTGACGCGATTCGTCCAGAACGACTTTCGGACGGGGCTGTATTTCAATGCGGCGGTACTGTCCCTATCCGCCGCGATGATGCTCTTGCTGGTGCGGAGGCTCCGTGGGTGGAGCAGCGTGACTGATTGCCTGCTACCCCTGTCGATTCTCAATATCGGGCAGTCCGGAACCCTCACCATCGGCTTCGCGCTGAATCTGGTCATGAGTGCCTGGATTTCGTTCGAACTGATCGCGTTGGTGGTACTTTCGGGGAGGCGATCGAGTTGGTCGCTGGCCCTGTGCTTCGGGCTTTGCCTGGTCCTCTTGCCCCTGTGTGGAGGCAGCGGCCTGGTGATGTTGCCGCCGCTCGTATTGTGGCTGATCGGCTACGTATCCTGGAATTGGTATTCGAGAGAAGATCGCGCCCCCGGCGGAATTGCCCGTGCCATCGCGATGGGGCTGTTGATGGCCTGCTCGGCGATTGTGGCTTCGTACTTTAGCGGCTACGTCCGGCCGGCCCACCATCCGGTGACGCCGTCATTGGCCGCCACGGTGTCCACGACGCTGGAGTGCCTCAGCCTCGTCATTGATCCGAACGTCGGGACGTACTGGAAGCCGGCGGGCCTGCTCGTCGCGCTCCTCATCGGCGCGACGATGGTTCGGCTGGCGATCGTGGGAATGCAGGCGCCAGGCGAACGCCCCCGGGCGATCGGCCTGATCGCGATCATCCTGTCGATGCTGGGAATTGCCGTGGCCGTGGGCTTGTCTCGCTCGGGCTTCGGCCCGGGCACCGGTCGCGCCGATCGCTACATCACCCTCATGACGCCTCTCCTCGCCGCGCTCTATATCGCATGGCTCATCTACGTCCCCGAACGGGCTCGGCGGTGGCTCCAGGGCGGCTTCCTCCTGGTATTCGCGCTGGGCGTCCCGGGCAACACGATCTACGGCATCCGACTCGGTGAAAGAATTCGACTGGCCGAACGCCGGGTCGAGCGCAACCTAATCACGAAGGTCCCCGCCTCGCTCCTGATCGGCCGGGCATGTCCTGTGCTCTACCCCGATCCTGATATCATGTATGAACAATTCAAAATCCTGAAGGCGGCCCGGTTCGGCCGTTTCTCAGATTTCGTCGACGACCGCATGGCCGACCGGGTCGATGAGTCGACGACGATTCGCCGGTGACCACGCCAGGGACGCCACCTCCTTCAGACCTTATCCGATGGTATGGGACGAGGACGGCGAGTCGCCGCCGGAACTCGTGTGGCTGCCTGGGATTGACACTCCGGAGGTCGCCTGTCATATTCTCGGCTTCTGCCCGACCGGCAAGGATGCGTACAAGTCCCTTTGAGCAACGCTCTTCCCAGCCAGATCGAGCTGATCTTCCGGGGACCGTCGAACCGCCCCTAACCATGGAGGGAGGCTTCTCGAACATGGATGAGCCGTTGCAGACCGAGCCGAGAAGCCGCCACGGGTCAATCGGGGCCGACCTGACGTCTCTAGGCGATACCGACGCCGTCAACCAGGCATTGATCCGTGAAATCCAGTCTCTCCGCGACGAGGGAGCCCAGATCAAGGAGAAGCTTGCAGCCCTGGAGCGAGGTTACCTGGCGATGGTTGAGCAGGCCGGCGCATTGGATCGTAGCATGGGCGGAATTCTCATCCATCAAGCGCGGAAGATCCGCCGACGCATCTTCCGCGAGGGCCGATTGTCGGGCCGTTGCTGGAACTTGTTCTCACGCTTCACGAAGACGGCGATCAAGTCGGGACCCAGAGTGGCGGTGAGAAAGGCGGTCGGCAAGATCCGCGGCAAGATCGCCCGAACCCTCGCGACGCACGGGACGCGAGGTCAGGCGGAGGACGCCACGACGATCGGACTGACGGGGTTCCTGGACCTGCCCTGGAAGTACCTGGGAGATGGGGCGTCGGAAGCTGGACCCAAGAGCGGCCATTTCAAAGTGCTGCTGGTCTCGCACTCGGCCTGCCGGACCGGGGCGCCGCTCTGCTTGCTCAAGCTCGCGGAGCGGTTAACCCAGTTACCCGACGTCGATTGTCGGATCATCCTGAAGAAGGGGGGCGAGCTGGCCGATGCTTTCGCGCGTCTCGCCCCCACCCTGGACCTCGGCGCCCTCGACGCGCAGGGGCCGGACATCTCCCACATGCCGGGCATCCTCGCACGTGCCTACCGCGACTATTCCAGCCGCGGGATCGCGATCTGCAATACCATCGCCGTCAGCGAGTTCCACCCGGCCTTCTCGGAGCATAAGATCCCGGTCCTCTCGTGGCTCCACGAGTTGCCGGTCTCGATCGATCAGCTCGGCGGCAAGACGATCATCGACCGGATCGCCTCGGCGTCGGCTCGCATCATGGTCCCGGCCAATGTGGTACGCGACACCCTGATCGCTCGCTACGCGATCGTCCCGGACCGACTGCGCACGGTCTATTACGGACTCGAGCCCAGGACGCGTGATCTGGCCGAGGATCGCCAGGCCATCCGCCGGCGGGTGCGCCAGGAGCTCGGCATTCCGGAGGACGCGCCGATCGTGCTGGGCTGTGGCACGACCGAGCTCCGCAAGGGCGTCGATCTCTTCGCCCAGCTCTGCCGGCGCGTGCTGACCGCCTCCAGGCCGGGAGAGCCGGCGTCCGACGTCTGGTTCGTCTGGGTAGGGGTCCAGGTCTACAATGACTTTCAACAGTGGTTGGTCCACGACTCCCTGTACGGGACGCGCGAGCGCCGGCTGGTGTTCGCCGGCCCAAGGGAGGACACCGTCCCTTACTTCCTGGCGGCCGACCTGTTCGCCCTGACGTCGCGCGAGGACCCTTGCCCATTCGTCAACCTCGAGGCGATGGAGAGCGGCCTGGCCGTCGTGGCGTTCGAAGATTCCGGAGGGGCCCCCGAGGTCTTGAAGGAGGCCGGTGCCTGCGTCCCCCATCTCGAGGTCGCCGCCATGGCGAACGCGGCGCGTGAACTGCTGAACGATCCCGAGAGGAGGGCCGCCATGGGCCGGCTCGGGCAAGCGTCGATCCGCGGGTACTTCACCTGGGATCGCTTCATGGAGGATTTCCGCGGGATCCTTCGCAACGACTTCGGCTACCATCCCGCGGTGCCCTTCAAGGTCTCGGTCGTCGTCCCCAATTATCGCCACTCCCGCTTCCTCGAGCAGCGGCTCCGGAGCATCTTCAGCCAGACGATTCAACCGCATGAAATCATATTTCTGGATAATGCATCTCCGGACGACAGCGTGGAAGTGGCTCGCCGTCTCTCTATCGAGTCGCCCGTGCCGATGAAGATCGTCGTCAACGAGCGGAACAACGGCAGCACGTTCAAGCAGTGGATGAAGGGCCTGAGCCTGGCCACCGGCGACCTGGTGTGGATCGCCGAGGCCGACGATGCATGCCGTCCCCAGCTCCTCGAGCGGCTCGTGCCGGAATTCTACGATCCCGAAGTAGTCCTGGCCTACTGCCAGTCCGCGACCATCGGCCCCGACGGCGAGGTGCTCTCGGAGCATTTCCTCGATCACACCAATGATCTCTCACGCGACCGCTGGCAATCGCACTTCTCGGTCCTCGGAGACGAAGAAGTCGAGCGGGCACTCAGTCAGAAGAACTCGATTCCCAACGCAAGCGCCGTCCTGTTCCGCCGTCCTCCCGGCCGTCCCGATTTCGCGGACGAGCTGGAAGACCTGCGGTTCGCGGGAGACTGGCTCTTCTACGCGATGCAGCTCCGAGGGGGAAAGATCTCCTACGTGCCCGATGTCTTGAACCTCTTCCGCCGCCATCCTCAGACCAACACGCACCAGGTGGTTCGCGAGGATTCACTCGTGGAGGAGACGCTCTACGTCAAGGCGAGGGTCTTCGAGACGTTCCCGGCCTCGATGAATGCCATCGCCTCCTCGATGTGCCGGTCCGTCGTCGAGTACAATGACCTGACCCGGCAGTTCGACATGAAGCGGCCCGTCTTCACGGCCAATCTCCGGGCGCGATCGTCGATCGAGCGAATCCGCCAACTTCTACGTCTCCGCGAGCGGCGCGATGCCGGCGGGCGGGCGGGCTTGAAGGTCCTGCTGGTGTTGGGCGACCTCGGACGATCCGGCTCGCACACCGCGGCAATTCGCCTCGCCAACGGACTCTCCGCGAACCACCAGGTCTTCCTCTGCAACGCTCGGCCTTCGGAATGGGACGCCGGCCTGGCGGCTGTCGTGAACCCGGAGGTCGTCCTCCTGGAAGGGACCCTCGGGCCGCACCCCTGGGCGGTCGCCCTCGACCCCCCCGGCGCGGAGAGCCTATCGGGCCAGTCGCGCCGTTGCGAGATCCTGAGAGAGCTGGTCCGTTTCCACCAGATCGACGTCATCCATTCGATCTCGCCGGCGGCCGATCGCCTGGCCTTCGACCTCAAGGAGGATCTGGACATCCCCTGGTTCAGCCACCTCGACGGGTCGCGCGGGGGTGATGCCAGCCTGGACCGATCGATTCTGTCTCAGGTGCTGACATTGGCGGCGGGTGTGTTTCATGATCGTGACGCGGACGTGCGCGAATTGCGGTCACTCGCGCACTCCTCGGGGACACGACTGATCGGTCTTCCGGCTGCCCTCGACGTGGAGCAAATCGCGTCAATCTGTTCGGGGGCCTACGCCGACGCGTGCGAGCTCCGAGCTCGGCAAGCCGAGGAGGCGACCCTTCCCATCCCGCGCGAGACGGCGTCCTGGTCGCCCCGGCAGTCTGCCTGACGCGCCTCGTCCGTCATGGATCGCGGCCCCAGCCTTCGGCATCCGCGTGCCCCGATATCGCTCGCATCGTCTCCGGCAAGTCCTTCTTGAGCCAGGCGCCGTCGTTCCGAAAAGATCCCTTGCGAGACTACAGCAATCCGTTATGGTACACGCGGCTCCGGATCGACAATCGAGGCCCGCGGCGGGGGACCTCCGAAGCTACGAATGTCTCGAATCGGCCTGGCCGCCCGCGGCGGCGCGAGAGTTCTCGAACGCGAGCAATGGAAGCACTCGCTCTTGCCGTCGCCCCAGTCGGGCTAGCCGGCAGCAAGGCGGAGCATTGGGAGATCCAAGGCGATGGGGATTTCGGACTGCGATGAACTCCTGCGCGAGTACACGGGACGGATCACGGGCCATACCGACGAGGCGAGCCTGATCAAATCGGTGCCCTGGTCGCTGGGGGGCCCCGGAGACCTTTCCGCCCTGCTCAAGGGCCTGCAACTCGAAGCCGCCCGACTCTGCGAGTTGCCCCATCAGTTGACGTATTCGCTCATCGTCCCCATGACGAATACACCTCCCAGATTCCTGAACGACCTTGTCCTCTCCGTGCGCTGTCAGTCGTGGTTCCAGTGGGAGCTCATCCTGATCGATGACGGCAGCGAGCGCCGGGAACATCTCCCACTGGCCGCGCGCTGGGCTGAAGAAGACGCCCGGATCAGGTTCCTGACGATGGATCGACGCCGGGGCCGCGTCGCGGCGAAGAATGCCGCACTGGAGGCGGCCGCCGGCGAATTCGCCTGCGTGATCGATGACCGGGCACTGCTGCATCCCAGCGCCCTCGGAATCTTCGCGCGTCAGTTGAACGCGGAGCCCGCCATCAACCTGATCTTCTCCCACGAAGCCCGCCTCGAAGAAGGCTCGACCCGGATCCGCAAGTACATCCGGAAGCCAGACCTCGATCTCTTCACGCTCTTGAGGAAGAACTACATCGGGAATCTGACGGCGATCCGTACCGAGCTGCTCCTGGCCGTCCGGAACGCCGGGAAGGTCTTCCGCCCGGGATATGACGGCGTGGAGGACCACGACCTGATGATCCGGCTCGCGAGGAGTGGGAAGGTCGAATCCAGGAGTCTCCCCTTTTACCTCTACTACAGCCGGAACCCCTCGGGACGGCATGCCCTCGCCGAGGAGACCGACCCGGACATCCGCCGGATGACGCTGAACCTCATCGAGGAATACCTGCCCGAGATCTATCCCGGGGCGCGCTGGGCGATCGTGCCCCCGTCACCCCTGGGCGGCAACCAGTATCCGGGGATCCACCTGCGGTCCCTGCCCGATCACCCGAATCCTTCGCTGCTGGTGATCATGCCGTTCAAGGACCAGCCGGAGATGACGTTGCGGTGCCTCGATTCGATCGAGCGGCAGGAACACGAGCTCGACATCGAGGTCGTCATGGTCAATCAGCGATCGCGGGATCCCCAGACCAAGAGGGTCCTCCAGTCCTGGATGGATCGGCCGCGCCGCTACCGCTATCGCATCCACGACCACGAAGGCGCATTCAATTATGCGCGGATGAATAACGGGGCATTCGAGAAGTTCGGCCGCGACAAGGACCTGCTCCTGCTCTTGAACAACGATACCGAGATCTTCTCGGTCGATTGTTTCCAGACCATGGCGATGCAGGCCCTGGCCGACGAGCATTGCGGGGTCGTGGGCATGCGGTTGCTGTACCCCGACGACGGGTCCGTCCAGCACGGCGGGATGAAGATCTGGGATAATGTCCTCGCCGTCTGCGGTTTTCACCAGGTCGATCACTCGCGACGGCCCGAGGAATACGTCAATGACGAGCGGATCGCATTCGGAGTCACATTCGCCATCGCGATGATGCGGCGCACCACCTTCGAGCGACTGGGGATGTTGGAGGAGGTCGTCTACCCCAACGCCTTCGGCGACGTCGCCTTCTGCGCCAAGGCCATCGAGGCCGGCCTGAAGAATTACTACTTCGGCACGCTGATCGGTCTGCACTACGAGATGAAGACCCGGGGCCGGTGCCACGAGGACGTCGAGTACGTGGCCGTGGCCGAGCGATACAGCCGCGTCTGCTCCCACTGGATGCTCCGGAGCCTGTCCTACTCCGAGTTCTCGGAGTCGTCGCAGTCGTATACGCTCCAGACGTCCTCGACGGGCTTCGCGTCCCCCTCGGGCTTCGCGCCGGGTGCATACCCGCTACGATACCGGGTCGCGGATCGGATCAATAGCACGATCAAGTCGGTCCTCGGCCCCGCCCACCCGGTCGTCAAGTCCGGCATCCATCGGTCATGGCATATGCTTCGAGGGTTCCACGCCGGTATCAACAGATTGAGGCCCAAGAATCGTGTGGGCTGGCTGAAGCGTTCGCGGGCGATCGTTCCGGATTCTCGGAGGCCCCACCTCAATCTGGACGTTCGCTCGACCCATAATGACGTGCTCGAATCCGACGAGGCCATCCGTTAGATCAGCTTGCACTATCGGGGAGGCCGGGCCTCCTGGCGAGCCTTGCCGCGGGCCCGATCGGACGGAGCCTCGCCCTCCCAGGATCACGAAGGGTCATCTAGCTCGGGATCTCCAACCTCGGAGAGTCGCGATGCCCACAAGGATACAGTCCTGCCGCATCATCGGCGCGTGCGTCCTCCCGATCGGGGACAATCGCCTGATTCGATCCCGGGGCCGTCCCCCCGGGGAAATCCATGGGGCCGGGCATCCGGGAAGATGTGCAGACCAGAGCCAAGAGGATTTTCGTTTGTATGGATGAGACACTTCTTCAGAATGCCTGGATCGGCCGACGATTTCTCTCTATCAGGGATCAGATCTTCAGACCTCTTGCAAAGGGAGCGAGCACAAATGCAGAAACTCGTCGGAAACCGGGCAGGATCGACCCGCCCGACCTCGAATTCATCCCGGGAAAGTGGCCGCGGGGTGAAACTCGTCAATTCTCGAGGCGAGGTCGAATCGGTCATGATCGAAGGCGACACCTTCCTGTTCCGGGGGTGGGTGGTGAATTCGGAGGGTGCCACGCTCGACGGTTTCAAGGTGGCCCTCGCGGGCGAGGAACTCATCATCGACGATCTGAGAATAGAGCCCGAAAGTCCGGGCGAGGAGGGAGGAAGTCCGCCCGATCAGGGCGCGGGTGCCTGCCGCTTCCGTATCCGTGCGCGACCCGATGGGGTGCCGCGGGTGCCGGTCCAGACGTCCGCCTTCACCCTCACACCATTCTTCGGCCACATGCCGGGGCGGGTCCTGTTCCACCTGATCGAATCCAGGATTCCGTCGCCCAGCGAGGAAGACGTCCGACTCATCGGCGGCGGCTTCATCGGCAACTCCTGCGAGTTCTTGAGCTTTTTCATCCAATTGGCCGGCATCGATCCCGACTCCGATGTCCTCGACGTGGGATGCGGGTTCGGGCGGATGGCTTACATGCTCGCGCACTATCTCAATCCGACGGCGCGCTACGAGGGTTTCGACATCATCGAACACCTGATCGAGTGGGCGCAGCGATCCATCACGCCGAGCTTCCCGAACTTCAACTTCCAACGGGTCGACGTCTACAACAAGTGCTACAACCGGACCGGCACGCTGATGTCTTCGGAGTATCGCTTCCCCTATCCGAACGATAGCTTCGATCTCGTGTTCTTATCATCCGTGTTCACGCACATGATGGCCCCGGATATCCGCCACTACCTCGACGAAATCCACCGCGTCTTGCGGCCCGGCGGCCGTTGCCTGACCTCGTGCTTCCTGCTCAACGAGGAGTCGACGCCGCTGGTGCGGGATGGCAAGGGCCAAATCCCACTCGTACATCCGGCGGAAGAGTGCTTCGTCAAGGATCCCGAACTCCCCGAAGACGCCGTCGGCTTCGAGGAGAGCAAGATGCTCGAGTGGATCGAAGACCGAGACTTCATCGTGAACGGGACCTATTACGGGTCCTGGTGCGATCGGCCGAAGTTTACGAGTTTTCAGGATATCCTGGTTTTCCAGAAGCGGTCAAACGGATGGGCAGGCCGCAAGGCCAGGGATCTCGTTCGGCGCGTTCAGCGTCTGAAGTCCAAGCTGAGAAGGAGCGCATGAACGGGCCGTCCGGTGTGGTCGGACCCGGAGGGTCGCTACCGGAGCGCTAGGCTTTCACGCCCCTGACGATCGCTCGAATCCCCTCGATCCGGATCGAGCCGTCCGGCTGGAGTTCGGGCAGGAATCCCCGTGCCCGAGGTCCGGTCAACAGGGATTCCCGGACGTTCTCCTTGGTGTCGACCGGCGATCCCCGGTCGAACCATTCGTCGAAGTCGAGTGCGTACGACTCCTCGATGAGGCGGATCTCCCGCAAACCGGCCGCGGCGAAGAGATCGACGATGTCGCCGCCGGTGAGGCTGCGGGTATGGGTATGGTCGCGCGCCCACTCGAGCTTTCGGTGGTGCTCCGCGCGATCCGGATTTGGATCCGTCAAGTGATCGTTCACGACCAGGACGCCCCCTGGACGCAATAACTCGACCTGACGCGTCACGAAGGCCAATGGATCGACGACATGATGGAGGACGTATCGCGACAGGGCTCCGTCGAACGGGCCTTGAGCGTCGAGTTGACGGTCGAAGACAGAGGCCTGGAGGAATGTGGCCCGATCGCTGTGAGCCGCGCAACGCTTTCGTGCCCGCTCGATCATCTCGCGTGACAGGTCGACCCCCACGATGCGGAAACCCGCATCGAGGAGCGCGGAGCTGACCAGCCCCGGGCCGCAACCGGCATCGAGAACCACGCCTCCGGCGGGCAGGGCCGCTTCATGGACCAGCCGCGCGAGCGCGGCCGGATCGCTCTGCACCGGGGCGCGCTCGAACTTCGGGGCTTGCGAGTCGAAGGCGCGGGCGAGCGCCTGATCGTGATCGCTCATCGGGCCGCACTCCTCGAGCTGACCGGCCGCGATGACGACTCGCTATTCGATTGGTAGACAAGCTTTCCGCCGACCATCGTCCAGAGCACTTTCGTCGCCGGGAGGTCATCCTCGGGGCACGTGAGGGGGTCGCGGTCGACGAGGATCATGTCGGCGAGCTTCCCCGGCTCGATCGACCCCTTCTCGCGGTCCTCGGAATGGAGTCGCGCATTGTTGATCGTGTAAAACTGGAGGGCCTCGGCGCGCGTCAACCGCTGGTCGATATTGAGCTGGCCGCCGCCCTCGAACTTCCGGGTCACGGCGACCCAGATGCCGAGCCAGGGGTCCCAGGGGTTGGTCGCGGCGATCGGGTCCATCCGGATCATGTGGTCGCTGCCGCCGCCGATCGTGACGCCGGCATCGAGCCATTTCCGATAGGGATGAAACCACTCCATCCGGCGCGGGCCGAGCACATCGAGGAGGGTTCGCGAATCCTTCCAGAGCCACGCGGGCTGGAGGTCGGCGGCGACTCCCAGCTCGGCACATCGCTCGAGGTTCCGCGCCGAGGTGAAGTTCGCATGCGTGATCAGCCAGCGGCGCCCGCGGATGCCGACGATCCGATCGGCCCGCTGATAGGCCGAGAGCAACTCGTCCATCCCGGCCTCGCCGGCGCAGTGAGCGGTCATCTGCCAGCCGCGTCGGGCGGCCTCCTCGGCGATGATCGCCAGGTGGTCGGGCGGGACGAACAGGAGCCCCCGGTAGGCCGGCTCGGTGATCTGGTAGGTTGCGCCCACGCCCCAGGGCTCGCGCATGTAGGCCGTGCCGTTGAGCATACCGCCGTCGATAAACACCTTCATCGGCCCGATCCGGACCCAATGATCGCCGACGCCCGTCGGCCCGTACGGCTCGCCCAAGGTGCCGCCGCCCGCCAGATCATTGAGCTTGGCCACGATCGTGGCGCGATCGGAGAAGGGGGGACTCATGATCCGGGTCGCATTGATTCGGATGGTCAGCTCGCCCCGGTCCCGCAACGCGCGATAGAGCGTGATCGCCCCGACGCTCGCCCCACGGTCGGCGATGCTCGTCAGACCCCGTGCGTTATAGATCCCGAGGAGCTCCTTGACTCGTTTTACATCCGGATGCGCATCGTCGCCATAGGCGTCGTCGGGCAGGTCCTTGAGGGCGGAGTAGGCGTTGCGCATCATGCCGGTCGGCTCGCCCGTCCGCGGGTCCTTAACGATCCGCCCCGCGGGCGGGTCGGGGGTATCTCGGGTGATCCCGGAATGACGGAGGGCCTTCGTATTGACGATCCCGGCCGGTCCGCCCTGGTGCAGGACCATGTGGTCCGGAGCGACGCGATCGAGCTCGTCGCGGGTCGGGAACCGGCTCTCCTTGAGGCGGGTCGGGAACGCATACCGCGCGACGATCCAGGTCCCCTTCGGCTGGACCTTGACCCGATCCGCGAAATACTTCAACACGTCGTTCAATGTGTCAAACGACGGGATCGGGTGGTCCTTCTCGCTGTGGGCCGCCCCCAGCGGATGGACGTGGCTGTCATAAAGGCCGGGCAGGAGGGTCTTCCCTCCGGCGTCCATGATACGCGTCGCCGGGCCGGCCAGTCGGGCGATTTCCGCCTCAGAGCCGGCCGCCAGCACGCGATCCCCGCGGATCGCGACGGACTCGGCGATCCGGAATTCCCGGTCGACCGTGATGACCTTCGCATGTCGGATGATGAGGTCGGCCGGGCGCGGTTCGTCGCCGCGGAGGACCGTGCCGGGGACCAGTATTGCGACGACCCAGAGGGCGAGTGGCATGCGGATTCGCGGGGAGCACATCAGGGTAATCCCTTCTACGAGACAGCTAAGGCCTTGTCGATCGCGATTTGAGGAGTTGGAGTCCCGGCTTTAGCCGGTCCTTTTCGCCTCAAGGCGGTACTCCAACATCTCAATCGACGGTCGATAGCCCACCGGTTTTCGACGGAGAGGCCGGGAACCTGCCGGAAGTCGCGGACATTCGCCGAGAGGAGCGTCGCACCGAGAGGCAGAACGGTAGTATTATGTATATAATATGATCATGTACCCTCTTGCTCCGCGTCCATCTGCTCGAGCGTGACTCGCCGGTCCTCCTCACGGATCGCTCGACACGCCGCCATCCACTCCTCAAAGTCGGCATCCTCGGCACTGATGGTACCGATGGAGCTCCACCGATCCGTCCTGGCAGGCCCCTGGGGCGATTCGGGTAGGATCGTGATCGTCATGCCGGACTTCAAGACCAGGGCTTCCTCGATGTACCGGCCATCGATCTCGAAGTTTAGACTGCGAGCCTCGGCGCCGACCTGGCGGAGCAGGTCCGCGAGGGTCGCACCCTCGGGCAACGTGACCGTCTGTGGGCCTCCCGACACGCCGAGCACCGTGACTTCCGTGCATGGCTTTGCGGTTGTCGTCGCGCTCATTCTCAACTCTTCGATCTCAGGTTCAATGGATCGTTTTCGTCTTCCGTGCGGTTTCCCTGATTATACCAAGCTCCGCCAGGAGATAGGGGGCGGGATCTGCACGGCACGCCAGGCCGCGAGGTTCGAGCTCCGGTAAAACGAAAATCCGGGAACCCGACTCTGGAAATCGGGAACCCGGACCAGGAAAACGGCGTTGTCAGACCGGACGAGAAAGACCCGTTATCTGTCGTCTTGTGGCACCGGCTCGACGTCGATCAGAACTTCGGCTTCTCCGGCAGCCGGTCGGCGGTGACGTCCTCGCCGTGGAGATCGCCGAAGATGGCCCGGTAGTTCTCCGCGCCCTTCTTGCGATACCAGAACAGCACCTTGCCGGCATCGCCCAATTTCACGCCTTCTGCCTTGTAGCCGAATTGCTTTTTCAATTCGAAGTCGAGGAAGACAACGCTGGCGGATATAGACTGGACGAAGCGGACCAACTCGGGATCGGTGGGATCCTTATACTTTTCCGGTGGATACTGCTTCTGGAAAGCTTGCCTGTCGAATGGAATCGGAGGGAATACCCCGCCGGATTTCTGAGCGTACAACCGGAACAGGTTGATCAGGGCGTCTTCCCCGATGGCGATGGGCACGTCGATTTTCTTCAGGGTATAACCCTGCGGCGCCTCGAGGCGGAACAGGCCGTCGTCGAGCTTCGGATCGATCTGGAAGTCGCTCATGGTGGCCGCGAGATCCTGGTCCTGAAAGCGGAGGGTCGTTTCCATGACCATCGGCAGCTTTCGCGCCGGGTCGATCCATGCCGTCCACAGCATCCCGTCGGTCTCGATCCGGAAGCCCTCCGCTTCCACGTCGCCGATCTTTCGCTTGCCGGCGGGTTTCCCCTCCTTGCCGGCCATCGCACGTAATCGCTCGATCTGGTTCCCGGCACGGTCGCGTAGCTGACGCTCCAGATCGCCGCCGGGTTTCCAATCCTGGAGCATCGCGACCTTGGAGGACGGATCGAGCGTGAGGATCTTACCCCGGTTCGTGTCAAGGATTGTGACGACCGCCTGGGGCGGGTCGGACTCGCTCCGGAACAGGCCCGGGTCCTTGTAGAATTCTCGCCCTGTCACCGTCAATGGGCCTTTCTGACCGGGCATCTTGGGTATCTGAACCGTCGTGTGGAACGACAGGGTGTGGGCGTCGCGGAGTCTCTGGGCGACCTCGGCGAACGTGGCGGTAGCCTCGACTCGGGGCGAAAACGCGAGGTACGACAGCCCCGCGTAGGCGGCCAGGGTCGCCGCGGTGAGCTTGAGCAGAGTCAGCATGGTTCTCCTCCAGGGTAAGGGGATCAAGGTCGGTCGATCGGCCGCCACGCTGAGGGCGGCGCGGGTCCGGGCGATGACCTCGGCACCGGGCCCCTCGGGCACGGGTGCATCCCGGAGCGCGGACTCGGCCCGGGCGAGGCGGTCGTCGGGTTCAAGGTCCGGTGGGATCGCACTCATGACAGTTCCTCACGGCGTGACGAACCAGGGTCCTCGGAGTGCCGGATCGCCTGCGAGATACCAGGCGCCCCGGCCAGGAGTTGTCGCAGGCGCATCCGCGCCCGATGAACGAGCACGCCGACAGAGTCGGTCGTCGCGTCCATGTGCTCGGCGATCTCGCGATAACTCCATCCCTCCAGGGCGTGGAGGCAGAAGGCCTCGGCCTGTTTCGGGGGGATGCGGGCGATCGCCTCGCGAAGTTGCCCGGAGAGCTCGGCGTCCTCGACGGCCTTCGAGGGGAGTGGCGCAGGGCCCCCGAGCGCATCCCAGTCGGCGACCGACTCGTGGCGTCCGCGACGAATTCGGCTGCGGAGCCGATCGACGGCGCGGGCGGCGGCCAACCGCTGGAGTAAGGCACACCAGTGCCGGACCGGTCCACGCCGCGAGATCTCCAGCGCGGCGAGGAACGCCTCCTGGAAGCACTCATCGGCGTCGGCACGGTTGCCGACGATCCGGTAGGCCGTCCGCCACACGGCCGGCCCGTCCCGGGTCAGGATCTCATCCCAGTCCGGCATAGGTCCCTCCTCCGCCCGGTTGATCCAATAACCAAGTCGTCGGAGGGAGCGGTTTTCTTACAGGCGGGATTCGTCGATGTGGGGCCCTATCGCGAGGTCTTACCCCCCTGACATCCAGTCTTCCACGGCGAGACCCGGAACCTGCCTGAAGTCGCGGAGATTCGCCGAGAGTAGAGTGGCCCCGTGTCGCAAAACAATCGCCGCGATCTTCAGGTCCATTGTGCTGACCCGAATCTTCTGTGACTTGAGCCGATGGAATTGTTCCGCCGCGAGTAAGTCGAAAGGGAGGAAGACCCAATTGCGGTAGAACTGGATGAGTCTGGCGAGATCCGCGTAAGCATCAACTTGCTTGACGCCGGCTGGCTGCGGGTGAATCGCCGCAAGCCAGCCGCGCAACTGTTCCTCAGCGCTGACGATGGTCGTTGCAACCTCGCCCTGGAGAACGACCGCCAACCGACCGGAGAGCCGCTTGCCTCGGACAGAGTTCGGATGTTGTAGCTCGGAGATGTGGTCAGTATCCAATACGATCATGAATCTTCCTGCTCCGCATCCAACTCCGCCAGCGTCGCTTCCCGATCGGCTTCGCGGATCGCGCGACCCTCCGCGATCATCGCTCGGAAAAAGGGTGTGTCCTGGAACATCCCGACGGTCCTCCGCCAGTCCTTCTCGGGAGGCACCTGCGGCGGCTCGGGCACGATTGTGATCATCATGCCGGTCTTCAAGATCACCATGTCCTCAATAGGTCGGCCGTCGATGAGCATATTCGGGCTGCGGACCGCGGCGCCAGCGGCGCGGAGCAAGTCCGCGAGCGTCGCGCCTTCGGGCAAGGTAAACGTCTGTGGGGCTTCATCCGGACGGAGCAACGTGACCTCCGTGTATGGCTTTGCGGTCGTGGCGCTGCTCATCTTCAACTCCTCGTTTTTGGATGAATCGATCGTCCTCGTCGCCCGCGGGCTCTCCTTGCATTATAACGAATCTCCGCCGTATGGCGCCTCGGACCCCGACATCGAATCAATCAATCGCCCTGGCACTCCGACAGGATCCGCTTGTAGGCATCGCGGGCGACGTCATAGGCTTTCTTCGCGGCTTCCTTCTCGGAAGCACGAATGGCCCGCTCCTTCTTGGACCAGCACTGGTCGACCGACTTCAAGCACCATTCCGCCGATTTCTTCGAGGCCCGGATCGGCTTGCCGTCGACGACCACGAACACCGGGTTCGTATGCGAGGACGGGTAGATCCGCAGCGCCACCCAGCTCGATTGCTGGATCGGAACTTCGAACGAGACGCCTTCGATGTTGCCGTCGGCCGTGACCTCCGTCCTGGCGACCGGCAGGCCGTTGACCACGACCTCGACGGGGACTTTCCGCGTCGTGCCGAGCCGGGCGCGCTCCAGGTCCCAGTACGGCTTCTGATCCAGCGGGCGGTTCTTGATCGCGTGGGCCTCGGCCGAGATGTTCGGTTCGAGATGGGCGGCGACCTGGGCGGTGACCTTCACGGTTCGCGGGCCGCTCAGCTTCAACTCGCCCACCTTCTCGCCAGGTGCCACGTTATCGACCCGGAAATCGATCAGGTGGCTGCGGCCGTCGCTGACGTACGACCGGCCTTGCTTGATCCCTTCGCACCATCGGTCGAAGTCGAGCTGGCCGTCATCGAGCTTGACGTAGACCCGGCCCAGGCCGACGCGCTCGCCGTAGATGCAAGGAAAGTCGGTCTCGCCGCTGATCTTGGCACGATATCCGCAATTGAGCGTATGATACCAAATGTTGAGCTCCCACGGGGCCGGGGTGTCGACGCTCGAGATGAAATCGACCGCGTCGTGAACCACGTCGACGATGTACTCGTTGGCACCGATACCGTCGAACGGCGGGATTTCGTAGGACGGCAGCTTCTCATCGGAGATCTTCAGCCCCCAGCCCGAATGCGAGAAGCCGACGACGCCGCCCTGCGACTTGCCCCACTTGAGCACGGGGAGGTCCCAGCTCGGCCATTCCTCGATCCGGGTCGTGCCGGGGTAGTCGTCCTCCTTGAGTCGGAGCAAGCAGAGGTGCCCGGCATGCGACGAGGGGAAGCCGGAGACCTCGACGTCGTACCGCATCAGGTACGCGGCCGTCGACAGCGGGTGGATCTTCCCCTGGAAGAATTGCTTCTGGGCATACCAGCAAGGCCCCCACGAGAGCACGCAGCCGACGTCGAGATCCTCGCCGAGGATGTGTCGCCACATGTCCTCGGGCTTGACGCCCTCGGTCGGACTCTCGTAGTGCGCGCAGCCGGCCGCGTGCACGTGATGATCGCCCGAGTACCAGTTCATCTTCGCGAGGTTGATCCATCGCCTCAGTCGGAAGTTCTCGTGATGCGACCGGGCCTTGGGCACCTCGATCGTCTGCTTGTGCACGAGGTACTCGGGACCACGGGTGACCTCGACCTCGTACAGGCCCGGCGGCAGCAAGACCGTCTCGCCGTTCTGTCGATAGATCTGGGGATGGAAGAAGAAGTCCGGAGCGAGTCGACGGCTCGGGGACGGGTAGACCCTCCCGGCTCGGTCGCGAAAGATGAAGGAGGCCATCGTCGGAGAGCCGTCCTCGTCGCGGACGCCCAGGACCACCGGCACGGCCGGATCGACCTGGAAGAGGATGTCGACATCGCTGCGGAACCCCAGGTCCTGGGTCCCTTGCCCGACGTTGAACGTGATCTTGGCCTCGCGACGGCCGGCATCGCGGCTATAGACCTGCATGATCCGATACTCGAGCCCCAGGCCCGAGAGCGACGGCTTCAACGGCCGATCGTTGAAGATCGCCACGTCCGCCCAACGCTGGACGATCTGGCCGGGCGAGATGGAGGGCTTCGGATCGGGACGGCTACTCGACACCTTGTAGACCGGCTCGGCATTGGGGCTCACCGCGGCGAGCTTCGCCGTCACCCCCGCCTCGTTGTGCACCTTGACCAGGAACACCGACCACCCGCTCTGAATCAGGCGAGGGCGTGCAGGCCCCTGGACGGCCTTCACGCGGCTCTCGGGATTGATCTCGATCCCGATCAGGCAATGCCGATCCAGCACCTCCTGGATCGTCCGGACGGCCGATTCCGACCCGGTCGATTCCAGGGCACGATCGAGCCGGCCCTTCTCCTCCGCGGCCAGCGGCTCGCCGAGCATCTCCATCGCCTCGACCACACGCTTCACCTGCGCCGAGAGCGGCTGGAACTCGACGTCCACCACCACGGGGAGATCGTCTCCTCGTGCGAGCCCGGTTGTCAGCCATGTGATGGTGCCGAGGAGCAGCCACAGCCGGGACGATTTCGAGCTCGCTTGCATGGTCGAGTCCTTGAAGGAATCGGAAAGTTGCGTCGACACGCACGCCGTGAATCGATCGGAGCAAGTCGGACACCAATGGGACCACGACTCTCAACTTAACTCAGCCGACGGCGAAACACCACCGGGTGAAGCCGGTCAGGGTTTCGGCTTGTTCCACACGACTTCCATCCGGCCGTTCTGCATCTCTCTTGTAGGAGCCCGCTCCGTCCGGCGATCTTCTACCAATCGTTAAGCGACCCGATCCCGGGCTACAATAGCTGGGTGTCTGGAATCCCCTCGATTCGAACGGAGCGTACCACGATGACTCCCAACCTGAAATTGACGGTGACCGAGCGGCATGGGCGGAAGCAAGTCTCGACGGGCTCGACCTGGGAGCCGCTGGTCGGCTACTCGCGCGCCGTCCGCGCCGGGGACCTCATCTTCGTGACCGGGACCGTCGGGATCGAGGCGGACGGCCGATTCGGGCCGACTCTCAAGGCTCAGACCCGCCGTGCCCTGGAGATCATCGTCGCCGCCATCGAGGCCCTGGGCGGCAAGCCCGCCGACATCGTCCGCACGCGGATCTACGTCACGGACATCGACCAATGGCGCGAGGTCGGCGAGGTCCACAGCGAGTTCTTCGAATCGATCCGGCCGGCGACGACCATGGTCCAGGTCGCCCGGCTGATCGATACCGAGGCCCTGATCGAGATCGAGGCCGACGCGGTCGTTCAACATTGAAGTCGAATCTCGGAACACGCCGTCAGGGCTTTCGAAGCGCCTCGGGGACGGGTCGCCGGGCCAGGTAGTAGACATAAGCGGCGACGGCCCGGATCTCCGGGGGGTCCAGGACGCGGCTCCAGGCTTCCATGCGGGTATTCGGCACGCCCTGACTGATCACGGCCAGGACCTGTTCGGGTCGGTCGCCGTGTTTCCACTGATCGTCGGTGAGGTTGCCGACCGGCGGACCGATCAGGTTGCCGGCGATCGGCCCGTCGCCTCGGCCTTCATTCCCGTGGCAGGTCGCACAGCGCCCCAGGAAGATGGTCCGGCCCTGGCTCAGGAGCGGGTCCCCGGCGACTTCCGCCGGCGCCGGGGGCGGCGGCTTGCTCAACATCCGGAAGGCCACGAAGCCCCCGGCGATCAGGCCGAGCATCATGAGGAAGATGAGTCGTGAGGCCCCGGGATCGATGGCGGAGACCAGGGATTCGGTCGGGCTGGGATGATCGTCTGACAAGGGGCTGACTCTCAGGGGTCGCGTTCGAGTCTCATCGTCGTATTATCAATCCTACACTGGGGTTCGGACCATGGACAAGCCAGGACGGTTTGACCGGTTCCTAATCGAGCATGTTTTCCGCGAGTCTTCGGAACTCGATGAGGATCGACTCTCGCTTGGCTTCCGTCAGTGAATCGAGCCGGGAGGCGAGATCAGACAGCATCGTTGCCTGCTTCAGGTCACTCGTGTCGGCTATACGCAACGGTGCCACCAGCCACCTGCGTTGATCGGATTCTCCCCGAGTGACCTCCGTACTCACATCGCTGATCACGCCGACGACACGGCGGTCGCGGATCAGTCTCTCAACCTCGTCCCAATCAGACCTCTGTTG
>JBKQHM010000236.1:0-9794 GCA_052148775.1 Isosphaeraceae bacterium | reverse complement strand
GCAAGGAATCGATCACGGCCGTCTATTCGGGCAACTCCAGCTTCCTCGGCGCGACTTCCACACCGGTCTCCCTGGTCGTCGGCAGCCCCACCGAGCTCGTGGTCAACCAGATCTATCTGGACGTGCTCGGCACCCAGAGCAACGTTAACGCCAACCTCTGGATCGCCCTGATCAACGGCGGATATCCCCCCAAGGTCGTCGCGACCTACATCCTCCAGACCCCGCAATCGAAGACGCAGGCGGTCGAATATGCCTATGAGGCCCTCCTCGGCCGCACGGCGACGACGGCCGAGTTGAACGCGACTCTGGCCGCGGGCAACTCGCGATCGCCCGTCCTGTACGCCACCATCTTCGGCTCGAAGGAGTTCTACACGAACGCGGGCGGGACCGACGATGGGTTCCTCAACGCGCTGGCAACGGACTGGTTCGGCACCCCGTTCAAGCCGGCCACCCAGGCCCGGCTCGCCCGAGAGCTCAAGCACGGCACCTCCCGATACAAGCTCGCCTACAAGGTGATCACCAGCCCGAGCGGGGTCCGTGCCGAGGTCAACACGATCTTCTACGACGTCCTCGGCCGCGACGCCAACGCCAGGGAGCAGGCGCAGTACGCCCCGATGGTCAAGCACAAGCGCGTCATCGAGGTCTTCGCCAACCTGTTCTCCTCCCGCGAGTTCAAGACGATGGTCACGAACCCCTCCTGAAATCGCCCCGTCGGTCGGATCGACAGGGACGGGCCGCGCCCCCGCGGGCGGCCCGCCTCCCTGTCGGCCAACCCGCCCCCGAGCGACCGCACGACCCGTCTCCAGTCCACCCCTCACGCGACCCCCATCCGTGACTTTTCCGCCGCAATACATCCGTAGAACGGAATTCATTCCGTTTCCCGATCCAAAGGAATCGATTCCGTTCTACGAAATCCATCCGAGCGAATCGGTCAGTCATTCCCAGCCTGTTCCTGACTCCTCCATGTAACGCCCAGTAGAGCCTTCCCCCATAGGATCCCTCCGCCGTGCTCGCATCTCAGGGGATTGCTGACCACGGATCGCAGATCGTCGAGGGAATCCCTCTTTAATCCGTAATCCGCGATCCGTAATCCTCTTGGGTTGCGGTCGAAGGCCGCGTTAGGATATTGGAATATGGGATGACCAGATCAACCGGCATCCCCGATCGACGTCGAAGTCCGGCCCCGGGACACTTCCGATGCTGAGCGCGATGATCGTAGTCTTCCAGTACGCTGCCGCGTTGGCCCTCGTGCTCTGGTTGCTGTGGTATTACCGGACGTTCCTCGGTCCGCTCTACCGGTTCCTCAGCACGTTCCTCGGCCTGACCACGATCTTGCTCTTGCTCTACCTGCTGGTGTACGCCCAGCTCGGGGCGTCATACGGTCTCCCCTACCTTTTCTGGCATGAGGATGCCTTGTCTCGGGTCAGCGCCAGCACCGGGGCAACGCTCCTCCTCGCGTTGATCGGCCTGACCGCGTTCTATCTCGACCCATACCCTCTGGAGACCGGCCTGCGGACGCGCGACTGGCTGGCCGCGGATGAGGCGATCCGGACATCTCTGGTCAAATTGTGGCGGCGTCTCGGACGTGACATCATCGGCCTTGGAGGGAAGCTCATCACGTCCGTAGGCTTGCAAGGGCCGCGGATTCCGGCGCGGGGCCAGGTGCCCATGATGCCGGGCGACACGCCGGCCGAGGCCATTGCCGCGTGGCAGGCCGCGAGCGACGCCGGGGAAAGCGTCGAGGACGCCAAGGCAGCCGCATGGCGTGCGCGGCAGGCCGCCCGGCGTGCCTACTACGAGACCCGCCAGGGGGGGGCCAGGCGCCGCGCCCGGGCCGCGAGCCGGAACGCCGAACGGGCACGGCGGGGTGCCGCCCGGTCCCGACTGGCCGCCCGTCGGGCCGGCAACATGGCCGACGGGCTGGTGGCGGCCGCGGCCGCGGCCGAATCCGTCACCTCGGGCCGCGACGCGGCTCGACAGGCCGATCGGTACGCCGACGAGGCCGAGAAGATCGCCGCACAGGCCGACCAGGCCGCCCGTTCGGCCGCCGCCGCGGCCGAGCGAGACGAGGCCTACCGGGCCGACCTGGGAAGGGTACGATTTCGCGACGGGCTGGCATTCCTCATGGGCGCCTCTCTCTTCGACTGGATGGTCGTCTTCCCGCCCCAGGTCTTCCTCGAGCCGAGGTCGGAGGATGTCCGGAGGCTCCACCGGTTCCTCCGGACCTGCCGGACCCCTTTCCTCCTCCTGCTCCTGGCCCCGGCATTGCTGCCAACGGTCTTCTCCGACGTGCCCCGCGCCGCGCCGGCGATGCCCTCCTGGTATGCCGACTCCTTCGGCGCACCGCCCCCGGGAACGATCTTCGACGTCGGCCAGACATGGCAAGGCTGGCGAGACGGCGTCGTGGCCTGGGTCGCCGGGATCGTCCTGGGCGTCACGATCGTCAAGCTATTCCTGCGCCTATCCGAGATGCCCTACGGCAGCAACATCAAGGTCGAGGAGTCGCTGCCGGGCCGGCGCACGGCCCGCTGCGCGCAGGAGCATTGCCCCCTCCAGGGGTGCCCATACGGTCACGCCTCGGACGTCGGCTCCCGACCCCATCCCTGCCGGGCGCGTCGCGAATTGCGGGAATCGATCGCCATCTTCTTCGGGTGCGTCTTCGCCTTCTACGTGATCATCGGCAACGTCCCGATGATCTACGACGACCTGGTCTCCCCGGCATTCGCCATCTGCGCGGCGCTCGGCGTGATGGCGCTGCTCATCGCCTTCATCGCGCTACAGGAAAGGAGATGGCAGGTGCCGCTGGTCCTCCTGTTGGTCGCGTACATCGGCTACGCGAACAACAACCCGTACAAGACCCAGTTCGAGAACAATTGCTACGACGACGCCCGATTGGTCCGGCTACGGGAACGGGTGGCCGCCGCATACCTCGACGGGAACTCTGTCGCCGGCCCGGGCGCGGCCACGACGGACCCCGACCTGGTGGACGATCGCGTCGCGCGGGAGGGCTGGCTCGCGGAACGGCAGCACGACACGGACCTCGTCGGCGGCAAGCCCAAGCTCGTCCTGGTCGCCGTCAGCGGCGGTGCGGCGCGGTCGGCCTACTGGACGGCCACGGTCCTCGATCGCCTCGAGCGGGAGATCAGCGGGTTCGGGGCGAAGGTCCGGGTCATCTCCGGGGCCTCGGGGGGCATGCTCGGCGCGGCCTGCTACGTGGTCCACCGCCGCGACCATGTCATGGGGATCGAAGGAGATCCCTGGGTCGGGCGCGTCCCGACGAACAGCCTCAAGCCGCTGGCCAAGTTCATCGCGCTGTCGGAAATCTGGCAGTCGCTCTACCCCGCACGGCTCGCCGAGGACCGAGGGGTCGCACTGGAGCGCGACTGGAAGGCCCTGCGGTTCCCCCTGCACGACCTCCGGGAGCTGGAGCGCATCGGCCGGATCCCGTCCCTGATCTTCTCGCCGATGATCGTCGAGGACGGGCGACGACTGCTGATCAGCAACCTCGACCTCGGCCGGTCGGACGATTCCGGCCGGCCCGTTCCCTCCATGGTCATGACCCGGGGCCACCTGATCTCCGACACTTCACCCGGCGAGAAGGTCGGCGGCTATTCGCTCTCGGCCCTGGAATATTACCGGCTCTTCCCCGAGGCCAGGTGCCTCTACCTCTCGACCGCCGTGCGGATGAGCGCGTCGTTCCCCTACGTCTCGCCGGCGGTCAATCTGCCGACCGATCCGCCCAGGCGGGTGGTCGACGCCGGATATTACGACAACTACGGCATCGAAGTCGCCACCGCCTGGATCTACCGCAACCGCGGATGGCTCGCCGAGAAGACCTCGGGCGTCCTGCTGTTGCAGGTCCGCGACTCGGTCAGCGTCAAGGAGCGACTCGACGTCGACGACGCGAAGCCGACCCTCTGGCAGGCGGCCACCCGCGGGTTCCAGTTCTTCACCAGCCCGATCGACGGCTTCGGCGCGGCGAGGACCAGCTCGTCATCATTTCGAAACGACCACGATGTCGAGTTCCTCGGCGACGTATTCGAGGGCTCGACCCGCGGCCATGTGGCGGAGCCGCAGCGGTTCTTCACCACGGTCGTCTTCGAGAACTCGGCGAGCGTCACCCTCAACGCCCCCCTGGACTGGCCCGACCCGCAACGCCTCAAGGGCGACGATGATGGCGACGGCGCGCGCGACGTCTCGATGACGTGGTATTTGACCCGCGACGAGCTCCGGTCGATCCGGGCGGCAATCCCCGCCGACCCCCCCGAGGACTCGATCTGGAGGATCGAGAAGAATCGCCGCAGCCTGATCGATGACCTCTACGACCAGGTCTTCAAAGCGCTGCCCCCCGGCCCCAAGCGTGACGTCTCCTTCAAGCGCCTGGAGGGCTACCGCAACTACGAGCGGCTCCAGATGCTCAAGCGATGGTGGTCCGAGGCGGGAAAACCGCTCGACGCTCGCAACGGTCCGTGACCCGTCGACGCCGCGCGACGGCCGCCGCCCTACAATCGGCGGATGGGGGCGCGGATGCCATCGCCTACCGCTTCCGACCGCCGGTCTCAGGGAAAGAGATAGTCCCCCGACGCCGGATTGTAAGGCCAGGCCGAGGTCCCGGCCTGCTGGTTCATCGCATGGACCAGGTGGCCCGGCAGGACCACCGGCCACGGGCCGCTCCCGGTCAACCCGGCCCTCGCCCGTCGGCGCAGGAAGGACGACGGGAAGATCGTCTGGAGCGTGGCGAGGTCCGTATCGGGGTAGGTCGCGGCCGTCGAGCTCGGGTCGAGCGGCGTCCGGGTCAGCACGTCCTTGATCGCCTCCACGAGGAGCCCCACGCAGCTACAGCGCACGTGGGCCGGGACGCCGGTGCCCGGGTCCAGGACGACCTCATAGTGCGGCAGGACCTGGTACTGCAAGGGGGCGATCCGCGTGTCCAGGTCGCGCACCCAGGCCTCCAGCGCGCTGCGGTCCAGCGCCCCGAGCTGGACGATCTGCCCGACCACGTGGGCGTCGCTGGACCCGACCCGGTCCGGCCTCACCGACGGCCCCATGTGACGGACATCCACGGTATCGCCGTAGACCAGGCTCTTCGCCGTCACGAGCATGGCCACATGTTCGACCGCGGCGGCATTCAGCCCCGGGGACGTGGCGAAGACGCCCACCAAGTCGCCGACGTTGCAGGCCAGGGAGTTCACCGGGTCAAGCACCTGGGAAGACATGAGTAGACTCGCGGTCGTTCGGGGTTTCCTCGCTTTCGGTCCCCGGCGCGACCGCCGGGCCCGTCCTGTTCGCCGACATCGGAGGCTCATCCACCCTGCTTGAAGGGCAGGAGCGAGGCGACGGCCTCGCGAAGCTGCAACGAGGCCCGGGAGGGCCCCCAGCGTGCCAGGGTCTTCTCGAGCCGGGGAATCAGCAGCCGACCGATGTAGGGCGCCTCCCGCATCAGCCGGCCCGCCAGCTCGGCGAATCGCTTATCCCCGAGGAGCCCCAGGGACTGCACGAGATTCATCGCCAGCGTCGCGCGCTCCACCGGCGCCAGTTCACCCCCGCCCTCCAGCACCTGATTCGCCAGGCCGGCCAGGCCGTCGCCCAAGGCCCTGACCGACCTCCCGCCCTCGCCCGACCCCTCCGGCGGCGGCGCATTCCAGAGCAGGTTCTGGACGCACTGGGCCGCGGCCTGCCGGACGCGAGGCATCGGCGCCAGTTCGCCGTGGAGGCATCGACCCAGTAAGGACATCGTGTCGGGCAAGTCACCGGAACCCGTCAGGCTGGTCAACTTCCGCAGCGCCGCAATCAGGGCTTCCTCGGCCGGGGGTCTTACCGGGAAATCCGTCATTCGATCCAGGGCGAGTGACACGAGTCGGGACAGGCACTCTCTCAAGCGCTGCCGTGATCTCGCCTCCCGGAACTCGACCGCCTCCGAGGCCAGGACCATCGCGTCGCACCAGGCCATATTGCGGCGGTCATCCACCGCCCAGGACTCGTGAGCCGCCCAACGATCGATCATATCGACCAACACCTCCCGCCCAGCCTCCCCGGCCGAGTCCACGAGTTCGACGATTTGGCGGGCTGAGTCGTGGACGTTCCGGATTTCCTCGTATGCGGCCCCCTGCAAGCCGGCCGGATCGATCGCCACCTTTGTCCAGAAGATGCGCTCCATCTCGCGAGAGATGGCAGACTTGATCACCCGGGCGCTCAGGTCGTCGGATCGCGAAGCGCGAGGGACCTTGTCTGGCATGTCGATGGCGGTCATGTCGATGGAGATCATCCGCCCCGGCAAGTCCGCCAGCCGTTCGGCAAGCTCCGAGGAAGCGCCGATCATTCGCTCCGTGAGGTTGTCGAACTCCCAGTCCTCCAGGGCGAAGCCGATCCCATCCACGTTGAGTACCCCCACGACGTGGAATTCCACCCCTTCCCGATCGTCGGCCTCGAGCGGGAGGACGGCGACCAGAGGGACGGCGATCGCCCATCGGAGCCCCGCGGGAAGGTCGCCGGCATACGCCTCGTCCAGCCCATAGGCGCGAGAATGTGGAGTATCCTCCCGGGCGAAGTCGGCGGAAAGCGGCTCACCGGTACTGTAGACGCGCCCGATCATCCCCCGGCCGACCCGATCGCGACGTTGTCGCTCGCGCTCGGCGCGCGATCGCTCCCCCCGGTCGTCGGCCCGGTCTGGAGTCGGTTCGAAGTGAATCCGGAGGCCATCGGGGACGGCGAGGCTTGGTGGCTCGTCGTCACATTCGGGACGATCGTCGAGGACCCAGACGCACGCCCGCACCTGCCACGATTCGATTTCGTCGCCCGGTCGCAACTCCCGAACCCAAGCGAACACCCGCTCGTGCAGGTGACGCAACTCCCACTGGACGGCGGCGAGTTCCACTGACGCCGGGCTCAGGAATACGCCCGGGACCTTGCGCGGATTCGCGAACGCGAACGACATGCCAGGACCCTCCAGCGTTTCCCCTCCCGACCTATGCGAGACCGATCGTCCCCGCATCGTGACGGGGCTCAGGATCATCTTACAGATTTCGCGCGACGATCGTATAGCCTCCGGGATTCATGGTTTCAAGAGTCCTCGATTCTGGACGACCGAACAGACATCTCCGTTCGACCATCCAGGACTCAGCGTCAGTCTCGGAAGGGTCGAGATCGGTCTCGTCGGGTGGGTGAAACCCACCGATGCGAGGCCCTCTCGATGGTTTTCACCTACCCTGAAAATGTGGCAAGGCCGGGAGACCTTGCCACGCCACGAGCACAAGGGCCCTCGATGACGAGAACGCCGGGGGGTTCTCCCGGGCCCATTCCGGGATGGCTCACTCGATCACGGCTTGGCCACGCCGATGATCGCGACCGCGAGCCGGCCGCCGGCATCGCCGGAGGGCTGCGATTTCAGGTCGTCGGCCTTCGCATGGACGACCAGCCCGCGCCCGATGATCGAGGTCGGACCCTCGAAGCTCATCTGGTCATCGTCGAGGTCCACCGTGGCCTTGCCGTTCTCGTCGGCCTTGATATTCCCCATGTCGCCGACATGCCGCTTCTCGCTGGAGTGCGAGGAGTGCGGCGCGCCGGTCGGGTTGAAGTGGCCACCGGAGGCCGTCCCATCCTCGTTCCACACGCCGAATTCATGCACGTGGAAGCCATGCTCGCCCGGGGTCAGGCCGGTGATCTCACCGTGGACGTGAACCCCGCTCGACGTCTTGGTGAACGTCACCGTCCCCTTGACCGTGCTCTGCGTCTTGGTCGTCGGGATCAGTTGGCCCAGGGCCTTGGTCACCGGGGTCCCGTGCTCGGACTTCTCCGGCGCGGCCACGCTGGTCCGCAGGCCCAGCACCGTCATGCAGATGAGCGAGCCGACGGACAGGGCCGCGATGCACTTCTTGATCGGCATGTCATGTCTCCTTGGTTGCGTGCGTCTCGTTGATCGATCCATTACCAAATACGCCGGATGCAACTTAGCCTCCCGAAGATCGGCTCTCAAGGGGCTTCTGGGGACCCGCGTGATTCGATTCGGGCAGGGCCGTCCCGATGCGTCTCGGGGCGGTTGGCGCAGATTCTCCGGCGGCAACGATGACTCCCCAGCAAATCCCGCACCCAAGCGGCCCGGCGCGTGGACAATCGCACATCGATGGCGGACAATATCATTCGATCCTGTGGTCCGTTGTTGGCCTTGATCGAATGCCGGGCGGGACGGCCTGCCCATGACCGAGGGCATCGAGCGGGTGCCTGATCCGGTCCGACCACCGACCGGGAAGGCGGAAAACAAGCTGGGGACACGAGCGATGGACGCGGTACTGGACGCGACGGAGAACGGACAACGGACGACGGACAAGGAGCTGGACCGTCACGAAGAGCGGCGAGGGGCCGGCGTGCCGACGGTTTCGGTCCTGGCCGGTCCAATCGGCCTGTTGCTGGAGGGGACCCGGGACTGGGCGGCGGACCTCGATCGGCCGATGGTGCTGGTGCGTCCGGAGCCGGAACAACCGGGTGCCGAGGGCCTGGTCGTGCCCTGGGTCGACCGCCTGGCGGCCGGGCGCGACCTGATCGATTCGGCGGTCGCCTGGCTGGCGCATCGGTTGAATCGGCCCGCGGGCCTGCTCGGCCGCCAGCTCCGCGCGATGTCCGACTATGAAGTGGCCATGCTCTTCGACTCGGCGGTGCACGGGGTCTCGGAGACGGGCGTCGAGCTGGTCGCCTTCCGCCTCATCGAGCTGGCAGCCCAGGGCCGTCGTTGGTTCGACCCGGGGCTCGCGCCGGAGCTGGACGCCTTGCTCGACGCCCGAGGCCGGCCCTGGGTCCGCGTCTTCCGCGCCCTGGGCGAGCTGGTCCCGCCGGAGTGCCTGCCGGTCCTGATCGTCGCACCCACCCGGCAGGATGTGACGCACCTCGATCGCCTCGCGCGGCTGCTGGCCGACCTGGCCGAGGCCCAGCCCAGGGCCACCCTGGCCTTGATCGTCGAGCCCGCCCGGTTCGACGCCTACCTCGACCACGCCCCCGAGTCGCGCGCCAAGGCCCTGCTCCGCTCGGGAATCGTCCGAGTGGCGGAGGATCGCCGGCGGCCGATGGAAGGCCCGATCCCCGAATCCGGAATCTTGCATCGGGAATCCGGAATCCCGAACCGGGAATCCCAGGACGATGCCCGTAGCGAGGCCGAGCGTTTCCTCTTCGACTTGCTCGAGTCGTTGCCCGAGACCACCGGGCTGTTCGAGCTCAATGGCACGCTCGCGTTCCCATTCGGAGCCGGCCGCCCCATGGAGGTCGACTTCCTGGCGCGTTCGCTCGAGCTGGTGATCGAGATCGACGGCTATTATCACTTCCAGGATCCCGAAGCCTATCGCCGCGACCGTCGCAAGGACCTCGAGTTGCAGAAGCGCGGCTACGTGGTCCTGCGGTTCCTGGCCGACGACGTCGTCGAGCGACTCGAGGATCTGCTGGAGACCTTGCTCTCGGCGGTCGCGTTCTGCCGGCATCGACTGGCATCGAGGTAATCGCACATGACTCCCGCGACAGATCAATCCGCGATCGGCGACCTGGTCCTGGTCCGGCTGCTCGCCGCCGGCGAGAAGGGGGAATCGAACGCGAAGATCCAGAAGGACCTCGAGCCGCTGCTGGCGCACCGGTGGTCCGGCGTCCCGATGGCCGGCGCGTTGAACCAGGTCGTCGACGAGCTGAGGTCCGCCGGGTTGGTCGCGTTCCTGCTCGGCGCGTCCCGGAAGGCCGCGGCGAAGGTCGCCCTGACCGCGGAAGGCCGACGGCGGGCGCTCGAGGTCCTGGGCGTCGCGTCGCTCAAGCCCAAGACCACC
>JBKQHM010000235.1:0-9145 GCA_052148775.1 Isosphaeraceae bacterium | reverse complement strand
CCGAGGCCGTCGCGCGGCATGCCACGCGGCTGATCCGGTCGCGCGTCTCGGGCGACTCCGGGCCGCCTGTCAAGGTGCTGATCCCGGGCGAGCTCATCGTCCGCGAGAGCAGCCGGGCCGAGTCGATGCCGCCCGCCGCGCCGGGGGCGGTCTGAAACGATTCTTCGGGCCGCGCCGCCTCCAAGAGCTCGCGGATTCGGACGATGCCCGGACCGGCTTGATAGGCCGCGCGAAACCGATCGATCCTGGCCTGAACGTCCGCCATGTCAGCGTCAACATCCGCCAAATTGTCTCGGTAGAAGGCAATCACATCCTGAATCATCGGGAGATTCAAGGTGGGGTACTGGTCCAGAATCGTCTCGGCGGAGTACCCCTCGTTGTACTGAGAGATCACGTGAAACAGATCGATGCGATGTCCCGTGAGACGGATCTCTCCTTTCTCATGCCGGGTCAGGAATTCGGGCAGGTCCATGGGGTCCTCCTGGCGTATCAGTCGCCATGATCCAATAGACCACTTTCATCTGGAAGTCGCGAGCCGCCGCCGGGCCCGACGGTCGGTGAGGTCTCGCCGTTCGGTGAGGTCTCGGGTTAGTATGGAAGCAGAGTCGATTTGCGAGTTGATGAGAAAGTGACTCGACGAAACCCGCCACCCGACTGATCTGATCACCCAGCAGGACCGGACAGGGAGCCGACATCATGGCCTTGAAATGGCAGGACCACATTGAGGAACGCAAGGATGTCATGCTGGGCAAACCCGTCTTCAGGGGGACGCGATTAACGGTCGAGCATGTCCTCCGCGAGCTGGGCACGGGGATGAGCCCTGACGAGCTTTTCGACAGCTACCCCAACCTCAAGCCCGAACACATCCAGGCCGCACTCCAATACGCGGCCGACGTCGTGGCGATGGATCAATGTATCTACCAGTGAGTTCTGTAGAGGCCGGCGCGCATGCGATTCCTCGCCGATGAGAACGTCCCGCGCCCCATCGTTCAGTGGCTTCGCAGTCAAGGCCAGGATGTCCTCTATGCGGCGGAGACGCGCGTGCAAACGCCCGACGCCGATCTGCTGAGTGAAGCCGAGATCCAGAACCTCGTCATCATCACCGAAGACAAGGGCTTCGGAGAGCTGGTCTTCCGCGATCACCTCAACAGTCATGGCGTAATCCTTCTGAGGATGGGAGATTTTCCAGTCTCGTTTCGCCTGGCGCGGCTCCAGACCGTCTGGACCGCGGTCGAAAACCACCTCCCCGGCAGGTTCGTCGTCGTCACCGAGAACAAGGTACGCGTCCGCGATCTGGCGCCACCTCCGTGAGGGAGAAACTCGGTTCATCCGACGTCGCCGCCAGCGAATGGGAGCTAGCCAGGAAGTCGAGGAGCCGGTATCATCAAGTGAGGAGGGGCTCGGTCCCCTCATCTCCGGCGGCCGGGAGTTCCTCAATGGATACCGTGTGCTACGCTCACATCGAACAGAATGCCCAGGGCGAAGCAATCATCGCAGGAACGCGGATCAAGGTCCGCATGATCGCGCTCGACCGGATCGCTCATGACTGGGATGCCGAGGAGATCCAGCGGCATCATCCCGATCTGTCGTTGGGCCAGATCCATTCGGCGCTCGCCTACTACTACGACCACAAGGAAGCGATGGACCGCGAGATCGAAAGCCGACATGAGCGCGTCACAACGCTACGGGCTGGCGCGGCCGAGTCGCCAGGGCGGCGCAAGCTGCGGGAGCGGGGCCTGCTCCCATGAGCGTCGATCTCTACATGGATCATCATGTGGATACCGCCGTCACCGAAGGACTCCGCCTCCGCGGGGTCGATGTGCTGACTTGCCGGGATGATGGGACCACCACATGGGACGACGAACGACTGCTGGAACGAGCCACCCAGCTCGGGCGCGTCCTCTTTTCCCAGGACGATGATCTGCTAGCGATCGCTCACCGGTGGCAACGCACGAATCGGTCCTTCGCCGGGTTGGTCTACGGCCATCAGCTAGACCTGTCGATCGGCCAGGCGATCCGGGATCTCGAACTCATCGCCAGCGTGTATGATCCGGATGACATACGGGACCGAGTCGAATACCTCCCGCTTTGATTCCCTACGGAAGGGAACCTGGAACCTCTTGTCCGAACTCACAACGAGTTGATAAGATCGCTCAATTCTCCGGGCCGCGCCGCCTCAAGAATCGTCGGGGCGAGCGCGGCCCGAACTACGTCCGGTCCGATCTCCACCGCCGAGCCGAAACGCAACGGTCCGGGACGGACCCGATCCGCGGCGAGGCTGACTCAACGTGCCCAAGCGTACCGATATCCACAAGATCTTGATCATCGGCGCCGGCCCGATCGTGATCGGGCAGGCGTGCGAGTTCGATTACTCCGGGACCCAGGCGTGCAAGGCCCTGCGCGAGGAGGGCTTCGAGGTCGTGCTGGTGAATTCCAACCCGGCGACGATCATGACCGACCCCGAGATGGCCGACCGGACCTACATCGAGCCAATCACCCCGGACGTCGTCGAGCAGATCATCGCCATCGAGAAGCCGGACGCCGTGCTGCCGACGCTCGGCGGCCAGACCGGGCTGAACGTCGGCCTGGCCCTTCATGAGAGCGGCGCCCTCGAGCGGCACGGCTGTACCCTGATCGGCGCCAGCGCCGACGCGATCCGCAAGGCCGAGGATCGCGACCTGTTCAAGCGATGCATGGAAGAGATCGGCCTGGAGAGCGCCAAGAGCGAGCTGGCCCACAACCTCGACGAAGCCCGGCGGATCCGCGACGAAGTGGGGCTGCCCTGCGTCCTGCGGCCCAGCTTCACCCTGGGCGGCTCCGGCGGCGGCATCGCCTACAACCGCGAGGAGTTCGACCGGATGGTCGCCAAGGCGCTGGAGCTCAGCCCGGTGCGGTCCGTCCTGGTCGAGGAGAGCGTCATCGGCTGGAAAGAATACGAGATGGAGGTGATGCGCGATCGAGCCGACAACGCCGTCATCGTCTGCTCGATCGAGAACTTCGACCCGATGGGGGTGCATACCGGCGACAGCATCACCGTGGCCCCGGCGCAGACGCTCACCGACAAGGAATACCAGCGGATGCGCGACGCCTCGCTGGCGATCCTCCGCAAGATCGGCGTCGAGACCGGCGGGTCGAACGTCCAGTTCGCGGTCGACCCGCGCACCGGGCGGATGATCGTCATCGAGATGAACCCCAGGGTCAGCCGCTCGAGCGCCCTGGCCAGCAAGGCGACCGGGTTCCCGATCGCCAAGATCGCCGCCAAGCTCGCGGTCGGGTTTCGCCTGGACGAGATCCGCAACGACATCACCCGCGAGACGCCGGCCTGTTTCGAGCCGACGATCGACTACGTGGTGACCAAGATCCCGCGCTGGGCGTTCGAGAAGTTCCCCGAGGCCGACCCGATCCTCACGACGCAGATGAAGTCGGTCGGCGAGGTCATGGCGATCGGCCGGACGTTCAAGGAGTCGCTGCAAAAGGCCCTGCGCGGGCTGGAGGTGGGCCGGTTCGGCCTGGGCTGCGACGTCAAGGACCTGTGGGGCACGGCGCGACAGCCCAGCGACGACGAGATCCGGGCGAAGCTGGCCACGCCCAACTCCGAGCGGATCTGGTCGATCCGCTACGCCCTGCTGGCGGGCCTCTCGGTGGAGCAGGTCCAGGCGCTGACCGGGATCGACCCGTGGTTCCTGTCCAACATCGCCGAGCTGGTGGAGCTGGAAGGGCGGCTCCGTCAGGTCGACAGCCTGGAGGAGGCCGATGACGCGATGGTCCGCGAGGCCAAGCAGAACGGCTTCTCCGACCGTCAGCTCGCGACGCTCTGGGGCACGACCGAGTCCGAGGTGCGGCGCGACCGGCATCGCCGGGGAATTGTCCCAGTCTACAAGCTAGTGGACACCTGCGCCGCCGAGTTCGAGGCGGTCACGCCCTATTACTACTCGACCTACGAGTGGGAGGACGAGGCCCGGATCGGCGACAAGCCCCGGGTGGTGATCCTCGGCGGCGGCCCGAACCGGATCGGCCAGGGGATCGAGTTCGACTACTGCTGCTGCCAGGCCGCCTTCGCGCTGCGGGCCGACGGTTACGAGGTGGTCATGGTCAACTCCAACCCCGAGACCGTGAGCACCGACTACGACACCTCCGACCGGCTGTTCTTCGAGCCGCTGACGGTCGAGGACGTGCTGAATATCTGCGAGCGGGTCCGGCCGATGGGGGTGATCGTCCAGTTCGGCGGCCAGACGCCGCTGAACCTGGCGCGCGCGCTGGAGGCCGCGGGCGTGCCGATCATCGGCACGAGCCCGGAGTCGATCGACCTGGCCGAGGACCGCGAGCGGTTCCGCCTGGTGATCGATCGGCTGGGGCTCAAGCAGACGCCCAACGCCTCGGCGACCCGGTACGACGAGGCGCGCCGGATCGCCGAGCGGATCGGCTACCCGGTCGTCGTGCGACCGAGCTTCGTCCTGGGCGGCCGCGCGATGGAGATCGTCTACGACGAGCCGAGCCTTGACCGATACATGACCGAGGCCGTCGAGGCCAGCCCGGAGCACCCGATCCTCATCGACAAGTTCCTCGAGGACGCCAGCGAGGTCGACGTCGACGCGGTCTGCGACGGCGTCCGCACGATCGTCGGCGGGGTGATGGAACACATCGAGGAGGCGGGCATCCACTCCGGCGACAGCGCCTGTGCGATCCCGCCGTTCTCGCTGGCGCCGGAGATCGTCCAGCAGCTCAAGGATCAGACCTACAAGCTGGCCGAGGCGCTGAAGGTCCGCGGCCTGATGAACATCCAGTTCGCAGTCAAGGACGGCGAGGTCTACGTGCTGGAGGTGAACCCGAGGGCGTCGCGGACGGTGCCGTTCGTCTCCAAGGCGACCGGGCTGAACCTGGCGCAGGCGGCGGCCCGGGTGATGGTGGGCCGGACGCTGGAAGAGCAGGGGATCACGTCGGAGCCGGTGCCTCGGTATGTCTCGGTGAAGGAGGCGGTGTTCCCATTCGCGAAGTTCCCGGGCGTGGACATCGTGCTGGGCCCCGAGATGCGGTCGACGGGCGAGGTGATGGGGATCGCCATGGACTTCCCGGCGGCGTTCGCCAAGAGCCAGCTCGCGGCGATGAGCCGGCTACCGGCCGGCGGCACGGCGTTCGTGAGCGTCGCGCCCCGCGACCGGATCGCAGTCGTGCCGATCGCCCGGCGCCTGGCCGCCATGGGCTTCCGCCTGCTCTGCACCGAGGGCACCGCGGGGTCGATGGCCGAACACGGCATCGCCGTCGAGACCGTCCGGAAGATCCACGAGGGTCGGCCGAACGTGCTGGACTACCTGGCCAACGGCTCGATCGCGATGATCGTCAACACGCCCAAGGGCAAGGGCGCCAGGACTGACGAGGGCCGCATCCGCGCCAGCGCCGTCTCGCACGGGGTTCCCTGCATCACCACGATCGCCGGCGCCAAGGCGGCCGTCGCCGCCATGGAACGGCTGAGGGCCGGGAAGCTCGAGGTTTATGCGTTGCAGGATTTGTTAAGATCGTAGTCGCGAGGGCATCAGTCGGGCCGGATACAGACGAGAGGAGATGCCATGTCGACCATCACGACACGAGCCACTTTGGACGACCTTCTCAAGACGGATGGCAAGGCCGAATTGATCGGCGGGAGGATCGTCCATTTCATGGCAAGCGGATTTAAGCCAAGCGTGGTGGCCCTGGAGATTGCGGTCAGCCTGCGAGAGTATGAGAAGACCAGGAGGCGAGGATTCGCCGCGAGTTACGGCATGGGATTCGTCTTCCCCGAACTTCCTTCAGGCCGCGAATCCTTCTGTCCGGATGCAGCCTACTTCGACGGCCTCCCACCCGCGCGCCGGATGCGGTTCGTCGAGGGCCCGCCGACGCTGGCCGTCGAGGTGCGCAGCGAGAATGACTACGGTGACGCCGCCGAGCTCGATATCGCCGCGAAGCGCGCCGACTACTTCGCCGCGGGCACGCTCGTCGTCTGGGACGTCGATCCCGAGGCCGAGCGGATCCACGTTTATCGGTCCACCGATCCGGAGAACCCGACGACCTACGCGCGAGGCCAGACGGCCGACGCCGAGCCCGCCGTACCGGGCTGGCGGGTCGCCGTCGATGACATCTTCGGGTGAGCCGATGTCAAGGCCGCCGTCGCCATTATGGAACGGTTGAGAGCGGGGAAGCTCGAGGTCTATGCGCTGCAGGATTTGTTAAAATCGATGTCGTGCAGATGACATCGAGGATCGGATATGCTATGGCGGTCGTCGCGATGCGAGTCCCGTCGAACGACCTTCTCGACCGACCGGCGTCGGCCAAGCTACTGAGAAGTTAGCCCGAGAAGGCGTAAAGGCGAGGTATTCGTCCATGACCACATCCAAGCGAGCGGGCCGCTGGAGATGGGCCGCCTTGTCGGCCTACCTCGCGTTGACCATGATTCTTCTGGCGATCACATGGCATTTCGCCGGCTATAAACCTGACGGCGTCCTATCAATATCCGACGCCAATCCGCTTACCATCCGATCCGATGGGACCACGTTGATCGTCGGCACAGTCGGAATGCGCCCTGATGCGACCTTCCCACCTTACTCTGTCGGGTCGATTCGTTTGCTCGACTTGAGGACAGGCAGCGAGGTCCATCCCTCATTGCCACTGGACGAGACAGGAAGAATTCTGGGTGCCCAGACATCGGATAACGACCAGCGGCTTGTCGTCGTCGGAGAGAAGGAGCCGAGAAGCTATTTCGTCAAGATCTTCGACCTGTCGGCACGCGCCGTCATTCTCGAAAAGACCGTCCGATTCAATGTCAGGGACGATGAGGAACGTATCGTGAAGCTCTCTCGCGACGGCCGCCTGCTGGCCTGGGTGACCGCGGAAGATGAGGTACAGCGCGCCGTCGTTGTCTGGGATCTGGAGGCGAGCAAGGAGCGATTCCAATTGCCTGGCAGAATCGCATCGTTCCAATACTCGCCGGACGGCAAGTTGTTGGCCACACGGGAGCAGGCGGTTCCGGAACAATTCCAACTCTTCGATACGACCACTGGCGATCTGGTCCATTCCATCAGATTGGCGGCCAATGGTTCTGGTGGTTCTGGCTTCTCTCTATTCAAGACGCCGCCAACGTTTTCACCAGACGGTCGATTCGTCGCAGTCCATGCTTGGTTTGTGCAATTGATCCAGGTATTCGATACGGCGTCTGGCAAGCTGTGCTTCCAGACCAACGGTCGGACCCCGCAGTTCCTTCCCGGGGGCTCACTGCTTGGAATCAGGAATCGCGGCGGCCGGGACCGCGGGGGCAAAGCAATCGAGGCTCCCGAGATCGTGGTGTGGAGTCCAAGCGGCTGGATCGAGATGCGAGCTTTCCGCTACGACCTCGGCGTAGACATCGGTGGAAGGGTCGAGCCCCATCCCTGGCCGATCGGTCGCGCGAACCAGTTCGGGCTGATTTACAGGACTTCCTTAGGCGGGAGTTGGGGCTCGACGAAGTCTTCCGACATCGCCGACTCGGGCCTGGGACGCGCGCTCGGGCTCAACATCCCGCGAGGGATTGGTTTGGACGTGGTCGACGGCGATACCGGGAATACCCGAACGTACCATCTCGACGGCCCAGCCGTCGCCCGGAGCCCGTATCCGTTCCTCCAAACGGCCAACAAGATCCTGATTCCTCGGTCATTCGAGACCGTGGAAGTCTGGGATATTCCTCCCCGCCGATCCTATGCTGCGGTTTGGGGCATGGCTGGAATGATGACTGTGATCGGGCTCCTGGGTTATGCGTCGGGCATAGTTGTTCGTCGTGTGGCAAGGCGGTATCGCAGCAGGGCGCCAGACGCTTGACGTTGCTACAACGGGGCTGGCCGGCGAGCAAAGCTCAGCTCCACACCGCCATTCGAATACAGCCATCCGTACAGGCTCTCAATCCTCGGCTCGAGCCGGCGCGAGGGCCGACCTCGCAATCGATCCCGCCTCCCTTGCGGCCGTCTCCGGATTACACGCATTTGGTGTCCGGCCCACCCAGTCGACGGCAATGACCATGGTGTGGGGCAAGATGACGCGGCCTCGACCGGCCGGGCGCCCCGCGACGAGATACACACGCGTTTCCATCGGTCGTCGGATGCGGCACGACGAGGGGCGATCCCCTGCGCGCCATGTCCCGGGCCGGCAACGATTCCGCTTCGATACGCGGCCTACTGTCCCGGCCCGTTCGGCCCGGCCGGCGCCGGTCGCCCGTGCGGCGGGGGGATCCAGGATCGAACATGTGAAATTCAGCGCGACGCGAAGCACTCCTTGTCGCGGTACTCGGAGAAGGCGGCCAGGCGAGGGAAACAAACAACCGTCCTGCCGCGGCATCATGGGTGCGCCGCGGCGAGACGGGTGACGACCTTGGATGCTCAGAGGCCGGTCACGATCGGCGCGATTGCTGCTCCGTTGGCTCCGACCAATCCGGTGATGGTTGCCAGGGCCGGCTTACTGGTCGTGAAGCCGCTAACCGAGATATTGACGGTGAAGGTACCAGGATTGTAGGAGACGGACCTGACAGGGAGATTCTTGACCTTTTTCCCAATCTTCTGGGTCACATGATAACTCGATGGGGAGCTACCTCCATTCAGCGCTCCGGAGAAGGAGAATTGGAAACCGAGTACCTTTTCCTTCTTTCCCTTGGTATCGACGGACTGACTGTCGACGCTCGCCGTGGTCCGAGGCGAGTAGGGCTTCTCCTCCGAGCGGACCTTGCGGCGGAGCAGGTCGTGGATCTTCTCGAAAGTGCCGTTGCGTCGCCACTGGTCGAAGTATTTCCAGACGGTGCTCTTGGGGGGGAAATCCTTGGGGATGTAACGCCACTGGCATCCGGTCCGAAGGATATAGAAGATGGCATCGACGACGTCGCGCAGGTTGGTCGCGCGAGGCCGTCCGCCCGGATAGACGGGTAAGTGTGGTTCGAGCAAGCGCCACTGGGCGTCGGTGAGATCGCTGGGATAGGATTGGGTTCTCATACACCATTCTACGAAGCTCGACCCACTTGTGGGACAGACACTAAGTTCAAGTTTCGCACTTTTGAGAGAGGATACCTGATCAAAAAGATACGTCGGTTTCCTTGCGGTTTATTGGTTACTTGTCCAGGTTACCCGATCTCGACAAGGCACCAATGACAAGGAAACCG
>JBKQHM010000234.1:0-7144 GCA_052148775.1 Isosphaeraceae bacterium | reverse complement strand
ACAGGGGACAAAAGTCAAGTGGGGGAACGAATGCGAATCTGCTCGGTCGCGGCTGCCGTGCGATAACCAGAAGAGCGACGAGACGTTAACGCTTCACAAAAAACTCAATTGCGGAATCGCTGGAGGCGCGCGACGATACCTCATAATTTGCAAATATCGAGCCGGGAACAGGTGGCGTGGGTATGGACGGAGAAGATGGTAAACTCTTTCCGACCCGATGGCAGGCTGATGGCTTGCGACGGAATCAGTTTTCCAGATGGGGGCTGCGTCGGCGACCGATTAGCCAAGCGTGGAGCGAGAGAAGAGATGAGCCATGACGAGGGCAGAGCCGTCTCGCGGAGACTCCGGGACCTGCGCGGATTCGCGTTCGATCTGGACGGCACGATCTGGGAAGGCCCGAGGCTGCTTCCCGGCGCGATCGAATTGGTCGAAGACCTGAGGGAATCCGGAGTGGGCGTTGTGTTTGCCTCGAACTCATCACGACACGCCTCCGAGGTCCTGAGAGATCGGCTCAATCAACTGGGCATCTTCGCATCGGCGGATCAAATGTTGGCCGCGCTCGACCTGGCTGGCGAGGAAGTCCGGCGCCGGCTGGGACCGGTCCCCGTTCTGTCGATTGGCACCGACGAGCTCGACGAGATCCTGAGGTCTTGCGGACATTCGATCATCGCCGACGAGGAATGGAAGTCGGCGAGGGCGGTCGTCGTAGGGATCGACCCGGACTTCAGCTATGACCGGCTCCGGGCCGCCGCGCGAGCGGTCGCGGCCGGCTCGACATTCTTCGCGGTCAACATGGACGTCCGATTTCCGGTCGGACCCGGCGAGTTCGACCCCGGTTGCGGCTCGCTGGCCGAGGCCATCGCCGTGGCCGCAGGCGTTCGCCCGATCGCAATCGGCAAGCCCGAGACCCCTTTGTTCGAGGCCGCCATCAACCGGCTGGATTCCACGCGCGACCAGGTTGCCATGGTCGGCGATAGCATCGCATCGGACATCACGGGCGGCCGTGCGGCAGGCATGTTCACGATCTGGATCGATACGGCCGAGGATGGTCCCGCCCCGAGCTGCGTCGACCTGAGGGTCCGCGACCTTGTCGAGTTGCATCAACTCTGGAGGGCGGCTCGGGGCGATTGATGGGCCGGGTGTATTACGCCGAAAGCTCGGCAATCTGTGATTCCAGGATCTCCCCGACGAGGGCGGGGTTCGCCTTGCCGCCGGTCTGCTTCATCACCTGACCGCGGAGGAACCCCTTGACCGCCTCGGGCTTCTTCTTGCCCTTCTTCAGGTCCTCGAGCGCCTGGGGATTAGCCGCGATGGCGGCGGCCACCGCCGCGGCGATCGCGTCGCGGTCGGAGACCATCTGATAGCCACCCTGCGCGATGATCAACTCGGCGGAGTCTCCGGTGTCGATCATCTTGCCGAGGATTTCCCGCCCCTGGTTGGTATTGACCTCCCCGCGTTTGACGCGGTGGATCAGGTCGGCGAGCCCCTCCGGTCGGACGGGGAACTCGGCGACGGAGAGCTTCTTCTCCTTGATGGTTCGCAGCACGTCCTGCTGGATCCAATTGCTGGTCATCTTGAATTCGCCGGTCGCCTTCGCCACGGCATCATAATAGTCGGCGACGTCCTGACCCTGCTCGACCAGGACGTTGGCGTCGTAGGCCGAGAGGCCATATTCGGCTTCGAACCGCTGGCGACGCGCCTCCGGCAGCTCTCCGATCGAGGCTCGGATGCGATCGAGCCAGGCCGCGTCGACCACCACCGGGACCAGGTCGGGCTCGGGGAAGTATCGATAATCGGCGGCCGTCTCCTTCTCGCGCTGGGGCTTCGTGACTTCCTCATCGTCGTTCCAACCCCGGGTCGTTTTCGGGGCATCCTTGATCGTCTTGCCGTCTCCCAACCACTGCTGATACTGCCGATGGACCTCGAAGTCCAGGGCCTTCTCCACGGACCGGAAGCTGTTCAGATTCTTGATCTCGACGATGGGAGTGGCGATCGTCTTGCCGTCCTTGTGGATGTGAAGGTTCACGTTGGCATCACAACGCAACGAGCCCTCCTGCATCTCGCAGTCGGAGACCTCGAGGTAGCGGAGCGTCAGCCGCAGTTCCTCGAGGCATCCGCGCGCGTCGGCCGAATTCCGGATATCGGGCTCGGTGACGATCTCCAGGAGGGGGATGCCGGCGCGGTTCAGGTCGACCTCGGAGAATCCCCCCGAGCCATGCGTCAGCTTGCCGGTATCTTCCTCGAGATGGATTCGCGTCAGGCGGCAACGACCGCCGCCACCGCCGTCCTTCCGCACCGGGATCTCCACGTGACCGCCCTTGGAAAACGGCAGGTCATACTGGCTGATCTGATAGTTCTTGGGGAGGTCGGGGTAATAGTAGTTCTTGCGGTCCCACTTGGTGAACGGCGCGATCTCGGCGTGGAGTGCCAGGGCCGTCTTGAGCGCCAGGTCGAACGCCCTCCGGTTCATCACGGGCAACGTACCGGGCAAGCCCAACGAGACCGGATCCGTCTGGGTGTTCGGCGGCAGGCCGAAGTCGGTCCCGCTCCAGGAGAACATCTTGCTCACGGTCTGGAGCTGAACGTGGATCTCCAGGCCGATGATGATTTCGTAGTCCATGATTCTCTTCCCGAGCCCAGCGAACCACTCGATCGTTAGCGAGCCGCCGGCCTCTTCAAATGCCAATCGGTCTCGCGTTCAAAAACCCGGGCGGTCTGCAACAGCTTTTCCTCGGCGAAAGGCGCGGCCAGTAATTGCAGTCCGATCGGCAGATTGTCCTTCGTCAGCCCGCATGGAATACTGATCCCCGGGATCCCGGCGAGATTAGCCGTGATCGTGTAGATGTCCGACAGGTACATCGCCAGGGGGCTGGCGGTCCGCTCGCCCAGCTTGAACGCTGGCGTCGGCGACGTCGGGCCGATCAGGACGTCGACCTCGTGAAACGCGGCGTCGAAATCGCTTCGGATCTTGCGACGGACCTGGAGGGCCTTGTTGTAATACTGGTCGGCGTAGCCGGCCGAGAGGGCGAAGGTGCCGAGCATGATCCGTCGCTTGACCTCGGCGCCGAAGCCTTCGGAACGGCTGGCCATCATCATCAAGACCAGTTTGGCCAGTTTCTCCTCGCCCGGATACCTGGGCGAAAAGTCCTCCGCTCGGTGCCCGTACGTGGTGCCGTCATAGCGCGCCAGGTTGCTGGAGCACTCGGCCGGCGCCACGATATAGTAGGCCGGCACGCCGTACTTCGAGTGGGGCAGCGAGATCTCCTTGATCGTCGCGCCCGCCTTCTCATAGACCTTGACCGCGTCTTGGACGGCCTTTGCGACCTCGTGGTCGAGCCCCTCGCCGAAGAACTCGCGGACGATGCCGACCCGCAACGATTGGGGGGAGGTGTCCAGAGTCGCCGCATAATCGGGGATCGGCTCATCGACGCTCGTCGAATCCCTGGGGTCGCGCCCGGCAATCACGCCGAGGAGCAGGGCCGTGTCCGCCAGGTCGTGGGCGAACGGGCCGATCTGGTCGAGCGAACTGGCGAATGCGATCAGGCCGTATCGGCTGACGCGCCCGTAAGTCGGCTTGAGGCCGACCACGCCGCAGACCGCAGCCGGCTGACGGATCGAGCCTCCCGTATCAGTCCCGAGGGCTAGTGGCGTCAAGCTGGCCGCAACGGAGGCGGCCGAGCCGCCGGACGAGCCTCCGGGCACGCGCGACTCGTCCCAGGGGTTGAGGGTCGGCCCGTAGGCGCTGTTCTCCGTCGACGAGCCCATCGCGAACTCGTCCATGTTGGTCTTGCCGAAGAGGACGGCGCCGGCGGCTTTGAGCCGGGCGACCGCCGTGGCATCGTAAGGCGGGCGGAATCCCTTGAGCATCCGGCTTCCGCAGGTCGTCGGCTCCCCATCGACGCAGAGGACGTCCTTGATCGCCACGGGAACGCCAGCCAGAGGGCCGAGCGGCTCGCCGGCTTTTCGCTTCCGATCGATCGCGCAGGCTTGTTCGAGGATCCGCTCCCCTTCGAGGTGGACGAACACGTTGAGTCGTTGGGAACTCTTCGCCTTCTCGAGCAGCGAGGTGACGATCTCCTCGGAAGTGGTCTCGCCCGCGTTCATACGGGCCATCATCGCGACGGCGGTGTCAAGGGTCATCGATCGGCATCCTCGGCTCGCGCCCCGACCGGCCGTAGCGGCCTGGCCGCGTGATTGCCGGAGTTCGGGTGGGAACATTCAATCCAGGACGGCGGGGACCAGGAAGCTCGTCGCGTTCTTCTTGGGGGCGTTGGCCAGCGCCTGCTCGCGCGGCAAAGCCTCACCGCGGACATCTTCCCGGAACACGTTGCGGACCTCGATCCCGTGGGCCAACGGCTCGACCCCCTCGGTATCGAGCTGCTGAAGCTGCGCGACGTAATCCACGATGGAGTTGAGCTGGCCGGTGAACAGCTCCAGCTCATCCGGGCTGACTCGCAACCGGGCCAGGAGCGCGACCTTGGCCACATCCTCATTGGAGAGCAACATCGGGGTGAGAGTCTCCGCCAAAACCGGGCCTCGGCCAGTGCAACGCGATCCGGAGCGACACGATGAACGTACGGGCGATACGGCATGATTCCCAAAGGCCGGCCCTCGTCGCACACAGTTTGACAGATTCGATTGTCCGGTTCAAGGTTCGCTATCGAGAGCGGAACTGCCTCGACCCGGGGATTTGACGGTCCGCGAGGGGACTTTCTATGATAGCGGCTCTCGCGATCGAAGCCGATGGCTCGCAAATCTTCACTCCGCAATCTGAGGCCCGAACCTGATGAATGGACCCGTCGCGATCATCCTGGCCGCCGGCCATGGGAAGCGGATGAAATCCGAGAAGGCCAAGGTCCTGCACGAGGTCTGCGGCCAGCCGATGATCCGATACGTGGTTGACGCCGCACGAGGAGCCGGTGCGCGGACGATCGTCGTCGTGGTCGGCTATGCGGCCGACCAGATCCGCGACTACCTCCAGGGCGAGCCCGACATCCGCTTCGCGACCCAGACGGAGCAGCTCGGCACCGGCCACGCCGCCAAGACCTGTCGACCGCTCCTGGCCGACTACCAGGGCCCGGCATTGATCCTGGTCGGCGACGAGCCGCTACTCCGGCCCCAGCCGCTGGCCGACCTGCTCAGACGCCAGGAAGTCGACCATGCCTCTTGCTTGCTCGGGACCGCTGTCTTGCCTGACCCGACCGGCTTCGGTCGAATACTCCGCGATTCCGCCGGCCGGTTCCTCCGGATCGTCGAGGAGCGCGATTGCAACTCCGAGGAACGGGCGATCACCGAGGTCAACCCGAGCTGCTACGTCTTCGAACTCCCTGGACTCTGGGATGCCCTCGACCAGATCGGCACCAGCAACGCCCAGGGCGAATACTACTTGACCGACGCCCCCGAACACCTCATGGCCATGGGTCGGAAGGTCCTGGCACTCAACGTCCTCCAACCCGACGATATCCTCGGTGTCAACACGCGGCAACACCTCGCCCAGGCGACAGCAATCATGCAGTCGCGTATCCACGACCACTGGATGACGGAAGGGGTGACGATCGTAGACCCTCGCAACACCTATATCGACGGTCGATGCACCATCGGCCAGGATACGGTGATCTATCCCTTCACGACGATCACCGGGAGAGTCCAGATCGGCTCGCAATGCCGGATCGGGCCATCGGCCCATCTACGACATGGGACCGTACTGGACGACGGCGTTGAGGTCGGCGCCTTCGTCGAGGTCAGTCGCTCCCATCTCGGCAAAGGCACGATCGTGCGGCACCTGGCCTATCTGGGAGATGCCGAGGTCGGCGAGTCGGTCAATATCGGCGCGACCGCGGTCACGGCCAATTTCGACGGCGCGAACAAGAATCCGACCAGGATCGGCGACCGCAGTCGCGTCGGTGCCGGCTCGATCCTGGTCGCCCCAGTCGTCGTCGGCCGGGACGCGGTCGTGGGCGCCAACGCCGTGGTGACCCGTGGTCACGACGTCGCCGACGGCCAGACCGTGGTCGGCGTGCCCGCTCGGCCGCGGGAGACCGACCGCGGCTGAGAGTCTCTTCCAGACATGGCTCACCTCGGCGACAACGGAATTGCACGTGCGATGGCGCCGTGATTCCGCGAACAGCCCGGCCCGCGAATTGCACGGAAGTGTGCCCATCTCGAAGTCTTGGCTCACCTCGGTGGCCGTGCTTTGGCAGTTCATGTGATCTCTTCTCGATGATCCGGGGATCGACGACCGAATCAAACTCGTACGAGTCCTCCAGGGCGCCCGGGCCCTCAGTCATGAATTCTCAACTCAGGGGTTGATGACATGAAGTGACGTACGGGGCGCGGGTGATCCCTAATCAACCAGGCCGGACGAGACTGCTCCTGGCCAGGCCGCCCTGGATCGTCCCTATTTGACCTTTCGTGATCCTGGGAGGGTGAGGCTCCGTCCGAGGGAGGGTGAGGCTCCGTCCGTGCCGGTCTGTTGCCTTTCCGTGCCCGCGTCGACCCGTTGCCAAAGGCTGTCCAGCGAGCTGCTCTGGAGATCGAATCGAGACCCCGTCACCGCGGCCAGAGACGGGGTGCGCCTACCCGCTAAACACGAACCGGCGGAGAAAGGGTCGGGGTGAGGGGTCTTATTGATTTTGCTGCTCAAGCCAGGATCGCATTCACCACCTTGCCGTGGACATCGGTCAGGCGGAAGTCGCGACCCTGGAAGCGATACGTCAACTTGGTGTGCTCGATCCCCAACAGGTGGAGGATCGTGGCGTTCAGGTCGTAGACCTCGACCGGGTCCTTCACGATGTTGTAAGAGAAGTCGTCGGTCTCGCCGTGGACGAGGCCTGGCTTGATGCCGCCGCCGGCCATCCAGATGGTGAAACACCGGGGGTGATGGTCGCGCCCATAAGTCGTCGCGGTGAGCTGGCCTTGCGAGTAGATCGTCCTCCCGAATTCGCCGCCCCAGATAACCAGGGTGTCGTCGAGCAGCCCGCGCTGCTTGAGGTCCTTGATGAGCGCGGCGGAGGGCTGGTCGGTGTCGCGACACTGGGCGCGGATCTGGTTGGGCAAGTCGCCGTGCTGGTCCCAGCCCATGTGTAGAGCTGGATGAACCGCACTCCGCGCTCGGCCAGGCGTCGGGCGAGCAGGCAATTCGCGG
>JBKQHM010000233.1:0-4818 GCA_052148775.1 Isosphaeraceae bacterium | reverse complement strand
CGCGATCGGGCGACGAAAAAGACCGCGCAGAGCAACTCGACCTTCCGTCGAGGGGACAAACGGTGGGATGGATGTTAATATGGAAAAAATAGGTTGAGTCGTGTTTGCGACACCGGGAATTGCTGCTGATCGACGAAGCTTACACGGCCACGCTGCGCGACTGGCTGGGCGACTTCCGTCCCGGCTCGTTGCTCATCCTCGACGAGGCCCATCACGCCGCCCCGTCGAGCGGCGCGAAATACGCCATCGACTCGAAGATCACCCGAGCTGTCCGCGATCTGGCCGGCCGGTTCGAGCACCGGCTGTTCCTCTCGGCCACGCCCCATAACGGGCACTCGAACAGTTTTTCCGCCTTGCTGGAAATCCTCGACCCGCAGCGGTTCTGTCGGGGTGTCCCTGTCCTCCGGGCCAAGAAAGTCCTCGAAGCGGTGATGGTACGCCGCCTCAAGGAGGACCTCCGGGCCGTCGCCGGAGGGTTCCCCAGGCGGGTCGTCCGCCAGATCGACCTGAGCGGCCTGCCGGCCGATACCCCCGAGTTGCGGCTGTCGGTCCTCCTCGACCAGTACCGGGAACTGAGGGAGGAACGGCTCAAGACCGAGAGCAAACGCAAGCAGGCCACCGCGGCGTTGCTGATTTCCGGGCTGCAACAGCGCCTGCTGTCCTCGGTGGAAGCGTTCGCCCGGACGCTCCGCGTTCACCGACGCACCGTGCAGCGGCAATGGGACGCGGCCGGACAGGGACTGGCCCTATCGAACAACCACGCCAGTGAGCCCTCCCTTTTCGCCGAGGGCATCGACAACGACGACGATCGGGCCACGCTCTCCGAAGAGGAACTCCAGGCCGAGGAAGAGGCCCAGATCGAAGCCGCCACACGGGAAACGAGTTCGGCTGGAACCGATGCCCACGCCCGTGAAAAGCAGTTCCTCGACCAGATGACCGAGGTCGCCGAGGCGGCGAGGGGCCTGCCCGATGCCCGGGTCCGCAAGCTGGTCGATTGGATTCGGGAGAAGATGTGCCCGGACTTGCCCCCGCTGGGGACGATGCAGGGCCGAGGCACGCCGATCCGATGGAACGATACCCGGATCATCATCTTCACCGAGTATGACGACACGAAGCGGTACCTCCAGCAACAGCTCACGGCCGCCATCGCCACCACGGACCGGGCCGCCGAGCGGATCGCCGTCTATCACGGGCCGACCCCGCCGGCCGAACGCGAGGAAATCAAGCGGGCCTTCACGACCAACTCGAACAAGAACGCGCTCCGCATCCTGATCGCCACCGATGCCGCGCGCGAGGGCCTGAACCTCCAGACACACTGCTGGAACCTCTTCCATTTCGACGTGCCCTGGAATCCGAGCCGCATGGAGCAGCGCAACGGCCGCATCGACCGCAAGCTCCAGCCCAGCGCCGAGGTCTACTGCCATTACTTCGTCTACACCGACCGCAAGGAGGACCGCATCCTGTCCGTCCTGGTCAGGAAGACGGAGCGGATCAAGCGCGAGCTGGGCAGCCTCTCCCAGGTGCTCGAAGGCCGCTTGGCCCGGACGCTCAAGCATGGCATCCGCCACCGCGACATCGTCGCGTTAGAAACCGAACTCGAAGGCACCAACCCGGACGGCGATAACCGGCAGGTCGTCGAGGAAGAGCTGGAAGAGGCGAGAGAACGCCAGGAAGACCTGAAAGAGCAGATTCAACGCCTCCAGAATCGTCTCAAGACCTCGCAGGACTGGCTTTCCCTGCGCGAAGACCACTTCCGCTCCGCCATCTCGTGTGCCCTGCAAATGATGCACGCGGACCCCTTGAAACCCATGGCGAAAGGCGAAGACTGGGACATTCCCATCGAGCGGTTCGCGTTCCCCGCCCTCGACCAGCGCCAGGGAGCCGATCCCACCTGGTCCGAGACGATGGACACGCTTCGGCCCCCACGGAAGCGCGATCAGAAGCCGTGGGAATGGCGGCGAGAGTCGCCGATCCGTCCGGTCGTCTTCCACGACACCGGAACCATGGACCAGGATGTCGTCCACCTCCACCTGGAACACCGGGTCGTCCAGCGCTTGCTCGGCCGGTTTACCGCCCAGGGATTCGTCCACCACGACCTTTCGCGAGCCTGCCTGACCCAAAGCAACGACGCCATCCCCCGAGTGATCCTGATGGGCCGACTCTGTCTCTACGGTCCCCGGGCCGCGAGGCTTCACGAGGAACTGGTCCCGGTCACGGCCCGATGGACCGAGCTCAGCCAACGCAAGGCCGGCCTGACCCCCTACGGTCGGGAGGCCGAGACGAAGACCCTCGACCTCCTCGAAACCGCGCTCTTGCCGACGGGAGCCAAAGGCGTCGACCCCGTGATCCAGGAGAAACTGCGGATCGCCGCGGCGACCGATATCGCGGAGTTACTGCCACACCTGGAGCGGCGCGGGAAGGAAGTCGCCGAAGGCGCCCGCATCCTGCTGGCGAAGCGGGCCGATCAAGAAGCCACCGTCATGAGAACGATTCTGGAGGAGCAAAAGAAGCGGGTGGCCGAAACCGCCACGAAGTACAGAGACTCGCAGCTCATGCTCGATTTCAATGACGATGAGAATCGGCAGCTCGAATCCAACAAGCGGCACTGGGACAAACGCCTCCACGCTATCGACCAGGAGCTGGCCACCGAGCCCGACCGCATCCGGTCGATCTACGAAGTGAAAGCCCAGCGCATCGAGCCGATCGGCCTGGTGTATCTCTGGCCGGTGACGGGGTAACATCATGGCCAGAGACCCGGAACTGATCGCGCACCAAGAATGGCTCGGCTACCTCCAGCCCGTGGGCCTGGTCGTCTCGCCGCCCGCGCTGGCCGCCGCCGGGGCGTACCCGAACAAGAACATCATCCCCGACCATGCCCGCTTCCTCGACTGCGTCGAGAACATCCTCCTGGAGGGCGAATCCGACACGCGACCGGCGATCCGGCAGTTCGCCCAGTTTGCGACCCACGTTCTCGGCTGGGAACCGGCCGATCTGGTCGGAACCAGTGAAGGCGGACCTCTTCCGGATTCCCTGGAAGTCACGCTGACCGAGTACAACGAGACGCTGCGTCCGACCTACGCGGTCCGGGAATTCTCGAATGCGGTGGGAGCCGAGCCGAAGTGGCTCCTGCTGTTTCAGAAGGTCAAGACCGGGATCAGCCTCGATGACGCCGCCGAGACCCCGGACCATCGCTGGCACGCCAGCCCCCAGGCCCGTTTCGAGCGCCTCTTGCGCGGCACGCAGGTCCCAATCGGATTGCTCTCGAACGGCGTTTCCCTGCGGCTGGTTTACGCCCCGCATGGCGAGACCTCGGGACACCTGACCTTTCCCGTCCAGGCCATGACCGAAGTCGCGGGCCGGCCGATTTTCGCCGCCCTCCAGATGCTCCTCTCCGCCGAGCGGCTTTTCACGCTCCCCGACAAGCAGCGCCTGCCGCACATCCTCTCCGAAAGCCGGAAGTACCAGAACCTCGTCTCCACCAAGCTGGCCGAACAGGTCCTGGCCGCCCTCTACGAGCTTCTCCGCGGCTTCCAGGCGGCCGACGACCAGCGCCACGGCGACTTGCTCCGCGACGTACTGAAGGACGACCCGAACCAGGTCTATGCGGGCCTGCTCCGCGTCCTGCTGCGTCTGGTGTTCATCCTCTACGCCGAGGACCGTTCGCTCCTCTCCAATGACGAAGTCTACCAGAAGTTCTATTCGGTCATCGGCCTCTTCGAGCGGCTCCGCGAAGATGCCGGGCGGCATACCGACACGATGGATCACCGCTTCGGCGCATGGGCTCAGCTCCTGACCCTTTTCCGCCTGATCTACGACGGCGGCCGCCACGGCGGGCTGAAGCTCCTACCTCGCAAAGGCTATCTATTCGACCCGGACCGCTATCCGTTCCTCGAAGGCAGGCCCTTGGATTCGAAGCGACAGCCGGGCGAACGGACCGAACCTCCGCGCGTCTCCGACGGCGTCGTTTTCCGGGTGCTCCAGAACCTGCTCATCCTCGACGGCGAGCGGCTCAGCTACCGCACGCTCGACGTCGAACAGATCGGCTCGGTCTACGAGACGATGATGGGCTTCAACCTCGAAGTGGCCCGGGGCCGGTCGATCGCCATCAAGCCCACCAAGCCGCACGGCGCACCGACCACGATCAACCTGGACGACATCCTCGCCGTCAAGCCCGCCGAACGGGCCAAGCGGCTCAAGGAAATGTCCGACCAGGGCGTAACGGGCGGGTCCGCTACGGCGTTGAAAGACGCCAATACGCCCGAAGACGTCGTCGCAGCCCTGGAGCGAAAGGTTGCCCGCGAGGCTACGCCGAACATCGTCCCCTACGGCGCGATGGTCCTCCAGCCGAGCGACGAGCGCCGGAAGTCCGGTTCCCACTACACCCCGCGCGCGCTCACCGAGCCGATCGTCCGCACCACGCTTCGTCCGATCCTGGAGCGGCTCGGCGAAAGTCCCACTCCCCAACAGATCCTCGACCTCAAGGTTTGTGACCCAGCGATGGGCTCCGGGGCATTCCTGGTCGAAGCCTGCCGCCAGTTGGCCGAGGAGCTGGTCAAAGCCTGGCATGCTCGCGATTGCGTACCGGCCATCCCACCCGACGAGGACGAGATCCTCCACGCCCGACGGATCGTCGCGCAGCGCTGCCTCTACGGTGTGGACAAGAATCCGATGGCTGTGGACCTGGCCAAGCTTTCGCTTTGGCTCGCCACGCTGGCGAAGGATCATCCATTCACGTTTCTGGATCACGCCTTGCGGTGCGGTGATTCGCTGGTGGGTCTCTCTCGCGAGCAGATCGAGGGGGTCCACTGGAAACCGGAG
>JBKQHM010000232.1:0-18158 GCA_052148775.1 Isosphaeraceae bacterium | reverse complement strand
CCCGACGTTCCACGACCGGATGACGCCGTCGAGCGTCTTGCTGATGATCGCGTCCTCGGTCGACTCGACGATCGCCGCCAGCCGCGCCCGGACCTCCTCCGCCCGCTTGCGCTCGGTGACGTCGCGGAAGACGAGGACCGCCCCGATCACGTTTCCTGCCTCATCTTGCATGGGGGCGGCGCTGTCGTCGATGGGCCGTACAGGGCCATCCCTGGCGATGAGGATGGTGTGGTTCGCCGGCCCCACGGTCATCCCCTCCCGCAAGGCGCGGAGGGCGGGGTTCTCGACCGTCCGTCCGGTCTGTTCGTTGACGATCCGGAACACGTCCGGGAGAGGGCGCCCCATGGCTTCGGCCTGGGCCCAGCCCGTCAGGGCCTCGGCGACCCGGTTCATGAACGTGACCCGACCCTCGGCATCGGTCCTGATCACCGCGTCGCCGATGCTGGACAGCGTCACGCGCAGCCACTCCGACTGCTTCCGCAACGTCTCCTCCACGCGACGGCGCGCCGAGTGGATGCTCCGGGCGTTCTGAAAGGCGACCGAGCGCAGCAGTTCTTCCTCGTCGTCTTTTGGCACCATCAGCCGCCTCCGAGTATGGCCGAGGCCATTGCGGTGCCCGCCGCGCGCGCCCGGATCTTCGCGAAGGCCGTGTCGCGGGTCGTGGACCGGTTGTCGCAGAGCGGGGCCAATCCCGGGTCCGTGCCGTCCCCGGTCGCGATCGCCTCGAGGAGATCATGTGGCGTCGGGATACTCCCGATCGGCTCGGTTGGAATCCTCAACTCGGTGACTCGCTGTCCGGCAAAACGTGTGCCGGTGTCGATCGAAATGCGGGGGCTCCAGGCCGGTCGCTCGTGCTCGCTCAATTCCCCGGCCCAATCGATCGGATCCGCCCCTCGCCCGCGGCCTGCGACTCGGCGTCGTTGACAATCCCTTGCGCGACGCCACGTGGGCGGGCCTTTCCCTCGATGCGGACGGGAACGATCAAGGCACAACCATGCCGCTCCTCTTGACGCCTCTGACGGACTTGGTGCGGTCCTCGCCGCTTGGCGAGACAGTGGATTCTAACACGTTGCCTGACAGACCGTCATCCTATCGATCCATCCGCGATCTTGAGGAGAGCGGACCCACCGATGCCTTTTGGAGTTGAATCAACCGACATCAGGCCGGGCGGTCCGCCTGTCCCCCGGCTCCCGGATCACGCCTTCGGCATCGATGGCGATGACAATAGGCTTTCCTGCATCCCCACCGCGCCGCCGCGTCATCGCGGAATGGCCGGCTTCGTTGTCCACAACGGGAGATGCGCGTCCGACCTCCCAACCGCGCTCTTGTGCCTTCTCCTCGACCCCATCAGTCGTCTTGTCGGGGACATCGGCTGTCGGTATATCTATCCCAGGCCGCGAGGATGACTTCTCCTCCCCGGTCTACCTCGAATTCCTCCCGGTAGAGGATCCGGCCGTCTCGGTGCATCTGGACCGTGTGACGACCGGGGGACAAATCGCAGACGATCGGCGTTTCGGCCAGAGACTCCACCCAGTAAGGGACATTGTCGACGGTGATCTCCACCTGGGCCGTCGACACGTGAACGATAGCCCGCCCCTTCGTCGAGCCGGCATGTTCGGCGACCTGCCACAGGATGGCTCCGCCCAGGAGGACGCTCAACACCGGCTTCGCCATCGAACTCAAGAGCGATTGGATCAGCATTCCTATCTCCTAAAGAATTCGGACAAAAAACCGGCATCAATCTCACCCTGCGCTTGCGGGGCCCAGAATGCGCGCACGACGATCCAGGCTCCGCGCCGTGTCGATGCGGAGCGATCGCGTCGGAAGGAGTGGCCGATCCCGCCGAACGGCGTCTCGGGTCCGAGGCTACGGGGGGGTGGCTCCGGAGGTCGGGACGATCATCGGGCGGCCGTGAACTCGGGCCCTTCGGCGAGAATCAATTCGCCGAGGTTCCCGGGGTTCCAGCCTTTGAACCCGGTCCGCTCGGGACCCCAGTACATCCAGGCGGGGGGGGCTTTCGGGGAGTCCTTGTCGACCACGGCCAGGTCGAATCCGATCCTCTTGCCCGGGACCAGCTTCGTCAACCGATCGGGATAGTGATCGTAGGGCTGGATGGCCCACTCGTAAGTCGTGACGTCGCCCTCGCGTCGATACTTCATCCGCGTGCGACGTTCCCGGGTCTTGGCATAGAGCAAGGAAGGGTTGGCACCCCATTCGTCTCCATAGGCCGACACCTCACCGGGTACGCCAACGTACTGGAGCACGGGCATCTTCGACGCATCGAGCGTCAAGTCCTCGGGCTTGCTCCGGTCGGAAAACATGCCGTCGACATAAACTTCGACAGCGTCCGACTTGAAGATGACGGAGTCGGGTCCCTTATGGGTGGAGGGATGGACCACTTGGTCCTCGTCGAGGATGACGACGGCGAGGTAGATCAATCCGGCCCCGCGGTCGTAACCAACCTTGAAATAGGCATCCGGTTTGTGAATCAAGTCCCGGGATTGCGAGTCATACTCCGGCAGGTTGAAGACCTGATGTTGGATCGGATAAGGTTCGAGATCCTCGGGCCAGTCGTCGAGTCGGCCGTCGATGGTGATGCCGGAGATCGGCATGGCGACGGCGGAGGCCGAACGCATCGGCGGGTATTCCTTGCGTGCGATCACCGGAGATGGCGATGCGACGGCCCGGCGTCCGACCGAGATGGGGGTCGGTGGACTGGTTTGCGGCATTTCGCCGGCGGCCGGGAAGACGCTCAGCGTGATGGCCACGACATTCGTGGCGATCACCAGGGCCGCCGCGACCGCGCCAGGGCCCGAGCAGAGCAGGCCCGCGACGCGATGCAACAATCCCGCGATCATGGCCCTGGCAATCCCCGACGGGTCGATCGCGTACTCCATCGCCGCCTTGAGCGTGGGCTCCACGAGGGACGGGAGGAGGAATCCCATCCTCGGCGGCTGCAAGACCGCACCCAGCGCCGAGGCCGTCGGCGCCAGCCCACGCCGGGCGAGGCGCGACCGCAATTGTTCGCGCGCCCTCGACAACCGGCTCTCGACCGTCCCGACCGGGCAACCGAGGCGCTGCGCGACCTCGTCGTGACGCAGGCCCTCGACATGACAGAGCACCAGGGGAACCCGATACCGCTCGGGCAGCCGACGGATCTCCTCGTCGATAACCGACCGCAGCTCGACCTGATCGGTCGCGCCTTCCGAGGTCGTCGACGATTCGGCCGCCTGACGTTCGGCGAGACGGCGACGCGCCCCCCGCGCACGTTCCTTGCTGGCGACGCGTAAGGCCACCCCGTAAAGCCAGTTCGTGAGCAGGTCGCGATCCCGGAGCGTTCCTGCCTTCTTCACCAGGACCAGGAACGTCGCCTGGAATGCATCCTCCGCCGCATGCTCGTCTCCCAGGATCCGCCGGCAGATGCCCAGGACCATCGGGCCATGCCGATTGATCAACATCCGGAACGCCGCCTCGCTCCCTTCTTGATGGGCGAGGAACTGGGTCATCAACTGGCTGTCTGTCCATGTCCCCATCGCTCCCCAGCGGAAGAGTGTATGGAGTTCGCCAATCGCGGACCCGGTAATTCGCATCGACATCAGCAGCGCTCCCGTCAGGCTGTCCCTCTCAATTCCTCCAATACTGCCGCGAGTCCGGCGAATCCTTCCACGATTTTATACGGACTCGGCGCGAATTTCATTCACTCGAGCTTCAACTTGCTCTCCGGAAAGGATTTGTGTGCGGGCTTGCGGTCGAGGTCTGGCGCGCGAACGATCCTCTTTTCGGCCGCACACGGGGCAAGTCGAATGGTCCCCACGATCCGACGGCTGTCGTCTCGGGGATAGCCTGACCGGCCCTCTCCATGTCCATCAGGCGAACCAGAGATGTCCGCTGTCACGATCCGCCCGAAAGCTCGGCTGGGTGAAACCCACCGATCTCCCGTGACTGTAAGCACTTGGTGGGTCTCACCCACCCTGCGAAAGACGCCTGGTGGGATAGGCTCTCAGCGAGAAATGGCAGAGATTCAGGGCTCTGGAAGAGGCAATAGGGATTTCAAGATCGAGCATCAGTCATCGCCGGCCATCCTGAACCTGTGGACTCGGGTACCCGGCTGTCGTAGTGCCGCCAGGAATTCATCAGGACGCTCCGCGCCGATCAGGATCGCATGACCCGCCGAGGTCGGAATGTAGACGGCTCGACTCGACCGGGCCAGGAATACAAGGGCGGTCTCCCGGCAACGCAGTCGGTGCCAGCCCGAGTGGTAGTTCGGTAGCCCGATCCCGTTGATCTTGAGCCCGGGCCGCATTTGAGGCTCCTGGTCCAGGTCCACGACGCGCGACTCCCGGACTTGCAGCTTGGACATCGGGATCGATCGGCCGTAAGGGTCGCTCTTGATGACCACCCCAGTGGCGGAGACTTCGAACTCCGTGGGTCGGAAGAGACCGCCCTGCGTCACTCCCGCCATGATCAGTAATGTCAGTCCGACCAGACCCTGGCGGACATGGCCGATCTTGCTCACTGGCTTCGCCATCGGATTTCGCTCCAGATCTTGACGTAATCGACCCGGGAAAAGTCGTTGCAAGTTCCCTGATCCTTGAAAATCCGCCACATCGACGAGGATCGGCGAGGCGCGAAATGTGGCCGCACACGGCGCAAGTCCGCATTCTTGAGAATCGGGAATTCAGGCCGGAGAATGTGAGGATTCACGCCATACACAGCGGTCTGGATTTCCTCTAGCCAGTCATTTCCAAACCCGTTACCATCCCGCCCGCACGATGAGATCGACATCCTTCCCTTCCTTATCGAATAATCCTGCCCGTACTGTTCAAGGCGCATGCGATCGAATAGGAGTGGGACCAAGGAGGGTTGCCCCCACAGGAGACATCATGAGGGTGCGCAGGCCGCCGAGCCGGAAAGGCTTCCGGCCCGGCTGGGAGCGGCTGGAGGAACGGATACCCCTGTCGCTCAACATCGAATTCGACGATTCCTACGACAGCCTGGGTTTCTTCGCCGAGAATCCCGCCGCCAGGACCGTGCTCGAGGAGGCCGCGGAGATCATCGGCGGCCAGATCAACGACTCGCTCGCGGCCATCGCGCCGGACCCCGCCGCCGGCGACACGTGGACCGCCAGCTTCCTCGATCCGACCACCGGATTGGAGCGGACGGTCAACAACCTGAGTATCCCCGCCGACACGATCCTCATCTTCGTGGGCGGATTCGCCGGGCAAGGCTCACTGGGCGGACAAGGGGGCTTCGGCGGCTATACCGTCGACGGTTCGCCCGATTGGGTCGACACGGTCCAGACGCGGGGTGCCAACTCCGTCATCGGGATCTGGGGCGGTGCGATCCGCTTCAACGAAGACGTCGACTGGAGCTTCGCCGGCACGTCGGGCCCACCGGCGGCGAATCAGGTCGACTTCTTGACCATGGCCGAACACGAGATCGGCCGGGTCCTGGGCCTCGGGACCTCACCCGGCTGGCAGGCCTGGGTCGATGGTGCGAACGACACCTTCACCGGTCCGCATGCGGAAGCGACCTACGGCGGCCCGGTGCCCCTGAACCCGGCCGGCCAGTTCGGCGACCCGGCCGACGGACTCTGGGCCGCCACGGTGACCTCCTACGGACAGGCCCCCACGATGGATGTCACGCCCCTCGACCCGGGCGTCCGTCGCCTCTTCACCTCGCTCGACTGGGCCGCCCTGGACGACATCGGCTGGGACACCGACCACCTGGTGGTGACGGCCCAGCCGCCCGCGAACGTTGAAGGCTCCGAAGTGTTCGGGATCTCGGTCGCGGCCGAGGATCCGGATGGGCACGTGGATACGACCTTCGACGGCCCCGTGGTCCTCTCCATGGCCGGGGGTGGCTTGCTCGGGGCGACCACGGTGGACGCCTCGGACGGTGTCGCCACTTTCACGGGGCTCGCGGTCGATCAACCCGTCGTGGACGGCATCATCGTAGCCTCCGCCGATGGCGGCTCGTTGACCGCGACGACGACCCCGTTGGTCGTGGCCGGCGGGTCCTTCGCACCACAGATCATCGCCGAGCGGATCATCTTCGTCGGCGCGGGTAAAGTCAAGCAGCCGATCGAGGTCGAGCTGGTCTTCAGCAGCGAATCCGACCTGTCCGGTGCCGACAGCTCCGATCGCTACGCGATCACCCAGACCGTGAATAAGAAGGGAAAGAGCGTCGTACGACCGGTCCCATTCATCGCCCGTTACAAGACGAAGACCAAGTCCGTGAATCTGCTCTTCCTCGGCAAGCCTTCCTTCAGCGGGGGCGGACAGATCATCGTCGAGTCCTCGCCGTCCGGAGGGAGCGGGAATACCTCCGCGGCCGAACTGACCGACACGACGGAATTCACGATCCGGCCCCACGCCATCGGATTGATCGCGAACTGATCTCCGATTCGCGGAACGGTGCCGGGCCGCGACCGTCGGGGAGCGGGCACAATCACCCTCTTCCTCCCCAGGTCACGGCCCGACACGTCTCGATACTCGTGGCGGGCTCAGCTCATCCGTTGCCGGAGGCCGACGCCGGCCAGCGACAGAAGGGCGATGCCGGCCATCACGATGCTGCCGGGCTCGGGGACCGACTGCGAATTGAAATTGCCGTGTTCACAAACCAGGTTCTGGTACAGCGTGTTGGTGGAGTCGTGGGTCGCCTGGAAGAAATCGGCCGAATAATTCACGGCGGGATTGTAGCCGCTGAAGCTGATGAGCGTGTTGTAGTCGCTGTTGAGCGTGGCATCGCCGCCGCTGAAGGAGAAGCCGCTGTTGACGTTGTCCACGGTGTACCAGATGGCGAGTTGCACGGCGGCCCGCCCATCCGGCGTGTCCTGGGGTTGAGTCAGCAGCCAGCCGATCCGGTTGTCCACATCGGAGAAGGTGCTGGTGCTGAACGCCATGCTCGTGACCGGCGTGATCGTATAGGTCGATCCCAGATAGTTGTCGTGCCAGAGGTCGACGCAGTAATACATCGGGGTGGTCGTACCGTTGCTCACCTGGGGATCGGCGTAGACGTAGGCCGAATTGCTGCCGGTGCCGTCGGCGTTGGTGTAGTCGATCGTGACCGTCGGCGATCCGCCGGTCCCATCGAACAGTTGCAAGTCGTTGATCGAACCGGCCTCGGCCGTCCCGATCGCGGCCAGGGACAAGACCATCGCACGGAGAATCGTTCTCAGGTCCATCGTAGCTCCATACGTAAAGATCCAAGCGTATTCAGGGGTTTTTTCTCTCGATCTCGGTCCCCTCAATGAGATAACGTCATTGTTAGCCCTGTTGTGACAGCGTGAATGGGTGATGGTAAGAATCAACAAGACCTGTTGAAGTGCGGCAACAGATCGATGAATCCGGACATGGGGCGTCACCCGGGAAGCGGGGCGCCGTAATCGTCGCCGTTCGTGTGCAATCTCCACTCAGAAAAGGGCCTCGAACGAGACGTCCGGGGCGAGGGATTCCCGACGGGGTCCGCCTCGGACGCCGCGATTCGCTGATCGGGCCTTCCCGCCTCACGGACGATCTCGCACCATCCCCGGAAATCGGGAACGCCGGACCCCCTTGACGGCAGAGTAGAGGATGAGTGCCATGACTCCAGGGGGAACGGTAGATGACAAGGCTCACCGACCTCCGCAACGGCGCCTTCGGCGTCCGGCCGATCGAACTGGATGAGGTCAAGACGCGAGTCTTCGGCGATACGGCCGTGGTTACCAGCCGGATCAAGATCGCGGGCCACCCGACTCCAGGTCGGATGACCAACGTCTACGTCAGGCGTCAGGGACGATGGCAATGCGTGGCGTCGCATGCCAGCGGGATCGTCGGGATCGGCGTGATCTGCCCGGTTGCCGGCCCGTCGACGAGCTCCACATGGACCGAGGCGATTCGCGTGGGTGCGCTACGAGGCCAGACCACACGGCCCGGGAACCTGGGGAACAACTGTATTGTCTGTCACGTCACATCGGATCTCGATCGGGCACCACGCCGAACCGCACTCGGCGGCGACGTGGATCGTCTCGATCCCGTCACCATCGTCCAGCCGCAATTCGCTTGCCGGGTCGAGAGGATCTACGTCAAGTCCGGGGAGGGGGTGTGGTGGGGCGAACCGCTGTTGCAGGTGTGCAGCAAGGAGCTCGCCCAGGCCAAGCCGCACTATCAGAGTGCATCCAGCCAATGGATTGAGTTCATCAACGACGAGGCCCAGAGTCGGCTCACGATGCACCTCGCCAAGGAAAAGCTCCAGATTTACGGCCTGACCGAGGACGAGATCAAGCACATCTCGAATGAGGACGACCAGGCCCGACCCCGATTCATCCTCCGTGCCCGCGTGGACGGCCTGCTCACGAAGGTCGCCGCGGATATCGGGAAAGATTACAATGCCAGCGATGTCCTGATGATGATCCAACCCACATCAAATAGAATGAAGTGGTACGACACCCGGTTTGCTCCCACGCAGTGAGCGATGCGAGGCACCGGGTCGGGGGTCTCGCGTGTCTCGACTACGGAGTTGCCGATGTTCGTCTCCCTGATCCTCGCCGGGACACTCTTCGTCTTCCCCGGCCCTTCGCAGTTCGCCGAAGTCGATTCCCGCTCGAGCCCGCTGGCCGATATCGGGCCCGCCCCGCGCACCGTGTTGATCGATTCGGAGGGCAAGCCCTTCGACCTGGCCTCGCTCAAGGGGAAGGTCGTCCTGGTCTCGTTCGTCTACACGACGTGCACCGGCGTCTGCCCGGCGACGACCCAGTCGATCGTTCGCATCCAGAATGTCCTCAAGGAGGCGAAGCTCTGGGGCACCTCGGTCGCGTTCGTCTCGATCACCCTCGACCCGAAACGCGACACCCCCGAGGTGCTCCGCGACTATGCCCGCCTCTTCCACGCCGACCCGGCCGCCTGGCACTTCCTGACCGGTCCGCCGCAAGAAGTCCACTCGGTCATCGCCGATTGGGGCATGTGGGCCAAGGCCGGCCCGACCGGCACGATCGACCATCCCTCACGCGTCTTCCTGCTCGATCCCAAGGGCCACCAGCGCGAGATCTATAGCCTCGAGTTCCTGAAGCCCTCGGACGTCCTGAAGGACATCCAGGGCCTGGTCAGCAAAATGCCTTCAACGCCTTGCGCATGGCGGTGGCGTCCGGATAGCGGGCCTTCGGGTCGCGGGCGAGGCATTTCTGGATGACCTCGTCGAGGGCCTTGGGGACATCGGGCCGCCGGGTGCGGATCGGGATCGGGGCCTGTTCCAGGAGCATGTGGATCAGGTCCCCGCCGGCCGAATCGTCGTAAATATACTGGCAGGTCAGGAGATAATAGAGCGTCGTGGCGGTCGCGTAGAGGTCGGCCAGCGGGGTGACGGTCTTGAAGTCGAGCATTTGTTCCGGGGGCATGAACGGGATCGTCCCGCGCATCTCGCCGGAGAACGTCAGGCCCGACAATCCCACGCCGCGGAAGCTCTTGGCCAGGCCGAAGTCGGAGATCTTGACGGTGAGCCCTTCGGGCAATTCGCCGATCAGGATATTCTCGGGCTTGATGTCGCGGTGGACGAACCCGAGCTGATGGGCTTGCTCGAGCCCTTTGAGGATCTGACAGACCAGTCGGCAGCCCTGCTGGATCGGATATCGGCCGGGCTGGGCCTTGGCCAGGGTCTCCAGGTTCGACCCCGCGACATATTCCATCGCGAACCAGAACTGGCCGCGGGTCATCCCCTGCTCGTAGCACTCGACGATGTTGGGGTGGCGGAGCTGGCTGATGACCGACATCTCGCGCTGGAAGCGATCGATCGCCGAGCGCGTCGTCGCCGTCTCGGGCATGATCAGCTTGAGGGCGACCATCTGGCCGGTCAGGTTGTGCTGCGCCTGATAGACCACGCCCATGGCCCCGCGACCGAGCTCCCGGAGGGTGGTGTAATAGGGGACCGGCTGCGGGAGGTTGGCCGCCTCCGAACGGCAGCCCACGCACCACCACTCGATCGGCTCGCCCGAGGATCCCCCCGTCGGCCCGGCGACCGTCAGGTTGGCGGGTGCCTTCGTTCCACAACCGGCGCAGCAGATCGGTGGCGATGCGACCTTCTTGCCGCGGACCTCGGCCGCCGATAGGTCATCGACGGAGGACAGATCGGACGTGGCCTCGATCCGAAACCGGAAGACACTCTGGCCCGCCGCAATCATGTCGCCCGGGTTCAGTCGCACGCGGTCGACCCGATTGTTGTTCACGAACGTCCCATTCGTGCTCCCCAGATCCCTCAGCTCACACGCGGGGGGGGTCACATCAATCATGAAATGGTCGCGCGACAGCGCCAGATCCTCCGGCATCGGGCAATGCACAAAACGCGACCGCCCAACGATGAAGTTGTCCTGTCGGTCGAGGACGAAGTGACGACCCTTGAGCGGTCCTTGGACGATTTCCAGTATCGCACGCATGAATTCGCCCCGTCGGCTATACCTTGGCTCGCCTGCGTCGTCCTCTAACGTCCGCAATACCCCATTGCTATTAAATTCCAGATGTCTGGACATTGGATCTCGATTTCTCGATGACAAGCGATGAGTTCCCCCAAGCTTCTACGGAACAACTACAAGGATTGTGGCCCCCCGCCTCAAGAATCGGCGAAAAAAAGTCTGGGCGACGATGACATCGAACAAGCAATGGCCTTGAGCAGGTAGGCTCTTCATCGTTCGGAATCGCGCATTTTGGGGCGAGGAAAAACAGTAGACACTTTGATTATGATACGAAAACACGAAGCCAACCAGAGTCAAGGTCAACGAAGTCGATGAATCCTGCGTGACCGGTCGGCCCGATCGAGCACACACGCATCATCGATCCTTGCAACCAAGGCAAGGTGCGATACCTGGTCAGGTTGCCCGGGACGTTCACATCGGCTGCCGCGCGGAATGCCAGAGAAGTCCCAAAACTATTACCGAGCCCAACGAGATCGAGGGGACCCTATTTATCCTGCCAACCTCGCGAATTCCCTCAGGAGAATTTCGAGACGTCGGAATGACAGGACTTCCCTTTCCGACCTACGGAGCGATCGAGCCGAAATCGGCCATTTCCGGAACGAGGAGTGATCCATGGTTGCCGAAAGAGTTGCTTGGATGCCGGCCGTGGCCGGCGCGATGAAGGAGGGCCGAGCGGTGGTCGTGCTGGAATCGACGGTCATCGCGCAAGGGCTCCCCTGGCCGTCTAACCTCGAGACCGCGCGGGCGATGGAGTCGGCGGTACGCCAGGCAGGGGCGGAGCCGGCGACGGTCGCCGTACTGGGAGGCCGCATCCGGATCGGCCTGACCGATCCGGAATTCGTCGAAGTCGCGCGATCGGCCGCGACGGAAACCCCGGCCGCCCAAGACCTTGCCCGCGACTCGACGATTGAGGACGATGCCCTGGCGCGAAGCGGGGCGGACTCTGCGGGCGAGCGAGCGGTCTGGGCCAAGGCCAATCGCCGCGACCTGGCGGCGATCGTGGCCTCGGGCCGGAATGCCGCGACGACGGTGTCGGCCACGCTCTGGATCGCCCGCCGCTTCGCCGTGGGCCACCGCGTCATGGCCACCGGCGGCCTGGGCGGCGTGCATCGCGACGCGGCGATCAGCTTCGATCTCTCCACGGACCTCGATGAGCTGGCCCGCGCCGATGGGTGCCTGGTGGTCTGCTCGGGGATGAAGTCGATCCTTGACCTCTCCGCGACGCTCGAGTCGCTCGAGACCCGGGGCGTCCTCGTCGTCGGCTATCGCACGGACGAACTGCCCGGCTTCCTGGTGCGATCGTCCGGGTTGACCCTGGAGCACCGCGTCGACTCGCCCGCCCAGACCGCGGAACTCGTCCGCGTCCATCGGAGTTTGGGGTTGCCCGGGGCGATCGTCCTGGTCCAGCCCGTGCCCGAGTCCGAAGCCCTGGATCATGACTCGCTCCAGGACGCCCTCGACGCGGCGCTGGCCGATGCACGCTATCAGGGGATCGGCGGCAAGCTGCTCACGCCCTACTTGCTCGACGCGATCCGTCAGGCGACCTCCGGTCGCAGCCTCCGGGCCAACTGCGCCCTCCTGGTTGCCAACGCCCGCCTTGCCGCCGAGGTCGCCGTGGAACTCGCCTCGCCGGGGTGATCCAGGAAAGGATGCGCCTCCAGGCGGCGATCCCGCCGATGGATGAATTAGCGCGGCCGAGGCTGGGGAACAGCCGGGGCGGCTCCGGCCGGGCCGGTTCCTGGAGTAGGCCGGGTGGCCGGAACACCCACACCCTGCCTTTGATCGAATTCGAAGCTCTTGATCATATCCTCGACCTCGTTCCGGAAGACGAGGTGGTCATTCCGCTCGGTGAGCGCCATCACGACGATGCTCCCCTTCGTGTCCAGGAGGAGGTACTGATTGCAGTAGGTCCGGGTGCCAGACGGGCCGTTCTTGAGGGCGGCTTCGAATCGGTGGACTCGACGATTCCCCGGGGATTGTGGGTCGTTCGGTAGCCAGCCGGCGTCCCCTTCCATGACATCCTGCTTCGTCTTCTGCCAGGTCGCTCTCATGTCGCGAATGTGATAATTGGGATCCAGGAGTTGGCGGTTCCGCGCGGCATCCTTATCCTCGCGCTGGATATTGAAGATCACCGCGTCGGTCCCCGTGAGCTTCCGGTCGACGAACTCGAGGAGGTCGGGATTCTGCGAGGTGTCGCTCGCGAGCCGCAATTCCTGGGGATGGATGAAATGGAACCGCCCGTCGGGGTCGTCGTATCGGATCCACGAGTTGGCCTTGTCGGCGACCGGGGGAGTGGCCGGGATGTTCAACGGGCTGCTGGCCGCCCGTCGCGCCATGGTCAACTCACGGGTGAGAATCCGATTGAGACGACCGTTGTCATCGATCGGCGTCGAGAGCTTTCGAGTCATCAGCACCCGAGAAATCTGGCCTCGCGCCTCGATGATCCCCTTGCTGGACTCGGCTTTCGGATTCGTACCCGGTTCGGCGGCCGGCGGCGGCTCGAACACGAAGAAAATCCAGGCCTTGACCCCTGCCGGTGCACTGTCGATCGTCAACTGACCGGTGATCTCGATCCTGGCCGTCAAGGTGTTTCCGCCGGGCGCCTTGCGGACCTCGACCAATCTCCCCCTGACGTCGAATTCCCCATCATCGGGGACCGCGTTGCCCAGGAGCGATCGGCTCGTCCGGCGCGTGATCTCCCACGTGTCCCCGATCCGGGTTGGCGTCGGGGGTAGCACGGACGAGAGCTGGGGGAGGAATAGCTTCTCGTTGATTAAGTTGTACTCTTCTTGGCGTAGCGGTCGTTGGTCCGTCAGGCTGAGGATTTTCGGCACGCCGTACCTCTGGAGGGTACACCAGACGGACAGCCCCTTGATCATGGGTGGGGTGGCCTCGACAGCCTGATAAATGCCCCCGGCACGAAACCCATCGTATCGTCGCACGAGGTCGGTCACCTCGCCGAGCTTGTTGACCTTCGCCGCCCGCTCCGTATAGATCACCTGGATGGAGCCTTCGGAGCGGTCCGGGGCTCCCTGGGCGTTCTCGACCTCAACCCTGTTCGTCTCCAGGGAGCCGACCTGGTACTGGGTGATCAGCTCGGGCTTGGTGGCATTCTCCTCGACGGCGTAGGTCTCGGTGAATCGATACCGGGCACTCAGGGGCTCAACGTGAGCCTCTGCCGGCTCCGCGATCTTCGCCGCCTCGGACTTCGGCTGTGCCTCTTGCGCCCGAGCCCGACCGGCCGGTAGCAGCCCCGCATCCAGCACGATCAGTGCGACGAGCCATCCGATCGTCGCATGCCGGCCGCCGACATGCCCCCGCGGGACGCACCACGAGGATCGACCGCCGACGCCATTCCCCGTCGGATCGAGACAACGGAACCGGCTCGCGCCCATGTTAAACCGCCTTCAGAACTAGATGACCCCGTCGATCCGGATCCCGCCCGCTTGTCCCTGGGGACCGACGATACCCATGAGCTATTAAACCATAACATGCACCGAGCCGGGTACCGCCATCAGGCCCGAAATCGCGTCGCAACGGCGAGGGCTCGAGAGTGCTGAACGATTGGGTTGCCTGCGGGATGACCGCATCGAATCAATACGAGCCCGAAGAGCCAGCGAGTGAATTCCGGCGGGGATCATCGATCCACTCGCGGACGCTTCGGGCTCGTATGAGCCGCCTGCAATCCCAGCGTGAAGCGCTCGAGGTATCCCGCCGGGGCCCGGATCGATTCGGCTCAACGTGGAGAAGGGGGTTGCTCCCGGTTCCACCGGAGCGAGCCGATCATCTCCTCATCCCGATTGCCGAAGGCCCTCGCATGCTGATCGGCCAGGCTGAAGATCGCCACGAGCTGGTCGCCGGCCGGGCTGGCGACGAGATAATAGTACCAGACGACGCCGAGGTCCTTCTCTCGCCCCTGGACGCCGACCTTGAAGCGGAACCCGCCAGCCGGGTCGCCGTCGATCTCGCCCACGCCAAGGAACTGGACGAACCGCCCTTTCAAGGTACGGCGGATATCGTCGCGGAACTGGGTCGGGTCCTGGTGCCGGCCACGGCCGGCGGCCGGCCCGACCGAGAGGTTGCACTGGGCGACCACCTGACCGCCTTCCACCCGCTTCAGCACGGTCAGCTTGGAGTCGTCCATGAAGCGGTGCCAGTGACGGTCGTAGAGCAGGGTGGACTTGCCGTCGGGCGCGACCAGGAGCAGCCGCTCGCTCCGCGGAGTGATCTCTAGGGAGAGATTGGCCAGCGCCGCATCGGCGAGCGTGGCCGGCGGCGATTCCGGATGCCGGGTCACGGTCAGCGTGCTCTTCAGCTCCAGGCCGACCTCGATCGGGCCGGGCTCTCGGGTCTCGGCGCGGTTGACCTCGACCCTCTCGATCCAGCCCATCTGGCGATCGAAACTCACGAGCCCCTCGCAGATGATCACGCCCCGTCCGCCTTGCCACGAGCCCTCGATCCGCCCGTTAATTCGGATCCGGGCCTTGTTACCATCGACCGACTCGAGCGTGGCGTCCAGATTGTTCGCCGTGATGATGTCGTAGCCGCTGAGCGTCTGCGCAGCGAGCGGGCCGACCCGCCAGTGCCGCCCCATCCCCAACGCGCCGTCGGGTAGCAGGTCGCCCATTGCCAGCGGGTCGCCGACAGCCTGCACCACCTCGAGCTCGGACTCCGTCAGCGGCCCGGTCGGGCTGACGACCACCACCGGTCCCTCCTGTCGACGACGCTCCGCCACCAGCAAGGCCACTTCCGGGCGCAGTACGGTCGCCATCGGGCGGACTTCACCATTGATCGCCGACGCGGCCTGGAGCACGTGCCGCACGACCTTGCGGGGCCTCCCGCGACTCTCCGATCGATCCGCCGTCCCCCCCGATCCGTCCACCTTTCCCGACGCCGTCGCCGGCCCCTGGTCCAGCTCGATGACACGCTCGCTGAAGATCAGTCGGGTCTGGACGTCGAGCGACCGCGGTTTCGGCAGGCGAGCCTCGGCCGGTACGCTCCCCGGCGGCAGCCCGGGCCGCAACAATCCCTGGGCCTTCAGCTCGATCCGGACCCGCGACGTACTCCCGCGCCGCACCGCCTCGCCGAGCACGACCGATGTCGCAGACTGTCCCGCGGCCATGCGGCATGTCCCGGAGACCGCCGAGAACATCAATGTCACAAGCACGATCCCGCGGCAGCGGTCCAACAGCCCCCCCACGCCCTGCCCGTTCACTTTGCCCATCCCCGGCTCCTTGCTCCCGTCGCCTTCCGGCTCCGCCGTACCGACACGCCCACACATTACGTGAAGTCGCCCGGACACGTCAATTTGGCATCCTTCGCTTGATTGGCTGCAATCGTCCTGAGTCCGTGTGCCTTTCCCCGGGTCATCCGGTCCTCTTCCCTACAGAATCGATCGAGGGCCGAGAATCGAATCCACTCTCCCGCTCGGGGAATCCGAGAATCTCCCAAAATGCCGATGATTCTTGTCGGGAAAAACGGGCCGTACCGCGCCGCGCGAACTTCCGGCGTGGGTTATGTAAACGATTATATTGTTGACAGATAAGGCGATTGTCGGCCGACCGTAAAGCCGGAATCACGATTGTCGTGTCGATCGTCGTCGCCCCGAATGTCCCATACTCTCAAAGAAACCTCCGAACAAAAATCGGATTTCAAACGTCTGTTTGAAACAGGTGTTCGAAACCGACATGACCGAAGGGGACGCGAGGAGACGACGCGGGTTGGTCTCAGGAACGATTTTTCGGATTGAGTCGAAGCGATCGGTACGACTTTTGCAGATTGGCAAAATCTGTAATACATGATGGTCCCAGCCAGGAATAGGGTGTGAGGCAGCGACTTTTTCAGCGCGATGAGAACCAAAACGTGTCAGCGGGCGTCTTACTGATGGACGGTTCGTGGGGCTGTGGAGGAATGGCGGGATTTTTCGTTCAAGAGTGTACGCAAAAACGAGTTGCACCGAATCGCCGGCGGATTGGGGTCATCATGGCGAGTAGAATTCACTCCCCGGGCAATTTTGTTGGAGACGCGCGCTGAGATGACGCGATGGAACGCTAAGAGTTGAGAGAGGATTGCTTGCAAGATGTCCGGATCCGGAAATGAGTCCGAATTTTTTCGTCGCCCGGCAAATACCGAGTGCGATCGATAGAATAGCGGAATGATGGGCTTCTGTTCGCGTGGCATGCTCAGGAGGTTGCCGGTTCGCAGGTCCACGAAGGGGATTCGAGGATGGGCAAGATGTATCGCCATCCCGCGATGAAACAACTGAAAGACCAGCAGACGCGATTCGCACCGAAGGAGCGCCGGCTGGAGCAGATCGATCGGGCCGAGCAGTTGCTCGGCGAGATCGAGGATGCAAAATGTTATCCCTACGAGTATCTGTGTTTCCGGATCACGGGGTTTCGCCCCGACGGTTGGCCCGCGTTGGTGTTGGATGGCGGTGACGTTCAACATGACTTGCGGCTGTTCGTGGAAGATCTTTCGGCGACGGCGCGACAGGCCGTCGAGCAAGTGGCCGAGCCGGTTCTGACGGTTGCGGAGGTGAGTCGGCGATACAGCGTGTCGACACGCACGGTGACACGCTGGCGTCGTCAGGGGTTGGTGGCTCGTCGATTCGTCATCGGCGGTCGCACCAAGGTAGGGTTCCTCGAGTCGAGCTTGCAGCGGTTCGTGACGGCCCACCGCACGCAGGTCGAACGGGGGACTCGGTTTCGGCAACTGACCGAGGCGGAGCGGGACGAAATCATTCGCCGCGCCCGTCGTATGGCGCTCGTCCGCCCAGGGCAGGCCGGCCTGGTCGAGATCGCGCGGAGGATCGCACGCAAAATGTCACGCTCAACAGAAACGGTCCGATTAACCCTGAAAGCCTACGACCGCGATCACCCCGACCGGGCGGTGTTTCCGTCCTCGCCGCCGCCCCTGGACGACGACGCCAAGGCGCAAATCTACCGTCGGTTCCGCATGGGGGTGTCCGTCGAGATCCTGCGAGAGCAGTACGGCCGGACCCGTTCGAGTATCTATCGGGTCATCAACGAGATGCGCGCCCGCCGAATCCTCGGGACCAAGCTCGAATTCATCGACAACGCCAGCTTCAGCAACCCCGAGGTCGGGCCGCAGATCCTGGCGCCCATGCCCGATCCGGCCGACGGCAAGCCGCCCCGCCGCCCCAAGGCGCCCAAGGGCCTGCCCCCGTATCTCGCCAGCCTCTACGAGGTCCCGCTCCTGGACCGCGACCAGGAGATGCACCTGTTCCGGAAGATGAATTATCTCAAGTACCAGGCCCACGAGCTCCGCTCCAAAGTCGACCCGGTGAAGGCCCGCACCTGCGACCTGGACGAGATCGAGCGGCTCCAGGAAGAAGCCCTGGCCGTCAAGAACCAGATCATCCGGGCCAACCTCCGGCTGGTCGTCTCGATCGCCAAGCGGCACGTCGGGCCCTCGAATAACTTCTTCGAGCTGGTCTCTGACGGCAACATGTCGTTGATCCGCGCCGTCGAGAAGTTCGATTTCTCGCGCGGCAATAAGTTCAGCACGTACGCGTCCTGGGCCATCATGAAGAATTTCGCCCGGACGATCCCCGAGGAGAACTATCGCCGGGACCGGTTCGTCACCGGCCATGAAGAGATGTTCGAGGCCGCCGCCGACAACCGCACCGACGAGCACGAATACGAGAGCGCCCTCAAGCGAATGCAGGAGGCGGTCAAGGGGATGCTCGGCCGGC
>JBKQHM010000231.1:0-28566 GCA_052148775.1 Isosphaeraceae bacterium | reverse complement strand
AGAGGCTGTCCGGGAAGTCCGGGGTCAAATGGCGTAACTACCTGGGACGTAAATGGTTGTGGCGACCCGCGACCCTTTCGCCTCAAATTGTGTCGCAGCAAGAGTTTACGACGATTTCCTAGCCCTTTCCGGATAGCCTCTAAGTGGGCGGCGCCCGCTGGAGGTTGCCGACGCAAGGCTCATCCTATTGGCGGGTTGCGTGGAGTGAAGATCGACACGACCCGGCCTTCCAGTCGTCCTTCGAATCGGCCTCCTGAAACAGACTCTGAGAGTCAACCGGTAAGGAGGCTCGCCCGTCGACACTCCACTGAGCGATTTACCCGAACCATGCTCGGATTGTGACACTTGGCCAGGCCGGGATCGGGGAGATTGCGGGCGAGGACACGGACCGCAAACACATTTTCTCGCACATTGGATTCTTGAATCGTCGACCGGATTCCGATAATGTGGGGTAGCTCACGCTCATGATGGGCGTGGCTACCGGCGATGTCGGCCCCTGTCGTAGCACTCGGTGCACGGCTGGGGTTTTTTCTTGCGCCGGTTTTCCCAACGATGGGACGACGGACGGATCCCTCCGGTCGAACCTCTCCGCGGCCATGGCGATGCCGCAAGTCTGAAACGCGGACGTATCCGAGTTTGGCGCGCCCGGGCCGGTTCACGTCGGGCACATTCTTCGATCAAGGTAACCGACATGGCCTGGGTGGCGCTCAAGATGTTGACCGGAGACCGGGCGAAATTCGCCGGGATCGTCACCGGCCTGACGTTCGCGGCGCTCCTCATCACGCAGCAAGGGTCGATCTTCTGCGGACTGATGCTGCGGACCGCCGCCCAGATCACCGACATCAGCGGCGCCGACCTCTGGGTCATGGACGGCAACGTTCGATATGTCGACGACGTCAAACCGATGATCGAGGATAACCTGTACCGGGTCCGCGGCGTCGACGGCGTCCTCTGGGCCGTCCCGCTCTACAAAGGCCAGGGACAGGCCAAGGTGTCCTTCCGCGATCGGGTGACCGACCGCCGCGTTGACGTGATCGAATCGGTGATCCTGCTCGGGCTCGACGACGTCTCGCTGGTCGGCGCGCCCCGCCGCCTGTACGTCGGCAGCACGGTGGACCTGTGGAAGCCCGACGGCATCATCGTCGACAAGGTCGGACTGCGCAAGCTCTTCCCAGGGCAGGGGGGGGAATCGGCGCGGACCGATGCCGAGCTGCGCTGGTTCCTCGGCCGCCAGCTCGAGATGAACGACCGACGTGCCGTGATCGTCGGGATCTGCGAGACGACGCGGACGTTCCAATCCAACCCCGTGGTGTACACGACCTACTCCCGAGCCTTGACCTTCACGCCCCAGCCGCGGATGCCCCTGACCTACATCCTGGCCAAGGCTAAACCGGGCGAGGACCCGGCGGCCATCGCCGGGCGGATCCACGTCCGGACCGGGCTCAAGGCCAAGACCAGCGACGAATTCAAATGGATGACCATGCAATACTACTTGCTCAATACCGGCATCCCGATCAACCTGGGTGCCACGACCTTGCTCGGCTTCATCGTCGGCACGGCCATCGCCGGCCAGACGTTCTACAACTTCACGATCGAGAACCTCAAGCAATTCGGGACGCTCAAGGCCATGGGCCTGACCAACGAACGGCTCGTCGGCATGATCCTGGTGCAGGCGGCGTCGGTCGGGATGCTCGGCTACTGCCTGGGCGTCGGCCTGGCTGGCGTCTTCGGCCTGCTGGCCCGCAACACGGAGCTGGCCTTCTTCACCCCGTGGCAGCTCCTGCCGATCACCGGGGCGGCCGTGATTCTGATCTGCATGATCACGAGCGTGCTCTGCCTGCTGCGGGTCGTCCGGCTCGAGCCCGCGATCGTGTTCCGGAGCTGATCGCGCACCCGTCGCACGGTCGATTCGCGGATGGGGACCATCGTTGATGAAGAAACTCAGCAAATATCTGTTGCCGCTGGTCGCCATCGCCTTCCTGATCTTCGAGATCATCAACGTGATGATGGCCCGGCGCGTGCCGTCGGCGGCCGAGCCCGTGATCACGCCGCCATCGGTGCCCCGAGGCTTCCGCGCGATCGCTGGCGCCGGCCTGATCGAGGCCAAGCGCGAGAACATCCCGATCGGCACCCTGGTCGCGGGTGTCGTGACCGATGTCTACGTGAAACGCGGCGACATGGTCAAGAAGAACGATCCGCTCTTCCGGCTCGACGACCGCGACCTGAAGGCGCAGTTGCTGGTCATGGAGGCCAACCTCCAGGCCGCCGAGGCCCAGTATCAGCGGATCCTGGCCGCGCCGCAGCAAGGCGACATCCCGACCTCCGAGGCGTCCGTCCAGGAAGCGAAAGCCCATTTCGTCGACGCCGAGATCGCCTATAAACGGTCGGAGGCCCTCTTCGAACGCAACGCCGAGGCGGCCCAGGATCGAGACCATGACCGCTATGCCTACCTCGCTAACAAGGCCACGCTCATGCGGATGGAGGCCGATCTCCAGCGGCTCAAGGTCACCTGGGACAAGGACAAGGAGATGTACCGCGCGGCCGTCTTGCAGGGTCGCAGCCAGGTCGAGAGCATCAAGATCAATATCGAGCGCCTGGTCGTGCGCGCCCTGGTCGACGGGGAGGTCCTCCAGGTGCACGTCCGACCCGGCCAGTACGCCGGCCTGGTCTGGAACGAGCCGCTTATCGTCCTGGGCGACATCCACGAACTTCACGTCCGGGTGGACATCGACGAGCAGGATCTTCCGTACTTCACCACCAGCGCCAGGGCCGTCGCGACCCTGAAGGGGCGCCCCCAGGTGACGTTCCCGCTCACTTACTTTGACACCGAGCCCTACGTGATCCCCAAGCAGAGCCTCACCGGCTCGAACACCGAGCGGGTGGATACCCGGGTCTTGCAGGTCCTCTATGCCCTCCCGAAGAAGAGTGACATGCCACTGTTCATCGGGCAGCAGATGGACGTCTACATCGAGGCGGCGAAGCCCCCCGGGGGCGCTGTCATGGATATGGACCCCATGACAGTGAAAAAGCCTTTCGAGGAAGGGGCGTCCCGGTCGACAGGAGGAGCCGGACCGGGCTAAGAGTCTGTCTCGGAAGGGTCGAGATCGGTCTTGTCGGGTGGGTGAAACCCACCGGTGCGAGGTCCTCTCGGTGGGTTTCACCCACCCGACAACGGACCAATCCGGCTTCCGGGACAGACTCTCGGGCAATCTTGATACGATCCGGGGCCATCGCCTCTACTGGACACTGCCCGCGGACGGCCCGCTCTGACCGTTGCCCGGCGGTGGCAGGGGTGTGGAGGGCGTCGGGGCACCCGAGGCGGTTCCCGGCTGAGATCCGAGGGGAAATATCGGAGGAAACCCTCCGGGGAACAACGAAGGGAGTCGGAGGTAGGGGCCATTCAGGCTACTACCCGGGGGCGGCATCGCCGGCCCACTGGCCGCCCCGCTCGTCGGCGGGGGCGCAGCGGGAGCGGGAGCCGGGGTGACACTGGCACCGCCCTGACCGGCGGGCAAGGGGGCCGATGTGTCTCCGGAGGGCTGGCCGCCGATGAGGGGAGGCGGATTGAGCAGGTCGTTGGCAATTGTGTTGCGCGTGACGAGCGGGATGACGGGATTGGTCGCCTCATCGGCGCCCGAGCCGACATTGATGGTCACGCTGATTCCCCCCGTCGAGCCGGCCGGTCCACCGGCCCCGAGGCTCGGGACCCCGGTGATGTTGCCGGGCAACGCGCTGGATATACCGCCGCCACCCAGGACGAAGAACGGCACGTTGACCGGGGTGCCGCTCACGCTCGAGGAACTACCCGGGCCGGGACCGATCGCCGAGCCACTGGGAGTGACGAAAGCGCCGGGAAAGGGGATCAGCAGCATGAACCCGCCGGTGGTCAGCGCGATCACTCCCAGATTGGATATGACCGGAGCAAGACGGTCCTCCAGGACGCAATCACGCAGATCGGGTCGGAACGTTTGACGCGGACGCATCGAATGTCACCGGCGTACTGCCGCTCTCATGGAGGGTCGAGGCGGACCAAATCCCTTCGTGAGCCATGAGTACGGCGATCAATGCCGCGGGAATGGAACATCCGTCGGGGCGAGAATGATCCATGCTGGCCGCCATGACCAGCGGGCTGGTTGCCCGTCGCGAGCATCCAGCCACATGAAGATTATTTGGTTCGACGAGCCCAAGTCAAGGGGAGTTTTCCGGGCCCCGCGAACGGGCGACGTTCCGGGGCCTGTGCATGGACGTCTCGCTGGAGGTTTTCCGGAGCCGGCGGACTGTCGACCGAACGCGAGTCACGACGACCGGTTGAGTCAGGCGATCCGCAAGACCTTGGCCCCGCGGACCTCCCCCGCCTTCAATTCGACGAGAGCCCGATTGGCGTCCTCCAGGGCATATTCCCGGACCTCGGGCGCGATCGGGATCTCGGCGGCGAGTTGCAGGAATTCGCGGACATCGGCCCGTGCGACGTTGGCGACGCTCTTGATCTCCTTTTCACGCCAGAGGTGGGCCGGATAATCGAGACGGAGCAGCGCGTCCTTGTCGCGATCTTCCTTGCGGATCGCGTTGATCACCAGTCGCCCGCCCGGCTCGAGGTTCTCGAGCGCCTCGACGATCGGGGTCCACGCGGGCGTCGTGTCGATGATGGAATGCAGCTTCTCGGGAGACGCGTCGACGGTGTCGCCGGCCCAGGCCGCGCCCAGCTCCCGCGCGAAGGCGCGCTCGACCTCCGCGCGGGCGAAGACGAAGACACGCGAGCGGGGGTAGCGGTGTCGCACCATCTTCAGGACCAGGTGTGCCGAGGCACCGAAGCCGGTGAGGCCCAGGTTCTGCCCGTCCCGCAGGCCGGTCAACCGCAACGATCGGTAGCCGATGGCGCCCGCGCAGAGCAGGGGGGCGGCTTCCGCATCGCTGAAATTGTCGGGGATGCGATGGGCGAACGACTCGGGCACGGTCATTAGCTCGGCATAGCCGCCGTCGGCGTCGCGCCCCGTCGCCCGGAACCGGTCGCAGAGGTTCTCCTCACCGCGGCGGCAGAAGTCGCATTCCCCGCACGCGGAGAAGATCCAGGCGACGCCGACGCGATCACCCGGCCGGAAGAGCTCCGCCCCGGCGCCCATCGCCGCGACCCGGCCGACGACCTGATGACCCGGGATGATCGGGAGGCGCGGTGGGGGCGTCCGACCCTCGATCTCGTCCAGCTCGGTGTGGCAGACACCGCACGTATGCACCTCGATCAGCAGCTCGCCCTCGGCCGGGACCGGATCGGCAAGACTCGAGAATCGCAGCGGCGCCGGATTGTCCGTCAACGAACCGAGGGCATTCAGGACCATGGCGCGCATTTCACTCGATCCTCCGCAGTGTGACGCACTCATCGACTCGACCGGCGCCGCAAGGTTCGCGACCACCGACTCACGGACCTACCCCAATCCGGGCTACCGCCCCGGGAGAAAAGTCGAAGAGCATCGATTCCCTCACGGCCACCCGGGGGCATCGGCGGCCTCATCGCTTGTGGCACCTCGCGCAGTCCCCGCCGAAATTCGAGGGTGACCGCCCGGCCGACTGCTCCAGCCTCATCTGCCCGCGTAGCCAAGCCTGGTATGCCTCCGTATTCCCCCAGGCTCGCGGTCGCCAGTAGTACTCCGACTGGATCGTATCCGGTGCCCCGGACCCTCGGGTAACGATGACGCGAGTCGGCTCGGGTGCCGGGTGAGCGGGCTGCCAGCCCGATGACAGGGTCGATTGCGGATTCGGGTAATACTGGACAGGGGCATCGTAGTAGTAACCCGGGGTCGGAACCCAGATCAGGGCGTCCGACGCCGTCCGGTAGAGCCCGGGGGTCGCGAAGTGATAGACCTGAGTCGTCGGAACCGTGACTGCTTGTGCCGGGATGACCACCTGACCGGCATCGGAGGAAGTCGTAGGCATCTCGACCGGCGCGAAGCGAAGCGAGAACCGTGCGGTGGGCGCCTTCGGACCGGGTAGTCCGTCGATCACGATCGTCACGGTCACCCCGGATGTCGGAACCGTGCTGAGGTCCATGGCCAGGTCGAGCGACTCGGACGGATGTCCGGGCTGCGCCGGCGCGGGATGGAGCGGCCGCGTGAACCAGGGGCGAGGCGAATTGGGGTGGTAGAAGTCCACGGTCCCTTTGAGCAGCGACGCGCTGATCGCAGAGCCCGCCGGATCGAAGACGAAGATACGTAACCCTGTCTTGTAGCAGAACACCTCGAATTGGTAACTCGCCGACCGTACCAGAGCCCCTCCCCGTGCCGATGCCGTCGTGACGTTCGCCTGCTCGAGCTGGCCGCTGAGGCCATGCCCGAACGGGAAGTACGTTTCGAGCAACACCGCGAGTATCAAGGCAACGAGCTTCGATTTCACATGCATCGCGAGCCTCTCCAATGGAGCAAGACGCCCAAGGCAACTGCGGCGGAAAAGCTCTCCCGTTACCATGCATCTGTCATCGAGAAGGGCCTTGGCTGGGCCTCGATCAGCACCGTCGCTCGGATTTCGGGACTCCGGCGATCATCCGCAGGAAATCGTGGCGAGAGACTAGCCCGATCGGCATGCCCTCGCGAACGACGGGAATGTGATCGACGTCGTATCGGAGCATGACCCTGGCGATTTCCTCGACGGGCGTCTCCTCGTCGGCCGTGATCACCTCCGTGATCATGATCTGCTTGGCCTTCACCTTCCGCGCGTCCTCGCGGACCTTGTCGATTTCCTGCCCGGACAGCGGATGGCTGAACATATGCAGGACGGCTTCCGTTGAGAACGGCACGCCGTGCTCGTTGGCGGCGAAGTCCGTCTGCGTGATCATGCCGCGGAGTTGACTCTCCTCGTCCACGACGGGCACGCAGCCGACCCGGCATTGCACCATGGTCTTGGCGACTTCGGCCAAGCTCGCGTCCGTCCGCACGCTGACCACCGGCTGCGTCATCAATTCCCTGGCTTTCATGGTCCTGGTCCTTTCCGATCGAGGGCTTTTCCGGATTGGCAAGCTAACAGGTTATTCGATCAAGTCAGGGATTGTGCCTCGGGGAGGAACTCCGCCTCGGTGGGCCTCGTCTCCTGCTCGGATGGCTTGACGAGGAGCACGGGGCAGGACGCCCTCGGCAAGACTACCTCGGCGACGTTGCCCATGAGCAAGTGGCCCAGCCCTGTGAATCCATGTGTCCCCATGACGATCAGGTCGCAGCCGAGATCGTCGGCCGCGCGGAGGATCTCATCGGCCGGATGGCCGCGTCCGAGCATGGTCTCGACGGGGTGTTTGAGGTTGGCGCCCTCGAGGCGTTTTCGGATGACGTGCAGGGAATGTTGGTAGTCCCAGGGATCGATCTCGGGCGCCATGCTGCCCTCGAGATAGAGATCAACCGGCACGACATGAATGACGGCTAGCCGGGCACCGGCGTCGCGGGCGAGCGTTTGCGCCACATCGAGTGAGGCCTCGGATGCCTCCGAGAAGTCCGTCGGGTGGAGGATCACGCGGATATCGCCGGTCCTGGGGACGCCGCTTTGACCGCGGAGGACCAGGACGGCGCATCGGGCCTTCTTCAGGACGTCCATGGCCACGCTCCCGGTCAGCATTCGCTGCAGCCGGGTGCGCCCGTGCGTCCCCATCGCGATCAGATCGGCCCTGACCTCGGCGGCGGTGCGAAGGATCTCCGCCGATGCCGGCCCGACGCTCGTGCGATAGCCCAGCTCGATCGGACGGTCCGGGACGTAGACCTCGCGCATCTGCTGCTCGCGGGCGGCCTCGAGCGCCTGGACGCTCGGCGAGGAGCGTGCCTCCGCGTCACGATCGGTATCGATGACGTGGTAGACTATCATCAGGGTCTCGTCGCGGGAGGCCAGCGAACATGCGACGCGGAAGGCTTCGATGGAGTCCTCCGAGAAGTCGGCCGCGAAGAGGATGGTGCGAGGCGTTTTCATCGGATTTCTCCTCGATGAAGGCTCATCCGGGCATCGCCGATCCCGCCCCGATCGGCCGCACGCGTGGAATTACTGGGCGGGTACGAACGGACGCGGCTCGGCCTGGTCGGGTTCTTTCCATCGGAAGCGGATCATGCGTTTGAGATTGCCGACCTCCTGCCGGAGCAGGTCGAGGCTCTTTTCCAGGCTACCGATCCGTTGCTCGACCTCGGCTATCCGGCTGTCCTGGGGCACCGGGGGAAATTCGCCGTAGTCCTGGTTTCGCGAGTTCGACCGGACCCGTGAGGTAGCGATCGCGGAGGAGTCTCCGGTGTTCGACGGCGCAACAAAAAACCCCGCACATGCGTGAATACGCACATCGGGGCCGCCTTAGCCGGATCGCATTGCCCTTCGCGAGCAATTACCGATCTCTAGAATATTGGAGCAGCCTCGACGAAGTCAAGACCTCTGCCGATCAATTCCAGAGAGATTGATGGGCGCGTATTGTTTGCGATCCACACTTACCAGGCGGAGACACCTTGGGCCGGCTCGCCGGCTCGATCCCACAGCTCGGACGTCGCGGGCGAAATGCCGAACATCCCGGGCCGGTCTCCTTCGCGGAGGCGTTGCTGGATCAACAGCACCTCGGCCAGGCTGTCCGCGGTCAGTAGCCCGACGAGTCGTCCCTTCCTCACGACTGGCAGCGTGCGCGTCTGGCCTTCCTGAAGCCGGCCGAAGGCGGTCTGCAACATCTCATTCGGGTCCGCGGTCGCGAAGCTCCGCTGCATCACCTCAAAAGCGGGCGTCTCGGGGCTGTGCGATCCCAGCGCGGAGGCGAGGTCATTGCGGGTGAGCACACCGACCAGACGATCCCCATCGAGGACCGGGAAGTCCTGCTGGAATCCGGCCAGGAGATATCCTATGGCGCTCGACAACGGGTCGTCTGCGCGGAGCGAGCGGAACTCGGTGATCATGACGCGCCCCACGGGTATATCGCCGAGTGCCGAGCGCAGCATGACCACGCCCGCCTCCTGCGCGCCCGCGAGCCAGACGAACAGCGCAATGAAGATCAGGAACGGGTTGACGAACAGGCCCAGCAAGCCGAAGAGCATCGCGATCCCCTGGCCGATCACGGCGGCGATCTGGGTCGCTCGGACGTAATCGCATCGCATCGCCAGCAGGGCGCGGAGCACCCGGCCCCCATCCATGGGAAACGCGGGGATCATATTGAAGATCACCAGCGAGACGTTGACCCAGAACATCTGCTGGAGGAAGCCGCCCCCGACCTGGAGCGACTCGTCGATGGGGGACAGGCCCCCGCCGAGCCACAGCCCCAGGTAGATCGCCGCGGCCATCACGACGTTGACGGCGGGACCGGCCAGCGCCACCAATAACTCCTGTGACGGGACCTCCGGGATCCGCTCCAGCCGGGCAACGCCGCCGATCGGCAGTAGCGTGATGTCGCGGGTGCGGATGCCGTATCGGCGCGCGGTCAGTGCATGCCCCAGCTCATGCAGGACGACGATCCCGAACAGGGCCAGGATGAACGCCACGCCACGGAACGCCTCCGCCGGATCCCCATGGGCGAGGTAGTGTCCCAGGCCCACCCAGGCCAGCAGGATCAGGAATGTCGGGTGGACGTAGACGTCGATGCCCGCAATTCGACCGATTCGCCAGGACCATCCCATTCACGCGCCTCCTCCGGCTCTGAGTTTGGTTGCGGAGCGTCGAACCCTTCGGCGGACGCTATCGTGGCTCACGGATGGTCGAGACCGGCTCGACTGTGCTCGTCTTCGACGGATCGCGATGCGACGGGGAATCGGGGCCCAGATGCCGCAGGAACCACCGCTCCGCGAGGACGGCGACCTGCTCCAGCGCCCCGGACTCCTCGAAGAGGTGTGTGGATCCCGGGATGACCACCAGTTCCTTCGGGCAGCGCAGCAGGGTCAGGGCCCGACGGTTCAGCTCCCGGACCTCGTCGTCATGGCCCCCGGCGATCAGCAGGGTGGGGGCGATGACGTCCGGGAGATCCACCCACGCCAGGTCGGGCCGGCCACCGCGCGAGACAACCGCGGCCACGGGCTCCGGTCGTCGGGCCGCGGCCATCAGGGCCGCCGCGGCGCCGGTGCTGGCCGCGAAGTAGCCCAGCCGGTACCCGCGCGTGTCGGCATCCAGGCCCAGCCAATGGGTGGCGGCATCGAGCCGCTCCGCGAGGAGATCGACGTCGAAGGCGTTCCGAGGGTCATGGGACTCTTCGCCTTCGAGCAAGTCGATCAGTAGCGTCACCAGGCCCGCGTCCTGCAACACCCGGGCGACAAGGAGGTTGCGAGGGCTGAATCGCCCGCTCCCGCTGCCGTGGGCGAAGGCGACAACCCCCCGCGGCTCGGGCGGGATGCTCAGTATTCCCCTGACCCTGCTCCGACCGGCCGCGATCTCCACGAACCGCTCCTTCAGTGCGCCGTTCGTGCCCTGCGTGACCATCCCGCACCTCGATTTTTTTGCCGACACCGGCGTTAGCATGTCATGACCCGTCCCTCAGACGCCCGAAGGGAACGTCTCCGGGACCTCGGACCGGTCCCACGCGGCGGTACGCTCCAGCGGCTCGACGGCCCGCGTCCGGTCGAAATGGAGCACGACGTCGAACTGGGCCGGCAGGCTCGCGTGGAAGTAGTGGCTGGCCCGCTCGGTCTCGGGCCGATAGATGACGCCGATGGCTCGCTCCAGCCTCGGATGATCGAGGCTCGGCACTCGCCCATCGCGGAGCGTCAGGAGGAAACGCTCGTGGCCGGCGTCGTGGAAGATGGCCTCATAGCTACCCGGCAGGGCCGGGCGGACGCGCTTCCGCTCGACCGGGGCATCCCAGTTCGAGGCGGCCGTCACCGTGCCATCGTAGGTGGTGGCGCCGACCAGGATCGCGTCGGGGCCATACTGCTCTCGGACGAGCTGGCCGACATTCCACTCGCCCCGCATGCCCATCTGCGTCGCCCGGGCATCGCCGAGGTGAGAGTTGTGCGCCCAGACGACCACCTTCGCCGGGTTCCCATTGCGACGGGAGAAGTCGACCAGGCCGTCGAGCGTCTCGGCCATGTGCCGGTCGCGCAGGTTCCATGAGGAGACCTCGCCGCGGTACATTGTCCGGTAGTAGTGCTCGGCATCGAGCACCAGCCGCGCGTTCTGCTCGGTGTAGAAGTAGTCGTCCTCGGCGATCCGGCCGTCGCGCATCGCATATTCGGCCGCGTGGCGGCGGAGGTCGACAAGCTGGGTGACCACCTCGTCCTCGCAGGTCTGGCCCAGGTCGAACGCCGTGGCGAAGCCATAAGCCTGGGGGTCGTCGCCGTAGTTCTCGAAGCAGGCATATCGGCGCCGGGCGCGCCCGGCCGCCTCGGGGTCGACCTTCTCCAGGTAGGCGATCACGGCCGCCATCGAAGCGTGGAGGCTGTACAGGTCCAGGCCATAGAACCCGACCTTGGGCTTGCCCGCTCGGATCGCGTCGTTGTGATCGCGCAGCCAGCCGATGAAGTCGAGGACGTCGGCGTTGCGCCACATCCAGGTCGGGAATCGCTGGAATCCCGAGAGGGCCTCGATGGCCTCGGAATCATCGTCGCGGCCGCGAACGTACCGGTTGACCCGATAGGCATCCGGCCAATCGGCCTCGATGGCCACCGCGTTGAAGCCTTTCTCCCGGATCAGCCGCTTGGTGATTTGCGCGCGTTCGCGATAGAACTCATGCGTCCCGTGGGAAGCCTCCCCGATCAGGACGAAGCGGGCGTCGCCGATCAGTTCCAGAAGCGGATCATAGTCGCCGACGACCCCCCGTAGCGGGTGCGCGGCTTCGCGCACGGCATCGACGAGAAGGTCGTGCGTCAGGTCGGTCAATGGGGCAGTCGCCATCTCAGGAATTCCTCATCGTGCTGTTGTCGGGACCATCAGACTGACGTCGGCCCGTTCGAGGAGGTCACGCACCTCGTCGTCGGTGGTCTGGGAGAAGTCCTTGTACCAGACCCCGACGGAGTAGAACGGATCCGGCGTGATCGCGCAGATGCACTCGTCGGCCTCCCGGCCGAGTTCTGCGCGGGCCGAGGCCGAGGCGACCGGCACGGCGACGACGATGCAGTCGGGCCCGAGCCGCCGCAGGGCCTTGACGGCGGCCCGCATCGTCGAGCCGGTCGCGAGCCCGTCGTCCACCAGGATCACCGTCCTTCCACGCACATCGAGCGGCGGACGGTCGCCGCGATAGGCCCGCTCTCTCCGTTCCAGCTCCCGAAGCTCCCGCCCGGCGACGGACTCGATCAATCGGAAGGAGGGGTTCATCGACTGGATCACGTCCTGATTGAGGACCATGACCCCACCCGACGCGAGGGCGCCCATCGCCAGTTCCTCGTGGCCCGGCACACCGAGCTTCCGCACCACGAAGACGTCGAGCGGCGCCTCCAGCGCCTGGGAGACTTCGTAGCCTACCGGCACGCCGCCACGCGGCAGGGCCAGTACGAGCACATCCGGGCGATCGGCGTATGCGACCAGCTTCCCGGCAAGTACACGACCGGCCTCACCTCGATCTCGGAATCGCTGCAACACGACATCCTCGCTCTCTCGTTGGTTCAGAGGATCGGTGCATCCGGGGACCGATACGATGCTCGGCTCATCCCGATCGGGGCGAGAGGTGACACGACCTGACTCGAGAGGACGCGTCCGCAAGCGGCCGTCCGGATGAGGGGGCCGTCGCTCGGCACGAGAATGCGAGAAGGGCTCGCCGAGCTGTCAATCACCAAGAACATACCGCGCCTCCGGGGAGCCCGGGGGAATCATGCCTCTTGAGCCTCATGCGGCGATCGTTACCGCGGTGACGGGTTCATTCCCGTTCGTCCGGTCATCGGACATCTGAGGGCGTAAAAAAACCCCACACATGCGGTATCGCACGGCAGGGCCACCATAGCCGGACAGGTTGATGGCCCATCGCGAGCCATAACAACATTATCTTATCGCGAATAGCCCGAGTCGTCAAGATGGTTTGCAATGTCTTTCTTCGATGTCGATCTTGATCCGACTCGTGTCAATCCGATCGGCATTATCGGGCGACCGGCGGGGAGGGCCCTCGATCCGTCGAGGGCCGGGCACTTGCCGGATCGATGCGAGGCGGGTAGGCCGGTCGAGCCCGGGCGAACGCGGCGTCCTACGCGAGCGAATACTGGAAGTTCCCCTTGTCGTCGACCGTGATATGGGCCTTGCTGAGGGTCCGGCCTTCGGCCATGCGTGCGAGGACCTCCTGGGAGATCTCGGGGAGCAGAGTCCGCGTGAGGATGTGGTCGACGTTGCGGGCGCCGCTCTGGACCTCGCGGCATCGCGCGGCGATGTTGTCGACCAGCTCCTCACTGTAGCTGAACTGGGCGTTGTGGTTCTGCTGCATCCGCTGGGCGATCCGGCCGAGCTGGAGCCGGATGATCTGTCGCATGATGGCGTCGGAGATGGGGTAATACGGGACCACGATGAGCCGGCCGAGGAAGGCTTGCTTGAAGATCTCGACGCCGCGCTCCGACTTGGCGCCCAGCAGGTCGGGGCGGATCGCCTCGGCCAGGGCGTCGGGCATGGGGGTGGTGTCGGGGTCCTTGCAGAGCTTGAGGATCGTGTCGGTGCCCACGTTGGAGGTGAGCAGGATGACCGTGTTCTTGAAGTCGATCTCGCGACCCTCGCCATCCTCGAGCGTGCCCTTGTCGAAGACCTGGAAGAACAGCTCCAGGACGTCGGGGTGGGCCTTCTCGACCTCGTCGAGCAGGACGACGCTGTAGGGCCGGCGTCGCACGGCCTCGGTCAGCACGCCTCCCTCGCCGTAGCCGACGTAGCCCGGCGGCGAGCCCTTGAGGCTGGAGACCGTGTGGGCCTCCTGATACTCCGACATGTTGATCGTGATCAGGTTGCGCTCGCCGCCGTAGAGCGTATCGGCCAGGGACATGGCGGTCTCGGTCTTGCCGACGCCGCTGGGCCCCACCAGGAGGAAGACGCCGATCGGCCGGCGGGGGTCGGTCAGGTTGGCGCGTGCGGTCCGGATTCGCTGGGCGATCGCCTCCAGGGCGTGCGACTGGCCGATGACGCGTTCCTCCAGCTTCGACCGGAGATTGAGCACGGTCTGGATCTCGTCGGCGAGCATCTTGCCAACGGGGATGCCCGTCCAGCCGGCGATCACCGCGGCGATGGTCTGCGAGTCGACCGAGACCTGCAAGAGCGGCGACTCGCCCTGCACGGCGCGGAGGGACTCGGCCTTGGAATTCAGCTCGGCCTGCATGGCGAGCAGCTCGGCGGAGGGCTGGAACGGCTGGGCTTCACCCTCGCCGGCCGCCTTCTTCTTCTCCTCCAGGTAGCGGGCCTCGGTGGATTTGGCCAGGGTGCGGATCTCTTCGACGCGCGTCCGTTCGTCGGCCCATCGCGCCTCCAGGGCGGCCAGTTGCGTACGCGCCTCGTCGAGGGCCCGCTTGAGCTCGGCCATCCGCTCGTCGTGCTTGGCGCCGGTCGCCCCCTCGCGGTCCAAGATCTCCAGCTCGAGCCGGAGGTGATCGATCTGCCGCCCGCAATCCTCGATGGCCGGTGGCATGGCGTTCTGGCTGATCGCCACCCGGGCGCAGGCGGTGTCCAGCAGGCTGACGGACTTGTCCGGGAGCTGTCGCGCCGGGATGTATCGGTGCGAGAGCTTCACGGCGCTCTCGACGGCCTCGTCGAGGATGCGAACGCCGTGGTGCTTTTCCAGGACCCCGGTGATGCCGCGCATCATACGGATGGCGTGGTCCTCGTCGGGTTCTTCGACCTTGACGACCTGGAACCGCCGCGCCAGTGCCGCGTCCTTCTCGAAGTATTTCTTGTACTCGGCCCAGGTGGTGGCGGCGATGGTGCGCAGCTCGCCGCGAGCCAGGGCCGGCTTGAGGAGGTTGGCGGCGTCGTTCTGGCCGGCGGCGCCGCCGGCCCCGATCATGGTGTGGGCCTCGTCGATGAAGAGGATGATCGGGGTGGGGGACCCCTTGACCTCGGAGATCACCTGCTTGAGCCGGTTCTCGAACTCGCCCTTGACGCCGGCGCCGGCCTGGAGCAGGCCGAGGTCGAGGGTGCGGATCACGACGTTCTTGAGCACGGGGGGGACGTCGCCCTGGGCGATCCGCACCGCCAGGCCCTCGACGACCGCCGTCTTGCCGACGCCGGCCTCGCCGGTGAGGATCGGGTTGTTCTGCCGGCGCCGGATCAGGATGTCGACCATCTGGCGGACCTCGGCCTCGCGGCCGATCACGGCGTCGATCTCCCCCTTCTTCGCCCGATCGGTGAGGTTGACGGTGAACTGGTCCAGGCCGGGCGTCTGGGACACGCCGGCGGGTCCGGCGGTCGAGCCCGGCTCGGCGGCGGACGGGGCGGAGGGCCCTTCATCCTCGCCCGAGCCGGCCACCAGCTTCATCAGGTTGGCCTTGAGCACGGCGACGTCGACCTTGGCCAGCTCCCGCGAGGCGTCGCGGGCCAGCCGGCCCAGCTCCTCGTCGTCCAGCAGGGCCAGCAGCAGCACGCCCGAGCGGACCTTCGACGCCCGGAACTGGATCGACGCGATCACCCACGCGTCGCGGATGAGCTGGTCGATCCGCAGCGAGAGCGTCGGGGTCCGCTGGCTGCCCGTGCGGAACTGGTCCATCACCTTCGTCAGGTCGCGCTGGAGCCGGGACGTGTCGACCTCGAAGTGCCGGAAGATGCGGGTCAGGTCGGTATTCGCGGCCTCGACCAGCTTCACCAGCCAGTGCTCGACCTCGACGCTCGGATTGGTCCGCGAGAGGCACAGTCCGGCCGCCGCCTGGAGCGCATTCACGCACGTCGTGTTCAACGTCTTGATCAAGGCACCCGAGTCCACGCCCATGATCGACTCCTCATTCGAACGGTTTCATCGACTCTTCCGAGTCACGCGGCGGTCCTTGACACGTCAAATGGTCTGAGCTTTGTGAAGATACGCGATGCCAGATGCCAGATCAATGATAGCTCCCGAGCCAGACGCATGGACCATTCTGGAATCGGGCATCCGGAATCTGAGATCCCAATCTTTCACAAGCTCCGGGGACTCTTCGGCACCCTGAGCGAGGATCGCACGAAACGTCGCCTTCATCCCTCGGGGACGGCCGGCCAAGACCGTGTCGCCCCATTTCGTACAGATCGAACGTGATGGTATCATACCCGTGCCGGAAGGCCAGAAAAAACGGGTCGGGTCGAATGCTCTCGGATTCACGGGCCGCGCCGATCTCGCGGCGTCGCCAGCGGAGGCGGCGGATATGGGCCGACGTCGATGGGTTGGGCTGGGTCTCGGGTTATTCGTTGGCGTCCTCGGGGCGGGGACGGTTCGGGCCCAGGACGAGGTGCGGAACTATCGGATGCCGGTCCTCATGGTCGAGACCGGCGGCCACCATGCGCGGGTGCGGAGCCTCATCTGGCAAGATGACCTCACGCTGTTCTCGGGCGGTGAGGACAAGGTCGTCAAGGTCTGGGATTTCCGCGAGGGTCCCCGGCTGGCCCGGTCAATCCGGCCGATGATCTGGCGAGGCCCACGTGGGATCATCAATGCGATGGCCGTCTCGCCCCGGCCCGATGCCCAGGGTCAGTCGTACCTGGCCGTCGCCGGTTACGGCATGGAGGGCCGGGGCGGAGACATCACCGTCTTCCGCATCCCTGGCCTGGTCCGCACGCCCACCGGCGAGGTCGCGGCCCGACTGCTCCCGCCGCCCGACGGCCAGCCCCTGGTCATCGGTCATACCAGTACGGTGGGCTGCCTGGCCTTCGACCCGACCGGCCGCGTCCTGGCCTCGGGCGGCAACGACGGCAAGGTCATCCTCTGGGACGTGCCCGGATTCGCTGCGCCAGCCGTCCTGCTCGGACACACCGGCGGTCTCCGGGCGATCGCATTCAGCCCCGACGGCAGCCGCCTGGCCTCGGGCGGCGCGGACGGCGTCCTACTGACCTGGGACGTCGCCCGGCGCATCCCGATCGAACCCCGGGCACCGATCGATGATCCTCGCAACGCGATCAATACCCTGGCCTACAGCCCGGACGGCCGGACGATCGCCGTCGGCCGCGAGTCACCCGGACGCATTCAACTGTACCAGGCCGGGAACCTCGCGGCACCGCCGTCGTTCTTGGCGATGCAGGACGGCCAGGGGCCGGTCGAGTGCCTGGCCTATCTGAACGACGCGCAACGGCCACGGCTGGCCGTCAGCATCAAGAGTGACGCGACACTGGTACCGGACCCGTTGCGGATGTCGTGCGATGTCGAGATCCGCGAGATGCCCGGCGGAGCCGTGGTGAACCGCCGGCAGGTGCCCGGGTTGGTTTATGCGCTGGCCTTGAGCCCCGACGGTCGTCGGCTGGCCTATGCCGGCGGACACGACCAGTCGATCGCGGTACTGGATACCACCGCGCCTGATCGGCCGCCCCAGGTGCTCCGAGGTTCCGGGAGCACGCCGTTCGACGTCCGCTTCTCGGAAGACGGCAAGGTGATCGGCTTCACGCGCGTGGCCCTCGACCCGGCCCATCCCCCCGCATCCTACGAGGGGTTCGACCTGGACAAGCGGGAGCCGAGGACCACCGCTCGGGCCGATCTCCCCCGAGGCGCGATCGCGGAATTCCAGGAATGGACCCTCCGGCGCGGCGGCAGTCCCCTGGTGCTCGAAGCCGTCCAGGCCAACGGGCAGACGCGTGCCTTCGCGGTCGACCGGAGGCAGGAGCGTCATGCGTGGTCGTGGACGTTCATCCCCGGGACGAAGGACCATCCGCATCTCTCGGTCGCGATCGGCACCGAGTCCGGGGTCGCCGTCTTCAACGTCGACACCGGCGCGCGCACCCGCGTCTACGCCGGCCACAGCTCGCCGGTCGTTTCCCTGGCCCCTTCGCCCGACGGCCGTTGGATGGCCAGCAGCTCGCTGGATCAGACGATCCTGCTCTATCCGCTCGCCGGCTGTGACGAGCGCGCGCCGCTGGGCGCCGAGTTTCGGCCGGGGCCCGCCGGGGCCTGGACGGTCGCCGCGGTCGAGCCGAGGAGCTTCGCCGCCGCCATGGGACTGCTCCCCGCCGATGTGCTCGTCCAGGTGGGCATCGCCAGCGAAGCGACCGGGGCCCGGTATTACAACAACGCCGACGAGATCGGCGAGTTCTTCGGGACCCTGCCCGCTCGGGCGCCCATGTTGGACTCGATCGGCTTCAGGGTCCGCAGGACGGTCGCGATCCCAACCATCGGGCCGGTCACGTTCGAGGCCCTGCTGCCGACGACGCGCCGCCATAATCCCGCGATGGCCCTCTTCCTGGGAACCGACCGGGAGTGGGTGCTCTGGACACCCCAGGGTTATTACGACACCTCGATCGAGGGGGACGCGCGGTTCCTCGGCTGGCACGTCAATCCGCCGTTCCGGACGTCCAAACCGACCGACTTCGTACCCATCGGCACGTTCGCCGACGCTATGAACCGGCGCGACCTGCTGGATCGGCTCTGGCGCGACGGCGTGCTGGCCCGGGCCGCGAACGCTCCGGCGCCAGTTGCCGAAGCCCGGCCGCCGACTCGGGTCGCCTTCGAGGATCAGCCGCCGCGGATCGTCTTCGAGCCCATCCCGGGAGTCAGCCGGTTGCCGGCGCCGGGCGTGGTCTGGGCCGTGGACCGGCCGGACGTCCGGGTGTTTCTCCGCATCTCGGCCGGCGGCAAGTCGGCGATCGCCCAGAGGCGGATCATCCTCGACGAACGGCCGTTGCCGCGCGAGCCCAGGATCGGCCCGACGGGCGCGTTCGACGAGCAGGTGCCGCTCAACGGCCTGGTCCCGAACCGTCGGATTCGACTGGCCGCCGAGGCCACGAACGTCGCCGGCGGACGGCGGACCGAGACGATCGACCTGGTCTATCTGCCGCCGCCCGCCGCACCCAGGCTGCCGGCGCCCCCCGCGCCCCGTCTGCACGTGCTGGCCATCGGCTGCGACCGATTCGCGGACGGCCTCCCCTCGGTGGAGTATGCCGGTCAGGATGCCGAGGCGCTCGCCGGATGGCTCGCCGATCACCTGACCTCCGCCGACGGCACCCGGGCCGCGCCGGGACCGCCCCAGGTCCTCGCCGGCGCGAAAGCCTCGACCCGATCGATCGCCACGGCCTGCGACCAGCTTCACAAGCTGGTGCAGGAGAAGCGCGTCCGCGAGCACGATATCGTGGCGATCGTGGTCGCCTCGCATCTCCTGGCCTCTCCGGAGGGCGTCGTGATCGCCGCGGCCGACACGGCCGGCGGCGTCGCGCCGCGACCGGCGTTCGCGGCGTCGGACCTGGCCGAGATCCTGGGCCAGTTGACCGACTATGGCTGTCGCGTCGTCGTGTTCCTGGACGGCGTCCACAAGCTGGACGATCGTTCGAAGAGCGAGATCAAGCCGTTCGTCCGCGACCTGCAACGGAGGCGCGGCGCGATCGCCTTCATCGCCTCGAAGGAGGGGCCCAGCGGCGTGGATCGTACCCGCGGGCACGGCTTCTTCGCCCAGGGCGTCCTTCAGTCGTTTACGGGCGCCGACCTGGCCGGAGCCCGCAAGGATCGGACCGCACCCTACACGCTCGACCAGTTCCGCACGGCCCTCCAGAACGAGGTCTCCAACCTCAGCTCCCGACGGCAGCAGGCCGCCTGCTACATCCCAACCCGCGTGCCCGAGCGGACCCTCTTCGCCAGACCGAGGGACTGACCGGGCCCGGGGCGAGCGGACGACGATGGTTGGGGGCGAGTCCCCTTCCCATGCTCGCTCATGCGCGTGATACTCCCTCCCTTCCTGGAGGTGATCCAGCATGGAGAACATGATCCAGTATGGGCCACCCAGGCACCCAACCCGGACAATCGACGTATTACTATTAATTATAATATATATTATATATATATTATGGCGGCCGAGAAGTCTCTTAAGACGTCCCGAATCTCCATGCTCGATCATGCTCGCCATGCTGGATCACCTCCAAGGGGGTACCAGGCATGATCCAGCATGATCGAGTATGGTGGGAAGGAGACACTGATCCAGGGGCGTGACCGGGTATCGATTCGGCCCTCACGGCCCGATCGGGACCAGGGGGAAGGACGCCTCGTTGCCCTGGAGGCGGAGCGACTGGTCGAGGGCCTCGGCCTTCGGGGCTTTCCCCTTCGGCTCGCCGCGGGGTGCGACGCCCTCGCGGAGGCCGGCGGCCAGCATGGGGAACACGCCCGAGAGCCGGGGGAGCACCTGCCGGGCGTAGGTGTCGATCTCGTCCGTGGAGACGTAGCCATCCCGGTTGAAGTCGGCGTCCGGGGGCAGGGCCAGCTTGGAGACCTCCCTGGGCTCCTTGACCAGCTCGACGGCCCGCATCCCTCGGAGCAGGGCATAGGTGAACAGCCCATGCGCCAGGGGACCGACTTCCCGCGCGGGCTCGCCTCGGCGGGCCGCCATCAGGTAGGACGTCCGCGCCCGCCTCGAGGAGAGCTCCATCCACTTGCGGATCGCACGGACCCTGGGATCATCGAGGATGGAGTCGGCCTGGCAGGCGTCGACGATGATCAGGCGATTCAGGGCCTTGATCCGCGCCAGGTTCACCTCGATGGCCGAGTAGGGGAGGACGAATCGGTCGTCGATCTGGTCGTCCTCCTTGATGGCGGCGTCGCGGGAGGCCACCTGGATCGGTTCCTGCTCGGAGAAGGGGTAACTCGGCAGGAGCAGGCAGAAGCGCTGGCGTTCGAAGACGCCGGTGTGGCCGGCCAGAAAAACGACGACGGTATCCTGCGGCCGGTTCTCGACGCGACGGGCGATCTCGCGGAAGACCTGGTCGACGTTCTCCCGGCTGATGTCGTCGCCTTTGAGCACGCGACGGAGGCCCGGCTTGCGCTCGTCGTCGATCCCCCGATCGTGGAGGAGGTCGCTGAGCTGGTCCGCGTCGTCCTCGGCGAACCGGAGGCTGCGTCGCCCGTAATTCTGGACCCCCAGCGCCAGCACGTGGACCTGGCCCGGCTTCATCGGGGCCTCGTAGTCGAGCTCGACGACCCGGGAACAACTGTCGTAGGCCCCATCCCGGCCGGCCATCACGTAGAACCGGTTATTCCCCGGGAGCAGCGTGAGGTTCACGTCCACGCTCAGGGGCCTCGGCCCCTTGCCGATGTCCCAGGCGGAGGGGATCGGGACGTCGTTGTGATAGAGCCGCACGTCCCGGAAGTCGGCGGCGCCCAGCGTGATCGTCAGCCGGGCCTCGGGCTTCTTCGGATCGGTGCGCGTCGGGGCGGCGATCGCGATCGGTGGGGGCTCCTCGGGCTTCTTCAGGCTGGGGATCTCGCCCCGCAAGAGCTGCTCGCCGAGCCCGTAGACGTTGTGCGTCGCGGCGAGCTGGTCGAGCTGACCGGCCTCCTCCTGCCTGCGGAGCCCGACCGCCAGCCCGGCCGGCTCCGGGCCTCGGTCTCGACGGGCGGGCGCCGTCGATGCACCGGGGCGGCGGTACTGTACCAGCTTGGTGGCCTCCGCCGAGGAATCGTAGAGCCCGTCGGGCGTGTAGAGGACCCACTCGAGATCCGGGTTGAGCGCCGCGGCGGGGCCGGCAGGACGATTCGCCGCGGAGAACGTCCCCCGCAGCGCCTTGCCTTCGAGGTCCCAGAGGCGGATCGTCGTGTCGTCGCTGCCGCTGACCAGGATCGGACGGTCCTGCTTGCCGGCGAGCGTTCCACGCCAGGCGATCAGGGCGTTGATCTGCTCGTCGTGATGGGGGCGGAGCTTGTCCAGCGCGTCGATCCGGTGCGGACTTGGGTCCATGGCACCGACCCAGATCCGGCTGCCGTCACCGGATGCGGCCAGGTATCGGCCGTCGTCGGTGAAGCAGAGCGCCTTGACCTCGGTGGCGAACTCGCGGGCGACCAGGCGGGGCACATCGAGCGTGCCCGAGGCGCGGCCGGCCTCCCACTTCCAACCGTGGACCTCGCCGTCGCTGTGGCCGGTGACCACCTGCTCGGCATGCCCGGGACGGATCGCGGCGCAGGTGACATTCGCCTTCACGGAAGGGTCCGCAAACGTGGCGACCGGCGCGACGAGCTCGCCGGGGGGCGTCGAGAGGTCCCAGAGCCGGGCTACGGTCGATTCGCCGCCGGTGAGCAGGTATCGGCCGTCGCCGGAGAGGGCCAGGACCAGCACGGGATCTTCCAGGCGGTCGGGGGTGATCCAGTGCGTCAGACGGCCTCCCTTCGTCTCCCAGACGCAGACCAACGGCTCCTTGGCGGCGTCGGCCGCCGCGGCGACCCGACGGCCATCCTGCGAGACCAGGACGCGTTCGAACGGAATCCCGTCGGGCACCTTGAATTTGTCGGTCTCGACGGCGAAGAACGGAGCGGCCGCGCGACTCCCGGATCGGTCGGCCAGGACCGGACGTCCGGCGTGCTTGGCCGCGTTGGAGTCGGGGATCACGACCATCCGGTTGTCGTCGATGAAGGCGCCCGCGCGATAGGTCCCGGGGATGATCCGGCAGGCGCGTTCCTGGAGGTCCCAGATCCGGATGCCCCGCTGCTCGTCCAGGAACAGGAGGCTCTTGCGGTCGGGCGAGGCGCTCAACTGCCGGACCTTGCCACGGTGGGCGGGGAAGGACCAGGGCGCCTCGTCTCCCTGCGCGTGGAAGGGGCGGAATTCCAGCCCACCGGAGAAATCGGCGATGGCCAGGCCCCGGCCGTTGCCAGTGATGCCGAGCCGGGACGCCTGGGCCGAGTCGTCCACGATCACCTCGGACGGCCCGTCGCCCGCGATCCGCCAGACACGCAACGCGCCGACCTCCTGGGTGCACGCGGCCAAATACTCGCCGCCGGGAGAGAAGATCAGGTCTTCGGGAGGACGGCCGAGGAGGTCGAAGCGCCGCGGTGTATCGTGCATGCCCGCTCCGGCGATCAGGCGGATACCGTGCTTGTGGCCGATCGCCAACGCCCCGGCGGTCGAGAAGACCAATCGATGCACGGGGGCCGCGTCCTCGTGGGCCGAGACCTCGCGGTGCGTACCCTTCTCGAAGTCGTGGATGACGACCTTGCCATCATCGTAACCCGTAGCGAGCAGGCGGCCGTCCGGGGAGACCGCGATCGTCGCGGTGGACGGGCGCGTGGGTTTCCGCGAGGGACCGCCACCCCCCGCCGCGTCGAACATCCGGACCGTACCATCGTCCAGGAGCGCGGCCACGACGCCCGGGTCGCGCCCGCCGCACGCGACCTCCTTGCAGACCGAGTCCGGCAGCCATGGCTGGGGCGACAATGGCGACCGGGACAGGTCCCAGAGGAAGCTCCGGCCATCGGCGTCGAGCGAGACGAAATGGAGGCCGTCGGGGAGTAAGGCGATCTGACGAATCCCGGCGCGATGCCGCTGACCGGCCTCCATCGCGATCAACCGGAAGTCCCTCGATCGGTCGTAGACGAGCACCGCACCCCGGCCTCCGCCGCTGATCAGCCATCGGTCATCGCGGGACATGGCCATCGCGGTCACACCCACGGACTGGCCGGGGAGCACGCGGAGCAACGACCGGTCCGGTGCCGACCAGATCCGGATGGTGGAATCCATGGCGGCGGTCACGATCAGGCGGCCGTCGGCCGGGAAGGCCATCGCCATCACCCGGTCCGCGTGGCCGGCCTGGATGACCAGCTCGGGGCGCGGCTCCGCCGCGTCTTTCTCGATCGGCCACAAGGTCATCGAGGGCGGGACGCCGCCCAGGGTGCAGAACCCCTGGGCCTTGAGCCGGGCATCCTGTTGCAGGTCGCTCAAGCAGGCCGACAGGTTCCGACGGCGATCGCCCTTCGACTCGGGGCCGGATGCGCCCAGGGCTGTCAGCAAGGCCGCGGTGAACGCGTCCCCCGCCTCGCCGACCTTGCCCGACCGCGGTCGATCGGAGGCCAGCCACGCCGTCACCCCGGGCCATCGCGACAGCCGCGACAGCCAGGCCACGCCCGCCGACCAGTCCGCGGCCGGCCCGGCGGGCCGAGGGTCGCCGGCCTCGGTGGCCAGCCAGCAGACGACCCGGAGCTTGTGCCGGACGCAATCGTCGACGGCCCCTTCGAGCGACCAGCCGGTCTGTTCGGGCTTCTCCGGATCGGCCTCCTTCGGGAGGAGGTCATGCCGGACGTCGAGCTGCGACCCTTGAGTCCCGGCCACGCATCCGGACCGACCGGCGAAGTAGAAGACCACGAGGTCGCCGGCGCTGGCCCTCTTGAACAGCCATTCCCGGAACGCCCACTCCAGGTTCGGCTTGCTGGGAAGAAGATTGATGTTGGACGCCGTCGACGCCTGCGCCACCGGCTGGGGGCTGCCGAGGTCGCTCAGGAGGACCTGGTGCCGGTCGTCCCAGCCGGCCCGCCGGATCCATCGTCGGATTTCCTGGGCGTTCCGAACCGAGGTCCGACTGTCGGGGATCGCCGGATTCGTGTAGTCGTCTACGCCCACGAGGATCGCCCAGACCTCGGGCGGCCGGTCGACCGGGGCCGGCGCCTGTCCGCGCGCGTGGCCCGACGCCATCCACAGGAGCGGCAGCAAAACCCGGAACAACCTGCGGACGCTCGATGCACGTCTCATAGTCAATGCGATCCCTCGGCATCGGCCGGGCATTCGATGACGACGCGGAACCCGACGTCCTCCGGCAGGTCGCCGGGCGGCTCCCGCCATCGATAGAAGGCCATCGCCTGATCCTGAGAGTACAGGAACGAGCCGCCCCGGACGACGACCTTGACATCCGGCCCGGCCAGATCGACCGGCCCCCGCGCGTCGACCATCGGGTTGCTGCGCGAGTTTCCGTCGAGCTTCAATTCGGTGTAGGGGACGTAGGTGTCGGCGCAGAGCTCGCGGAGGTTGCCGACCATGTCGTAGACGTGCTGATTGGTCTTGTCCGACGGGTATTGCTTCACCGCGGCCGGGCCGAAGACGTTGGCGTCCGGGTTGTCCAGACGCGCCTTCTCGCCATCGGACTTCGAGGCGAAATCGCTACCCCAGGCGAACAGGAAATCGTCGTGTCGCGATTTGGCGGCCCACTCCCACTCCGCCTCGGTCGGCAACAGGCCGCCGACGGATCGGGCGTATCTCCGCGCCAGGCTATAGTCCCGGCAGGCCGACGGATACCGGGCCGGGTCCGGATGATCTTCCCGGAACTTCTTCAGCCAGGCTTTCCACGTTTTGAGGCTGGGGTCGTCCGGGTGCGCCGCGGCATAGAACTCGAGCTCGACGACGGTGACGGCCGTCTCCTGGATGTAGAAGTCGGGCACGCGGACGAGGTGGGGCAGGATCGGATTGCCGGGGTTGTCGATGGCCGGGGCGGCTTTCCTGGGGTCGCCGCGCCGGTAGACCGCGCCTTCGATCCGGATGAAGCGGGTCTTGTCCCGCTTGCGGATGATGACGCGCGGCCAGCCATGGACCCCGATCAGGTCGTCGAGTGATTCGGGCTCGTAGCCCTCGGGGATGTAGACGCGGTCGCGGAGGTAGACGAAGGTCGCGTCGTCGTCGAGCCGGATGAGATTGACGGGGAAGCCGGGATGGCCGGGGACGATGTCGTTGGGGTCGACCGCCGTGTAACCCTTGGGCACCCAGAGGCGGAGCTTGGTGGCGGGCTCCGGCTCGATCGCGCCATCGGTTTTCCCGATCCCCGCGGAAACGTTCCCGGACGCGGGCGAATCAATCGAGGCTGATGCCTTCGCGCTATCCCGGGCGAAGTGCGCCATTCGCGCGCGACTCATCACGGCCCCGAGGATGATGCCGGCGAACAGCACGGCCGCGGTGGCGATCGCGGCCGCCCGTCGCGATCGGCCCGAGCCGGCGGGGAGGCGTCGTGCGTCGGCATGCCCCAGGCCCGCGGCCTTGAGGAATCGCTCGGAGAGCTCGCGAGCGGTCTGGGGGCGTCGATCCGGGTCCTTCTCCAGGCACTGCATGACCACCCGCTCGACGTCGGGGGGGACCACGACGTTGGGACTGGCCTCCTTCATGGGCATCGGCGGGGTACTGAGGTGGGCCGCCATCAGCGCCATCTTGCTCCCCCGGAACGGCAGGGTCCCGGTCAGGAGGTGATAGAGCACCACGCCGCTGGAGTAGAGGTCGCTCCGCGCATCGATCTCCTTATAGTTTTCGTCCCGCTCGCATCCGCCGCGGATCTGCTCGGGGCTCATGTAGGCCGGGGTGCCGAGGAACTCGCCGGCCCCGGTCACCTCGGGGGAGCCCTCGTCCTCGAGGATCTTGGCGATGCCAAAATCCAGCACCTTGAGCCGGGGCGGTCCCGCGTCGTCCTTGCGCTCGACGAGCATCAGGTTGGACGGCTTGAGGTCGCGATGGATGATCGGTTTCGGCCGGCCGGTTGTCTCGTCCCGATGGCCGTGCGCCTCCTGGAGGACCGCGCACAACTGTTCGAGGACCTGGGCGGTCCAGTCCAGGGGCATGGGCTGGTCGCGGCGGTCCTTGACGATCTCGGCGAGGCTTCGGCCGCGGATGAACTCCATCTCGATGTAGGCGACCGACTGGGTGCGGCGAAAGTCGAAGACGGCGACGGCGTTGGGGTGGTTGATCTTGGCCATCAACCGGGCCTCGCGCTGGAACCGCTTCCAGCCCTTCTCGTTGTGGGCGAGCTCCGGCTTGATCAGTTTGAGGGCGCGCTCGGTCTCCAGCGACAGGTGCCAGACGCGCCAGACCTCGCCCATGCCGCCTTCGCCGATCTTCTCGATGAGGCGGTACTTGTCGAACACGACGTGGCCCGCCTCGAAGTGAGGCGGGGGCATCGCGTCCCACTCGCTGGAGGAGTCGCGGGTCAAGGGCTGGGTGCGAGACGGATCGCCGAACGGGGTGTCCCCGACGGACGGGCTGTCCGCCACGAGCGAGACATCGCCGGGTGGGGACGTCGAGGCCGGATCGGTGCTCTCCGGTACGTCTTCCGCCTCGTCATGCTCGATCGGCGACTCGCGCGCGGTCGGCTGCTCGTGGGGACTCGCCGGCATCGGTTGCTGCCAGGTCCGCTCGTCGTGGAGGTTATTCGGTTCCCGGCCCATGAAACGATCCTCCTCGGGGAGCCCTCCTCAGGCCTCCGACAATCGCGGCTCATCCGGCCGGGAGGTGCCCCCGATCTGCCTGATCACAACTTTATCCCGGCGACACGGTCAGAAGGAAGTCCCTCGCCCGGTTGCATCGTGGATTCCATCAGGCCGCCGGCCGAGCGGTCGCCCTGGCAGTATTATAGGACACGCGGATCGGCTCGCCGACGAGGGGCCGGGGCTCGGGGATCGTCGCGACCCGCATTTTTCCCGATTCCCGAATCGGTGCACGATAGGATTGGAGAATCGCCCGGGCGTTTGTGTTATGATCGTTCGGCGTCGAGGCCGCACCCTCAGCGTCGGACCGCCTGGCGCCGGCACCATTCGGGGTATCTCCGCCGAAGGCGAACGATCCCGCGGATCGAGGAGGTTTGCGCAGACCATGCCGAGAGGTGAAGTTCATTGGCACGAGGGGATGTTCCTGCGCCAGCACCATTTCCTGACCGAACACCGACAGCTCGTCAACCTGATGCAGCTCGACGAGAAATGGACGGTGCACCATAACTGGGGCCTGCGCTCGATCCGGCTCAACACCGATGCGCTGGGCAACTTCCGGTTCTCGGTCGGTGAACTGAAGGCACGGCTGCGGGACGGGACCCTGATCGAGGTCCCCGAAGACGGCCCGCTGCCGGAGCTGGACCTCAAGCCGGCGCTGGAAGCCAACCGGAAGGTGATGATCTACCTGGGCGTGCCGCTGCTGCAATCGAGCCATCCGAACGTTGCGACGGAGGGCCCGTCGGAGAATCAGCGGTATTACCTGAACACGCGGCAGGTCGACGACGAGAACCTGGGAGTCAATCCCCAGCCGCTGGCGTTCCGCCGGCTGAATCTCAAGCTGCTCCTCTCGACCCAGGACCTCTCGGGTTACGAGACGATCCCGCTGGCGCGCGTGGAAAAATCGGACCGGGCCGAAGCGACGCCGCAGCTCGATTCCGGATTCATCCCGCCGGTGCTGGCCTGCGACGCCTGGCCGGAATTGTCGGTCGGCATCATGCAGCACATCTACGACCGGATCGGCCGGAAGGTCGAGAAGCTCGCCGGCCAGGCGGTCTCGCGGGGGATCACCCTGGACTCCCTGGACAGCCTCACGCAGAAGGGGAACCTGAGCTTCGCCCAGCTCCGCGTCTTCAACGAGGCGCTGGCGTACCTGTCGAACCTGGCGTTCGTGGAGGGCATCCACCCGCTGACGGCATACCTGGAACTGTGCCGGCTGGTCGGGCAGCTCTCGATCTTCCATGCGACCCGCCGGCCTCCGGACCTGCCCCGGTACAACCACGACGACCTCGGCGGCTGCTTCCACCGGATCAAGAGCTATCTGGACGAGCTGGTCGACATCGCGCCGGAGCCGGACTACGAGGAGCGCGACTTCGTCGGCCATGGCCTGCGGTTGCAGGTCGACATCGACCCGGCCTGGCTGGACCGGAGCATCCCGATGTACATCGGAGTGGTCAGCCCGCTGGAGCCCGAGCAGTGCGCCCGCGAGCTCGAGCGCCTGGGCACGAAGGTCGGCAGCGCCGATCGGGTCGAGATGATCTACCGCCGGCGGGACGTCGGTTTGCAGTTCACGCAGGTGCCGGCCTCGTCGCTGCCGCAAGCCCTGCCCCGCGACG
>JBKQHM010000230.1:0-29336 GCA_052148775.1 Isosphaeraceae bacterium | reverse complement strand
TTTTGCCGGGCTCCGGTACGAAAAATGGAAACTCGTTTTCCTGGAACAGCGCGAGCACGGGTTCAACGTCTGGGGCAATCCCTTAATCCCTTTGCGCGTGCCCTTGATCGAAGACTTGCGCGCCGATCCCTACGAGCGCGCTTCCTACGAAGCTTCGGACTACGACCACTGGATGATCGATCGCGTTTACTTGCTGGTGCCGGCACAGGCGATTGTCGGCCAGTTCCTGATGACGTTCAAAGAATTTCCGCCCCGCCAGTCGCCGGCTAGCTTCGGCGTTGATCAGGTAATGGAGAAGTTGCGGCAGGGCGTGCAAGACAATAACTGAAATACTCGTACGGAAGCGGCCGCCTCGCCGCGGCAGCAGATTTACGATGTTGTGGTTGATATCACGGATAAGGAGAAAGAATTGAATATGAAGAAAATCGGGCTTTTGGCAGCTGGCCTCGTGCTGGCGGCGGTCGTTTGCGTTGCGCCGGATCCGTTCAGCTTCATCCATGGCACCATCAAGAAAGTGGACGACGCTACGAAGACCGTTGTGGTAAAAACCGCGGATGGCACCGAGCACGTCATCAAGTACACCGGCGACACTACCGTGAAGGGCACCAAAGACGGTTATGACGGCCTCAAGTATGGCACCGAAGTTGTGGTTCGCACTACCGGCAAAGGTGCGGACAAAACCGCCGTGGAAGTAGGCAAGATAAGCAAGGACGGCCTGAAAGCGACAAAGGGAACCATCGAGAAATTCGATGCGGGAACTAAGACCGTGGTGATCAAGACCGCCGACGGGACCGAGAAAACCTTCGAGCTCTCGGACAAGGCCGTGGAAGATGCAGGAAAGGCCACCGGCAAGGGCGTCGCAAAAGGCGCGAAGGTAACCGTGTATTACACCGAGGAAGGCGGCAAGAAAACCGCGCATTTTCTCACGAGCTAGCGATCGTCGGGTTCGTCGCGCTGCCGAGTAGTGCTTTTTTGAGGACTTGACTCGAGCACTGGCTTTACGAGTTGAACATTTTTACGGGCCTTCGCTTGATCGGCGATTTTGACGATAGCGTGCGTCGCTTTCGCCTGAGACACTCAGGGTAAGTTCGCCGTGAACGGGGCGCCCAGCCCCATGTTTCCGGTGAGGAGAGCAGAAGTCCTGCGCGCGGCAGCCCAGACGTCCCGACTTTCTAATTGGTGGGTTGTTATCAGGTGCGTAGAACACTGTCGAGAGAAGTTCGGATTATCGGGTCTGCAACAAGAAACATGGGAGGAGGACGAACTATATGCGAACGTTCAAGAGAGTCGCCTTCACTTTGACGGGAGTTGCGGCACTTTTAGAGCGCGTCACGAACTCGTCGAGGTTCAAGAGCACCCGAGCGACCGTCAACCATTCCGGTGGGACGGCATCAGTTCGCGCACCGCTGCTCCGCGACTCTGCGCGTTCCTCGATCAAGACCCTTTCGAGGGTCTCGAGCTCCCGATCCGACGGCGGACGCGACAGGCACAGCAAGAACGCATACCGGATCCGATCGCGATCCGTCGCCGGATGTGGGCAATCCGCGAGGATCCGGGCCGCGAGACCGCCCGCGATCTCGAAGAACGCCGGGTCGTTGAGCAGGGTCAGCGCCTGGAGCGGGGTGTCGGACCGCAGCCGACGCGTGCAAGTCTGCACGCCCCCCGGCGCGTCGAAGGTCGTCAAGAACGGGTGCGGCGTCGCTCGCCAGAAGAACGTGTAGAGGCCGCGTCGATACCGGTTCGGCCCCATGTCGGCTCGCCAAGGCCGCCTCATCTGGCCGAAATTCATCACGCCCTCGGGCTGGGGCGGGAAGACGCTCGGCCCCCCGATGATCTTCGTCAGAAGTCCGCTGCCGGATAGGGCCGAGTCGCGGATGATCTCCGCATCCAGCCGGAGCCGCGACTGGCGCCAGAGCAGGCGATTATCGGGGTCGATCGCTCGCCCCTCCGGGCGGTTTCGCGATGACTGGCAATACGTCGACGAGCCCACGATCAGCCGGTGGATCGCCTTGAGGCTCCAGTCTCGATCCATCAGTTCGCAAGCGAGCCAGTCGAGCAGCTCGGGATGGCTCGGGGGCGAGCCCTGCGTCCCGAAGTCGTTGTCGGTCTCCACCAGCCCCCGGCCGAAATAGTTCTGCCAGATCCGGTTGACCGTCACGCGCGCCGTCAGGGGATTGCGGCGGTCAACCAGCCATCGGGCCAGGTCGATACGATCCGCATGGGTTCCCGGGCTGGCGCCCGCGATCGGCGGCAAGACCCCCGGTGCTCCCGGATCGACTCGCTCGCCCTTGCGGGTGAAGTCGCCGCCGAGATGCACAAATGTCTCGCGAGGAGGACCCGGACGCTCGGAGACGACCATCGTCGTGACGAACTTCGGCTCCGCGGCGCGGAGCCTCGTGAGCTCGGCGTATTCGGCCCGGAGCGCCGGCTCTTTGGCCATCATCAGCTCGACCAGCGCGCGTCGCTGGGACTGCGTCCGTTTCCCGCGAGGCGTGTCGAACGCCAGCCTCACGTCGGCATCCTGGGCCTGCGTGAATTCTAGCGTGACCGTGGCTTCCCATCGACGCTCCCGCTCGTCCAGGTCCGAATGTCGCAATGCCAGGTCGCGATGAAACCGATCGATCGCGTCGCGGACCTCCCGCCTCCGGCCCAGTTCGGCCGGGGTGGCGATCTCCATCTCGGGCTCACTCACGTTATTGAAGAACGCCAGGAATCGGTAATATTCGCGCTGGCTGATCGGGTCATACTTGTGATCGTGGCATTGAGAGCAGCCGATCGTCAGGCCGAGGAACACCGTGCCGGTCGTGTTGACGCGGTCGACGATCGACTCGATGCGAAACTGTTCGGCATCGATGCCCCCTTCCTGGTTGATCTGCGTGTTCCGGTGGAATCCGGTGGCGATCCGCTGCGCGAACGAGGCGCCGGGTTGAAGGTCGCCGGCGATCTGATCGATCGCGAACCGGTCGAACGGCAAGTCGGCGTTGAATGCCGAGACCACCCAGTCGCGATATTTCCAGATCGACCGCGGGGCATCGATGTTATAGCCGTTGGAATCGGCATAGCGGGCCTGGTCGAGCCAGGGGCGAGCCCATCGCTCCCCGAAATGAGGCGAGGCCATCAGACGATCGACCCGACGTTCATAGGCTTCCGGGGAACGGTCGGACAGGAACCCCGCGACTTCGTCGGGAGAGGGAGGAAGACCGATGACATCCAGGCTGAGGCGCCTCAACAAGGTCGCCGGATCGGCCACTTCAGACGGTGTCAGCCCGGCCTGTTCCAGCCGGGCGAGGATGAAGCGGTCGATCGGATTTCGCACCCACGCCGACGAACGGACATCGGGCACCACCGGCCGCCGGGGAAGTAGGAATGCCCAGTGAGTCGCCGCGGGCGGCACGCCAGGCCGCTCGCCGGCCATCCCCTGTGCTCCCTGGTCGATCCAGGCTTGCAGGAGACTGATCTCGACCTCGCTCAACGGCGGCCGGTTCAAAGGCATCCGCTCGCCGTTACCCTCGCCGCGAACGGAGAGGATCATCGGACTCTCCTCGCCCCGCCCTCGAACGATGACCGGTCCGGCTTTCCCTCCCTTCAAGGCAAACGCGGCCGTATCCAGCCGCAGATTCCCCCTCGCCTTCACGGCACCATGACAGGACACACAGTGCCGGGTGAGTACCGGCTTGATCTGGAGGGTGTAATCGACGGGTATCGTCTGACCCATGCCCGGCGGATCAGCCCCATCGGCCGTGCTCGCCAGGGTCATTGCCAAGAGGCTGAAGGCAACCCAACACCCGCATAATGGCCTTTTGTGCATGATCGGCATACGACCTATCGCTCGCGCGGTCGAAACCCTCAATCCGCGTCGCCGGCTCAGACGACGCGCAGCACGACGATTTCCACCTCGACCACGCAGGTGGAGCCCCTATCACCATACCCGATCTCCGCCGAGATCCGCCAGCGCTTTCCCTCTTGCGCCAACTTCGGATGGATTCCGTGTCGGTTGACGAGCTACCCCGAATCGATCCCGGGTGTCGGAGGGTGGCAGGCCAGCCCGATCGCGATCCCGATGCGAATACGCATCGGAATGCGAGTCGTACAGTTGGGACAGGACAAACAGAGGGAATGAACGAACCCCGGCCACGGGAAATCCCCGAGGCCGGGCCGCAGGAGCGATCGATCGACGATATTTCTTCGAGGCACCTCAATAAGAATCGGAGCTGACCACCTCGCCGCCGTTGCGGGTTGCCAACTTCTGGTAAACGCCGACCTGCGTCCCCATAGTAATCGAGTAGATGCCGTTGACGAAGGTGACGCCTACGGGGAAGCCCGTCGAGGGATTATACGGCCAGCTACTGATCGAATCCTTGAGGAATCGGACCGAGCCGTCGCAGAAGGCGAAGTTGACGCCGCCGGGGTGGAAACTCGACGCCGCATCCGCCCAAGGGTCGCCGAGCCCGTCGCTGCCATCGGTCCCGGTCAACCCATTCTTGATCTTATTGAATGGGTTCATCGGATAGAGGGTTGAAAACAGCGTGTCGAACGCCAGGGCATCGCCCCACCAATCGAAGCAGGCGGAATCCTGGGTCGTGAATTTGCCGTTGGCATGCTCACCATACATCATCGTGTTGCTCGTACCGTCGGTGATGCTCGCGATGGTCGCCGGCGAATTGTAATAATAAACGCCGTTGATGCTGCTGTTGATGAGCTGGAATGACCCGCAGGATTGCATCTGTTGCGGATAAATGACGCCGCAGTAATTGAGCATCTCGGGCCACCACGTCCCGGTGCAGCCGGCATAGCTGGTGAACGCGAAAGTGAGGTTGGGATTGTCGCCGTATTGACCGTAACTGAGCCGCTTGCCGGCAATCTGACCGTCGCTGGGGCACCAGAGTGCCGTATTGCCGGTCGCATAGACCGTGCTATTCGGTCCTGAGTAGATGGACCGGCTGAAGTTCATGGCGTTGTACAGCGCGTTCTGATCGAAGTAGCCGAGCATCGAGACGAATGTGCTCTGGTCCTCGACCCACTGATAGCCATAGATGATGTCCGGCTTCATCGGGCTGCCGATCGGGAACGAGCCGTAGGAAGAATGATAGTTCTGCGCCGCCAGGGCGATTTGTTTGAGGTTGTTGGTGCACTGGGCACGACGGGCCGCCTCGCGGGCCGCCTGGACGGCGGGCAGCAGAAGCGCGATGAGGACGGCGATGATCGCGATGACCACGAGCAGTTCAATCAGGGTGAAACCCCGTTTTGAAGCATGCTGAGACTTTTGAGGCATGAGTCATATCTCCCGAAAGACGTGTTGCGAAACTAGGAATGGATTAATGATCAGGTGTATCAAACCAGCCTGGCGAGAGTGAGAAATGCGTCCTGCGAACCGCCCCCTACTTCTTCTTGACAGGAGTCGTCTCTTCCGTCTTCTTCTGCAACTGATCCAGCCGCTTGCGATTGCCGGTTGGAGCGGGGGGCGTGTCGATCTTCTTGGCTTCCTGGTCCTCACTGCAACCGACCGTCCCGAGCAAACCGGTGAAGATGCCCAGTTGCAGAAGTCCACGTCGACTCATTGGCGAAAACGGATGATTTGCCATCGAGGATTCTCAAGATTGGTTAGAAGTATCGGCCGAGAACCAAGCAGAGGAGGGCTGCATCCCGCTAAGGTCACCGTGGGAGAGGAGGTAGACCTACCTGAGAAGCCGGGAATGCGAGCTGTCGGAGGCGTTCACCGGACACCGACTACTCGTCCCGGATCGTCCCATGATAAGAGCACCACCGATCGCTGTGAAGTCACTACCAAGAAAAATTGTCAAACGAATTCTTTAGGGATACCGGTCGACCTGCTATCCGAATTCACTCAGTAGATACACTCACGACCCTGCTCGGATATCATTGGAGATATGCCGGGATCATGCTTGCGGGGCCCTGGAGGTCGCGCCGTCCATCCTGGCCGATTGCCGGCGAACCGGCCACAGGCGCGTCCCCCGGGCAGGACTCGAGCCATTTCGTCGGCGTCGATCAGAAAGACGGCCTTGCGCGCTGCCTCTCGGCCAGCCAATCCACCGGAACGGTCGCCCTCGGCGTGGTGGGGGCTCGCATCAGCCTGAGTCGCGGGGCGGCCGCGACCGACGGGCCGGACGCACCGGCCGTTGGCGGGGCCGCTGACACCGAGGCCGTGAAGCCGAACGACTTCTTCGAGACGCCCTGGAAGGGGTCACGCGTCCGGACCCAATCGGGCGGCAGCGCGGTGTCCGGCGAGAAATCGGCGACCGCGTGCGAGTCGCAGACCCCGCTGGCGCGGGTGTCGAGCACGAACGTGACCACCATGGTATACCGTCCCACAGGCATGACCGGTATCACCAGGGGCGGCAAGTGCTGATTGCAGAGCTGGCCTCCCGTCCCTTCCGACGTCAGCGCGGGATAGGCCTGGGCCAGCGGCGCGTCAGGCAGACCGACCGGGGTCACGCTGACCTCCGCCCGGCGCACGCAGGCGCCGGCACGCCCCTTGCTGCGGACAAAGCCCACGAGGGCGGTGTCAAGCGTGAGTCCGACGCTCTGGACCTTGGGATCCGAACACTCGATCTCGAAATCCTGGACCAACTGGAAGGTCTCGCTGGCCGATCCCGTACAGCCCAGGTAACTGTTCGCGGCCGCCGTCCCGGTCAGGACCGCCGTGACCGTGTTGGGCGCCGGCAAGGTCACGTCGATGAATCCGCCCTCGGCCCGGGCGAGTTTTTGAGAATGAGGCGTCACACACGCATGCCGCGTTTGCAGAGTGATCGAATACGTCGGTGGGGGCCCTCCATTACCTGCCACGCCTGGAAGTGCAGGTAACGCCGGGCTTTGTGCCCACACCCCGGCTGCCATCGCCAGTTCGAGCAGCATCCCTGCCGCCAGGATCTTCAACCGTCGCATCGGCTCATTCTCCTCGACTTGCCGAACCCTACCGGCCCGCGGCGATCCACCGGCTCAGAATAGGAAGATAACGTCGAATCCCATCGTTAACTGGCTGTTGCGTGTCCCATCGTTGTACGGATGCGTGAACTGCGCCCAGTCGTACCGGATCTCGGGGCGGACCCAAAGCCACGGTTTGGGCTGGATATTCAGGCCCAGGGTTATCTCGTGGTAGGTATCGGCGTTACCCGTGGCCAACCCATAAGGATCCCAGAAAATTTCGCTCCGCCACACCCCGGTCACCTTCAAGGCATTGGGGTCCGGGTTGGTGGTGATCTGGTAGAGGAACCAGTTGACCAGCCCGTGGTACGCGGCGGAGTGGGGGACATACGGGTCTCGGCCGTAGCCGAGGATCTGGGGATCGAAGACGTGGTCGGTCTCCACCGCCTGCGTGAGCCTCGAGGTCCACTTGTACGTCAGGACGCCGACGATGTAACCCCTGGCGCTTCGATCGTAGAACGGGTTGACCCGCCCCGGGAGGAAGTTGGACGGGACGCCGACGGGCAAATAGGGGCTATTGGCCGGCGGGAACTTGGGGAGTTGATCGTCGGCGTCGGCACCGCCGATGACCAGGTTCATCTTGGAGTCGCGGGACGTCCACGACATACCCCCCACGTAGCCCCACTTGTAAGGCTCATTGGGCCATCGGTCGAAACCGTCGATGGTCCCGCTGAAGACGTTGAGACGGTCGTGTACGTGGAGGAGGGCGTAGGCGCCGAAGAATGTGAACGGAGTGAAGTTCATCGAGTAGGGAACGGATAGCAGTGGCCTGGCAATCGCCTGAGGGCTCTCGAAGCCGGTCAATGAATAGAATCGCCCGGCCCGGATATCCAGGCCCCGAGGGGTCAGGATCGGCAGGTGGACTTCGGCGTAGATCTGGGGGAGATCGAGGCCCGCGAACTGATTATTCGTGAAGGCCCGGTCGAACAGCCCATAGTCCTTGGTGAACTGCCAGTCATTGCCGAAGAGCATGTCGAACCGGAAGCCGAAGTTCACCGTGTCGACCGATTCGAGCGGATTCTCGAGCACCAGATAATACTGATTGCCCATCCACTGATCGGCCAGTCGGTTGGGATAGACGCCGAAATTCTGCAGATTGCCGGGGATGCCATTGGCGTTGCCGGTGAAGCTGTTCTCGATCCAGCCGAAGACGCGCACCGGCGAATCCTGGAGATGCAGCCAATTATTGAGCAGGAGCGGGGTGGGGGCGGGCGGGGCCGTGGGCAGAGGCGCTGGCGCCGCCGCGCCGACCGGAGCGGGGAGGACGATCCCCGCGGCTTCCGGGGCGCCGGGCGTACCCGGTTGCGAGATGGGCGCAGGCGCGCCGGCACCGGCCGTCGAGGTTGACGTGCCGGTCGTCTGGGGCGGTTGCTGGTCCCGCCGCGCCCGCCTCACGAAGAAGTCCCGGATCCGCCATCGGCCTCCCTCGCTTGCCTCCGTGACGGGACGCGATCCCTGTGTCACACCCCGCGATCGCCGCTCGGGGCTCGTCCCGGCATTCCCGGGCGACGTCGTCGCGGTCGGAGCGGGGGCGAGAGCAGTGGGAGCCCCTTCCTCGACGGGCTCCCCGGCCCTGGACAGTCCATTCCCACACGATGTCCCGATCGCGACGGCGAGGACGACCCATTGCCAGCGTCTCTGCCCAGCATTGCTCGCCATCCCCGTCCTTTTGATCGGGCTCGGTCGATCGTGGATCCGGTCCTTCATCCCCTGCACTGATCGGTCATCACCTCTCCCGAGTTGAGCCATAATGGCGATAACGGCGGATTTCCCGATTTTGGAGATCGCAGCAATTCGGCGGCTTGAGCCGATCGCACGGATTCGATCCGGTAACGACCGACAGACGTGCTCGATGATTTGAAAGGAGGGGAAAACCTGGCCGTAAGCCAGGCGTTGAAACCTCCTCGACGGGCATGCCGACGATCTTGAGCCGGCCGGCGGAGCTTTCCTTCTCCGAGTCGGAGTAGGGCGTCCCCAGACCGAGCTGGACGGCCTGAGCCAGGTGTTGCACGCCCAGGGTCTCGAATCCGAGCAGGAACGCCCCGACGGTGTCGACCGAGACCGGGTTCCGGCCGGCGATCGCCAGGCGCGTCTCGATCGCCTTGCCGCCGATCGGGTCCATCCCGATCATCGCCGGATGGCCGACGACGATGGCCAGATCGATCGGGAATCGCATCAGCATCCCCACCAAGAAGGCATGCTTGTCCTTGAGGATGTTGTGCGGATGGACCTTCTGGCTCACGCGAGGGTGGCCGTAGAAGTCGACGGCCGGGTAGCTCATCGCGATGTTCTTGATCGACCGGGTCACGGTCGCGGTCCGATGGACCTCGAGCTGGGCGAGCGACACCAGCTTCTCGTAACGGAGCACCCTGGGGTTGACCATGATCTGTCGCTGGGGGCCGAACGGGAGGTCGACCGCCTCGAACGGCGCCTGGTTGTGGTCGAACCACTCGACGCCCTCCTGGCTGATGACGTCCAGGTATCCCATGACTCGGAACATATCCTCGGTCTTCTTTGCCCCCGCGCCCCCGGTGAGCATGATCGATTTGGGGTGCAGCGTCGTGATGGAGAGGATCGTCGCGCGAAGGCTGTCCGCCTGCGTGCACACGGTCTTGTCGTCGTCGGTCGCCGAAGTGTCATTCGGCTTGATGGCGACCACGCGATCGCGAAAGTCATCGAGCGCAACCCGGGACAGCGCCTCGGTGATGGCCCTCTCGGCATTGTCGGGCTGATGGGCGATGGAGACGGTCAATGAAGCATCCGCGTTCATGGCGAAGCAGCCTCCCGTGCCGTAACTGGAGCGTGTCCGGATCGTCTAGGCTCCGAGGGGCGATCCGGATCAATCCGGCAACTGTCGTGCCCGTGGTGAAGGGAAGTCTGACCCGGAACGACTGCCCTTCACCCTGATCTGGGTGACCGGTCCGAGGGACGATAAGATTGAATCCAGGGAAGAATGACCTACGTCTCTCGGAAGGCGTCGCCGATGCGTCTGAGTCTGCGTGCCATGATGGAAATGATCGCGATCGCGGCCCTGGCGCTCGCCGCATTTCGTGTGAAGGGTTTCGTCGCCGTCGCAAGCCTAGCCTTGGCTTGCGCCGCTTTCCTCGTCTACCGGCAGTTCTTGGAAATAGGTGCCACGAGGTCGGCACGAGGATTGACGACGACATGGAAGCGGAAGATCCACATCCTCCGGAATTCGACCGCCATCGCGATTTCCCTCGTTGTTTTATCGGATTTGAGTTTCATGTTCGCACTTGTGACCCTGGGGATCATTTCGCCCACGAGAACCTACCAGAGGGAACATGAATTACTGATGCATTCCATTACCGCGATGCTCTGTGCCGTAATTGTCGCGTCGATCCTCAGGGAAAAAATCTGGCTGACCGGAGACCCTCGGACTTCGTCAACGCCACTGTCACCACGAGGCGTACCTGAGGAGGTAAGGGACTCCGAGGCCGAGCAACGCAGTCAGATAGATCAGACCGAAGACGAATCCCAGTAACCAGAAATCCCTGCGGGGGATGAACCCGCTCCCGAAGTAGACCGGGGCCGGCCCTGTGGCATAAGGCGTGAGCACGCCCATCAGCCCGATCGAGTAGGCCAGCACGAGCGCGAAGACCTTGGCGGGCATGCCCGGGAAGGACGCGCCCGCCGCGAGGAGTGCGGGAAAGACGACCAGCGTGTGGGCGGTCAGGCTGGCGAAGGCATAATGGACCGCGAAGAAGAACGACACCAGCACGACCAGCGCGGTCATGGGAGACACGCCGATCAACTGCCGCGATACGCCCTGCGCCGCCCACGTGACCACGCCGACGCGATTCAGGCCGTCAGCCAGGGTCAGCAGCGTCGCGAAGTAGATCACGGTATCCCAGGCGGCGCGGTTGCCGACGACCTCGTCCCAGTTGAGGACCCGGAGCAGCACCATCAGCGAGACGACGCCGAGGATCGTGGTGGTCGCGTTGATCCGATTCGCCGCGAAGACCCAGAGGAGGAACGCCAGGAGGATCAAGAATGCCAGGATCATTTCCCCAGCCGAGAGACTGCCCATCCGGAGCAGCTCCGCCTTCGCCCACCCGGGGACTTCCGGGCTCGATCGGATCTCAGGCGGGTAGATGAGGTAGACGAGCATCGGCAGTACGGCGATCAGCATTGCGCCGACCGGCAAGAAGCCGAGGACCCACTGTGACCAGGTGATGTCGAGCGACGTCTCGTGCCGCACCATGCCGAGGGCCAGGAGGTTCGGCGCGAGGGCGGTCAGGAACATCGAGCTGGTCACGGACGTGGCGGCGAACGCCGTCCACATGAGGTAGGCTCCGATCCGTCGGGCCGTCGGCCCGGGCGCCGAGCCATAGAGCGCGGGGATGCCGCGGACGATCGGGAAGATCACGCCGGCGCTCCGCCCCGTGTTCGACGGCGTGAATGGTGCGATCGCCAGGTCGGCCAGCATCACGGCATAACCCAGGCCCAGCGTACTCCGTCCCATTCGCCTCACGAGGGACAAGGCAATCCGTCGACCCAGCCCGGTCTTCTCGTATCCGGTGGAGAGCGTCAGGGCGCCGAAGATGAGCCAGACGGTCCCGTCGGAGAAGCCGCTCAACCCCCACTTGATCGCATCGGCCGGCTTCGGGACCACGTCTCCGAGCATCGTGGCGGCCGTGACGCCGATCAAACCGACGGCCGCGGGCGGCAACGGCTCGAGCACCAGGGCGACGATCACGCCCGCGAAGAGTCCGAGATAATGCCAACCATTGAGGGACAGCCCCGGAGGATGCGGGACCAGTATGATCCCCGACCACACGACGACCGGCGCCAGGAATCTCCAGGTTCTCGTCATCGTGCGACTCCAACGCCTGTCCAGGAAGAGTATCAGTGCATCGCCCCGGCGGTTATCACCAGGACGGTCGACGCGTGGACGAACCAGGCTATCGTGCGCACGAAGTTGGTGCGGACCAGGGCGTGGTGCGCCTCCGGATCGAAGCCGCGCGCGAGCCGGTCGTGCAGTGGCACCGAGAGCCGGGCCGTCGCCGCCCAGGTGACGACCGCCGCCGCCAGCCCCGCCCAGGCCAGCCAGGCCGCCGGCCCCTCAGGACGCCGGAAGACCAGCCAGGCGCTCGACAGCAACTCCACGACCATCGGGCCGAGCACCAGAAGTGTCATCAATCGGACGTGCTCCGCATGGTACCGACGAAACGCCATGGCCTCTACCCTCTCGAACAAGGGATAATGCACCACCTGGACGAGCACGATGACGCCCGTCATGTAGAGCGTCGACGCCAGGCAGGCCAGGAGGACAAACTTGCTCGACATCGGCCAGGTCCCCGTCGCTTACGGATCCCAACGGATTTCGCCACGCGCGATCGGAAAAGATCGACGACCCGGAGCAGGACCGCCCGGAAAACAGATCGTGAGAAGGCGAGGAGGCCAGGATACTGACAATCCCTCCCCGATGACCAGTGTTCCTGCGTCCCCAGCGACCCGGGACGGCGCGAACCAGTGAATCCCTCGTGGTGTCCGCCTGTCTGCGGACCGATATGCCCTACTCACTTGACGAAGATCGGAGTCCGACTGCAATGAACCGCGACGTGATCGAATCGTTCGCCGCCGGAGGGGAGAACCTACGACGGGCCATACAGGGCCTCTCTCGCGATGACCTGATCGCCCGGCCCGGCCCCGGAGACTGGTCGATCCAGGAACTGGTCATCCACATGGCCGACAGCGACGAGATCGCCATCGATCGCATGAAACGAATCGTGACCGAAGACAATCCCCCCCTGCTCTACGCCGACGAGTCGGCCTACATCGCCCGCCTCCTGCCCCACGAGCAGTCAATCGAGGACGCCCTGACACTGATGGACGTGGGGCGCAGGCAGTGGAGCCGCGTGCTCCGCAGGTTGCCAGACGAGTCCTTCGCACGGATCGGGACACACAACCGGAAAGGCGTCCTGACCCTGGGCGAGATGGTCATCAATTACACCAAGCATCTCGAACATCACCTCGTCTTCCTGCGCGCCAAGCGCGAGCGACTGGGCAAGCCTCTGTCCTCGTGATCAGCCCGTCCCGGCCTGGGACGACAGCTCCAGCCAGCCTGCGGCTTCAAGAAGAACCTCACGCCGGATTCCTCCGGGACTGAATCGATCGTCGTAGGACCATGTCACGAATCGCCGCCTTCTTCCCCGACTGGTATCGAATCTGCATGAACAGATCCCGACATTATTCCGAGAGAATCGACGGTATCGGGAGTCGCGGGTCGAGCCATGGGGTCGCAAGGGCACGGGCAAGAGCATAAGGCGCCGCAAGCCGACGGGGCGCCGTCATCGAAGGAGTCGCCCCCGAGATCGACGGTGGGCGATTCCCGGTCAAGCGGACCGTCGGGGAGGAAGTCATCGTCTCGGCGGATATCTTCGCCGAGGGGCATGACCTCCTCTCCGCGGAAGAAGGGCTTGTCTCGCGGCAGCGACACGGTACGCTGAGAGTCTGTCCCAGAAGGCTCGGCGGCGGTCTCGTAGGATGCTCTGTGAGCACCGAATTCGACAAGGTAACCCGGATCGGTGCTCGCAGAGCACCCTACAAAGACCTTCCGAGACAGACTCTGAGAAGTTCGGGACGACGATTCCGGCCCGGGCGTCGGCATCGGATTCCATTTCCCCCCGTAAGAGTGGGAATGAGCATGTCGTACACCGCGCTGGTCCAGACGTTCACAGCCCAGCGGAATCCCCTTTGCCGGCCGTTCGAGGTCGATCGGCTGATTCATCGTCTGTTTCGATCGGACATCCTCCCCGAGCGGGCCGATCATCCGAGCTTCGAGGAATCCGAGATCTTCGGCGGGCTTTACCTCACCCGGCGTGCCTGGAAGGACCGGATCGAGGAGCCGAAGGACGAGCATCCCCACGAGACGATCCTCGACGCCCTCTTCTGGGACGACTCCTTCCCGAGGAGGCCGCTATGCGTCCTGGGCATGGTCGGGGCCGGTAAGTCCACGCTCCTCGACTATTATCTCCGCTGTCACTGCCCGACGAAGGGAAACCGCAAGGCCGAGTTCGAGCGGAAGTTGATCCTCCACTTCGATGCCCGGACGATCCGCGACAACACCGATTTCTACCACCGATTCTTCCTTTTCCTGCAATCCGAGATGCGGACCAAGTGCCTGGCGCGGGCCTTCGACCTTGATGAAGCGGTCCGTCGTAGGCCGACCCAGCCGCAGAACGTCCGCCAGTGGGTCCATGCGGCGCTCGAGGAGCTCACCCGGGTCCAGCCGAAGTCGTCGCCATCGGTGTCGAGCTCGCCGTTCTCCTTCGTCGTCCTGGTCGTGGATAATCTCGACCAGTCCTCGATCGACGTGCAGATCCGCGCCATCACCGAGGTCGAGCAATGGCTGAGGACGCCCTCGATCCGGCTCTCGCGGGTCATCCTACCGATGTGGCCGAGCACGTTCCGCAAGCTTCAGAATCACCAGTTCAACCTGCTGCATGGAGCGCGGGTCTTCGAGATCGGACCGATCGACACCCACGACCTGCTCGCCAACCGCGAGCGGGCCGCGGCCGAGTTCTTAGAGCGTCAATCGTTGCCGGGCTCGGACGCGGTCATCGAGTACATCTCACAGATGACGCGATTGGCCAAGGAGCGGCTGCTGCCGAGGATCCGGGCAATCGCACACGAAAACCTGCGGTTGATGCTCTCGCTCTGGGAGTCGCTCCTTTGCGGCGATACGGCTTATCGGGTCTGGAAACAGCTCAAGCAGAATCCGGAATCCCGACGGACGTTCGACTACGAGCTCCTCGACGCCATGCTGGTCGGCACCAACGACGTTCTCGACCACGACGAGCACCGGATCGCCAATCTCTTCGCGATGGGGGCCGGACGCGTCCGGCCCCGCGACCTGTTGATCGGGCACCACGCCCTCCAGCTCCTGGCCCAGGACCGACACACCCAGGTTGACCTGCATCAGGCCCTGCGGAGCCTGGGGTATTCCGAGACGAACATCGGCGTCGTCGAGAAGTCGCTGTTGACCTTCAACTTCTTCCACGAGGAGCCGGCCGGCGGCAAGAAGATCGAGTACGAGATCCACGAGGACGTCGTGCAGGAGTACCTCTCGCTGCGATTCGAGCCGGCTTATGTGGACAACGTCGCCATGATCACACCGGTTGACCCGAAGTATCTCAACCGGATGTTCAAGACGCGCGGAGACCGGCCCGACGACTTTATCAAGCGGGTCGGGACGACCCTGGCCTTCCTGGAATTCGTCCGCGAATGCGAGGACCAGTTCCGCAACCGGAAGCTCGTCACGAATACGGCGAGCGACGGCTTCGTTCACGCGATCGAAACATTAAAACTTGTCTGTCTCTGGAAACACATGACCTTACGCTATCAGGATCGCCTCGCGGGCCTCAGGGAAAGCGGCTATCTTCGCACAATCGACCCGGCGTGGTGGGATTCGACGATCGGCAGTCCGTTGTTCGTGCAGGCCCGGGAGGCGCCTGAGTTTCTCGTGCCATTGGCCTGAGTCCGGTTCTGTGTTGGCTTCTTCGTGTTCCCTGGGATAGCCTCCTGTGTCTAGCTTCTCTTGATTGTACCAGAGAAGGGCAAAGCCGAAGAATCCATCGGCTCGACCCATTCATTCTCGCCCATAAACGTCCCGCGCCACTCGGAACCCGAATTTCCAGGCGGTCATGCTGGTGTCATTCGGCTCCCACCAGAGGCGAGCCGATGAGCAGAGGCTGGGCGCCGGGTCGTACCACGAGCCGCCGCGGAGCACTCGCATCGTGCCCCGCTCCGGGCCTTCGGGATCGAGGCAAGCGGATGGATCGTACACGCCGAACCAGTCCCAGCACCATTCCCAGACGTTGCCGTGCATGTCGTGGAGGCCGAACCGGTTGGCCGGCCAGTGTCCGACCGGCTGGACCGCGTCGCGCGCATTCTCCTGGAACCAGGCGTGCTGACTCAGCATCGCCGGGTCGTCGCCGAAGCCGTAGCGTTCCGAACACCCCGCACGGCAGGCATACTCCCATTGGGCCTCGGTGGGCAATCGGTACCCGGTGCCGCCGTGGCGGGTCACGCGCTCGCCATCGATCCGATAGTAGGGCCGGAGCCCTTCCACCTCGCTGAGTGCATTGCAGAAATGGATGGCGTCGAACCAGGTCACGTTCTCCATCGGGACGGCGTCGTTGCCGTCGAAGTAAGCGGCGGCCGCGTTGCCCATCAGCCGACGATACTGTCCCTGCGTGACCGGGAACACACCAAGGAGGAAATCTCGGGTGAAGGTCACGCGGCGAACCGGCCCTTCGTTCCCGAAATAGTTCTCGCGCGAGCCCATCGCGAACGAACCGCGGGGAACCCGCGCGAGGATCAGCTCCGTCGGGCTCGGCACCAGGACCTCAGTCGGGGCCGACTCGATGTCCGATCGCGGGCCGATCTGCTGGATCCTCAGCGACGCCGTGGTCGGCGGGAGTCCGAGGAGTTCTCCGAGTGCATCGGCCATGGCATTCATCGATGCGAATCGTCGCGCCGGTTCCCGCTCGGTGGCTATTTGGAAGAGCTCGTCGATCCGGGGATCGAGATCGGACCGGAGTGACGACGGGACGACCATCAGGCCCTCGCGAATCTCCTGGAGGATCGCGAATCGGTGCCAGTCGTCCACCGGATTCCGGTAGGGGAATCCGCTGGTCAGGAGCCGGAACATCAAGATCCCGAGCGCGTAGACGTCGGTGGGCTTGTCGATGGCATCCGGCGGACCTTCGACCTGCTCGGGCGACAGGTAGAGCAACGAGCCGAGGATCTGGTGGGCGTCCGTGATCCGGGCGTCGATCGGGCGGTCGGTGAGCACCGCCAGGCCGAAATCGGTGACCCTCGGCTTTCCGTCCGAGCCGAACAGCACATTGGACGGCTTGATATCGCGGTGCACGACCCCATGCCGATGGGCATGCTCCAAGCCGAGGGCCAGGGTACGCATCAGCTCGATCACCGCTCGAGGCGGAGAATCCTGATAGGTGTCGACCCGATCCTCCAGCGAGCCGCCTTCGAGGTACTCCATCGTGAGGAACGGGGGCACGTGGTTGACATCGTGGTCGAGCAGTTTGCAAAGATGCTCGTGATTCAACCGTTCGACGGCCTCGACCTCGATGCGAAAGCGATCGGGGATACGGGGCATGCGCTGTCCCGCTTCGAGGGGAATCTTGAGGGCGACCTGTCGATCGAGGCGAAAGTCCCAGGCGCGGAAGACCTCACCCATCCCGCCCGCCCCGATCCGCCTCAAAACGTGGTAACGGATCGTCCGATCGAGCTCGGCCGGGCCGAACGGCGCGATCGGTTCGAATGGCTGACGGCAGGCCGGACAGATGTTCCTCACCCCGAGTTGGGGACCCTCGACCTCGACATGCCGGGAGCATCGGGGGTTCGGACATCGCACGCGGAACAGCATCGCGCGAAACCTGGGCGAAAGGTGCGGGGCTCGCTTGACTCGGAGAGATTCTCGGGGAAAGGCTCCGAAGTTGCAATGAGTCGACTCGGGAACCAATACATCAGACGCGGCATGGCCAGGCATTAGCGCATCGGTTTCGGGTTGGACCAACGGAGCTGCCAAGCCAGTAGGGGGTACTCATGAGGCTGAATGGCAAGAAGGCCCTGGTCACCGGCGGAGGGCGGGGAATCGGTCGGGGCATCGCAACGCACCTCGCGCGAGAGGGGGCGGATGTCGTCATCGACTACATCACCAACGAGGACGAGGCGCGCGAGGCCAAGGCCGAGATCGAGGAAGCGGGCCGACGCGGCCTGATCCTCCGCGCCGACATCTCCCGGGTCGATGAGGCGCGACGGCCCATCGACGAAGCCGTCCAACAAATGGGGTCGCTCGCTATCCTTGTCAACAACGCCGGGGTCGAGAAGCAGGCCGGTTTCGTCGACGTCTCGGAGCGTGATTTCGACCTGGTGCTCAACGTGAATCTCAAGGGTCCCTTCTTCCTCAGCCAGGCGTTCGCGAGCTATCTCATCGAGTCAAAGCGGCCGGGCAAGATCATCAATATCAGCTCGGTCCACGAGGAGATCCCCTTCCCGGGCTATGCGCCCTATTCCGCCAGCAAGGGAGGTATGCGAATGCTGATGAGGGACCTGGCCGTCGAGTTGAGCCCGCACGGGATCACCGTCAACAACATCGCGCGCGGCGCCATCGAGACCGACATGAACCGTTCCCTGCTCGACGACCGGCCGAGGCTCGAGAAACTGCTGGGACAGATTCCCCTCGGGCGAATGGGGAAGCCGGCGGACGTGGGTGCGATCGCCGCATTCCTCGCGTCCTCCGACGCGGACTATGTCACCGGATCGACTGATTTCGTCGATGGCGGACTAACCTATCATTACCAGGAATGAGGCCCATGCGTCGGCCCGACTTCTCTCGCACCGGTCGTTCTTCCACCGAGATTCACGCCGCCTCATCGTCTCGACTTCCGAACCTCGCCCCAGGCCCGACTCCGCGCCGGAGGCGGCGGCTGGTTCCTGGGTCGTTCGAATCACGTCCGACTGCCAGGCCGCTTCCCGCACACTCACGTCTCATCTAAAACCCTTCCAGGCGATGTTGATTTCCTGAATTGGCCGCAGAATCTCCGAGCGACCTCGACGTCGATTGTGGTGAGGTCCCAACTCCGCCCGATCGGGAAAATCTCGAGCGAGATCGGTCCCGCGATCGAGTTGTCGATCTATCGAGGGGATCGGGGCCTCGCTGGGAGATGGTACTTGACGGATCGGGACGCCGAGTTGCTTCAGAACGCGCTCAAGAACGCGAAGAACCAGAGACGACTCGGTCAGATCGAGCGGCTGCTCAATGAATGAAAGCCCGATACAATGACACCGCCATCGACGATCCGGACGAGGAGGGACCGGGGCATCCGGTTCGTCAGGTCAGGGCCCGATCGACGACGGCGGGCATGGTCGGCTCAACGCCGTCGTTCGCGGGCGCGTCCCACTTTTCCCGCGTGCTGAGACTCCAGGAACTTGAGCAACAGGAGGACTTCTGGCACGAGAAAGCCGTTTTCATCGAGGAGCGTGGCCGCCTGCTCCAGCGGCATCTTGACCACGTAGAGTAGCCGGTGGGCCTCGCGAAGCGCCGCGAGCGATTTGCCGCTGACTCCCCTCTCTTTCAGCCGCTGGCCGTTGATGCCACGGACGACCGAGGGGTTGCCTTCTACACGCATGTATCGGGGAACATCCGTGGTGATCTTCGAATGGGCGCCGATGAAGCTGTCGTTGCCCACGGTGACGAACTGATGGACGGCCACATTTTCCGAGATGGTCGCGTCGCACTCCACGCGGACATGACCGCCGAGCAACGATCCCATACCCATCGTGATCCGGTCGGCGAGCTTGCAGTCGTGGGCGACATGGGCGCCGATCAAGAACTGATTGTTGTTGCCGATGATGGTGACGCCGTCCTCCTTCTCGGAGGCGCGATGGATCGTCACACGCTCGCCGATGACGTTATGGTCGCCGATCTGGACGCGAGTCGTCTTGCCCCAGTAGGAGAGGTCCTGGGGCTCGCCGCCGATGGCCACGAACGGCCCGATCGTGTTGAATTCGCCGAGCTTCACCACTCCCATCAAGCAGACGTGGCCGAACAATTGCGTCCCCCGACCAATCTCCACTTCGGGGCCGATCACACAGCCAGGGCCGATCAAGACTTCCGAGGCCAACCGCGCACGCGAGTCCACACTTGCCGTCTTCGCGACCGTACTCGCCATGAACGGATCCCTTTTTCCTTGGGGAAGGCATCTCTTACAGGGAGCCTGCCGGGAGGGTCGGAAGGACGGGTAGTCTAAGATAATAGCACGAGGTATACTACCCGAACTTCGAACGTTACGGCTCGATTTGTCGCGAGATTCCTCGCGGGTAGAGTGCAAGACGGATCGCAGCCCGGCTTTCCTCGGCGGAGGTCGTGCGGCAACCTGACGCGACTCCCTTCAGCAAACCGGGCGAATGCTGCGCTGAAATCACTCGGCCCCTCGCTCCCACGAACACGGCCAGGTAGACGTCGAAAGAGCGAGTCCTCGGCGAGATGCCATGCGGTTCACGCGTGGTCGTCATCGACCGAGTGCCTGACGGGTGTCACACGCGGGTATCGGAAAACCTCCGTGCCCCGGCCCCCCGTGGGACCGGAATCGAACTCCCATCTGCCTCATTCTACTCCTCGATGACCGCCTCAAGAAGGCAGGATCGCAAGAGGCTGTGGACGGACGTGGGGATTGAGGCGATTGGAGGTACCTTGACGGGCCCGGTGCCGTCACGCCTGATCAGGATGCTCAACCGACCTCATCGTGCAGGCCCGACATCTCGCCCAGCGTGACAGGAGACCGACCCCTCTTGCGAGCTTGTCCGGCGATTACTGAAAGCCCCGTCGGCATCAATGGCGATGGATCCCCTTGATCATGCTTGCGAGTCTTGCCATAGACATCGGCATCGTTTCATTCGACCGGGGAACCTCTCGTCCGGACACCCACGCACAAGGCATCTCCCACGAATGATCAGAAACTTGTCGCAAACCAAAGGATGCGAGCGACAATCGGTAAAGAGTCCAGCAAACTTTAACATTGGGCGTGTGAGAAGACCCGAAGTGGAATCCTGGCTCGATTGGCCGGGCTCAACTCGCCCCAGGGGCGAGTCGCGTAATCCGCACGTGACCATCGTGATGTGCCGTGACGACTCGGAGGCCGTCCGGGTGAAGGTCCATATCGCGAACAATGTTCGGCAGCGCGAGCCGATGGTAGTCCTTGTCCGAGCCCGATTTCCAGAAGAGCAGCAATCCGCCGCTGGAGCCTCCGGACGCACCCATGAGGCTGCCGTCGGCCAGGTAGCGCAGCCGCCAGATCACGCCTCCCGCGACGCCGTCGGCCAGCAGCGTCCGGGCGAGTTTCCGGCTCTTTCCGTCGAAGACCTGCACAAGCGGCTCGTGCACGGCCCCCAATGGATTCGTGGCCTTGTGCAACCCGCCGGCCGCGACGGATCCGTCGTGAGCCGAGATGGCCAGGCCGCGCACGCCGCCGAAGTCGACCTGCTGTCCGCCCTCATAGGTATGCAATGCCTTGGCGTCGAAGCCGCCGATCACCTGGCCCGAGGTAAGGTCCCATTCCTTGATCGCACCCAGGAGATCGCCGGTCAGCAGGGTCTTGCCGGCGGGATGGAATTCGAGTGAGTAGATATGACCGAGATGTCCGTTCAACTCGCGGACCATTCGACCGGTTGCGGTCTCCCACAAGCGGACGGTCCGATCATTCCCTCCGGTGGCCAGGAGTGTGCCGTCCGGGCTGACGCCCATGGCGCGGATCCATCCGCGATGGGCCTCGATCGTCCGGACCGGACTGGGCGAAGCGGCATCGGTCCGCCACACCACAACTCGGCCGTCTCCGCCGCCGCTGAAAGTCGTCTCGCCGTCGGGAGAGAACGCAAACGAGAAGACCCACGAATCGTGACCGCCGGCCAGGGGGACCTTCTTGCCGTCGGCCAGGTTGAATCGCTGGATCGTCGAGCTTTCGAGCCCGCAGAAGACGAAGCGTCCGCGGGGCTCGAACCGACAGGAGACCATCGGCCTCTCGGTTGGCCACTGGGCCACCACGTGGGCTTGCTTGGGGTCGAAGCGGGCGGGGATGGCGATGGTGGGCGTATTCAAGATGGACCTCTCGGTTGCAACCTTGCGATTGAATCGGGTCACGCCAGGATCTGCCGGATCATCTTGGAGGCCGGGTCGGCGATGGGGACGTCGCGGCCCTCGATATCGAACGAGTCGGTCGACTCGACGCCCACGGCCTGGAGGTACGTGTGGAAGAGGTTGGCGTGATCGACCTGGCCGTCTGCGACCTCGGTCCCCTTGGCATTCGTCTTTCCATAAGCGGCGCCTCGCTGGACCCGGGCGCCGGCCATCACGACGGTCCAGGCATGGGACCAGTGATCGCGCCCGTAGTACAGGTTGATGTTCGGCGTCCGGCCGAACTCGGAGAGCACGACAATCAGCGTGCTCTCGAGCATCCCCCGCGCGGCGAGGTCCTCCACGAAGACCGCGAACGACCGGTCGAATTCGCCGAGTTGCTCGATGTGGAAATTGAAGTTTTCGTTATGCGTATCGTAATTGGAATGCGACACCTGGACGAACGTCGCGCCTTTCTCCAGGAGCCTTCGCGCGAGCAGGCAATGGCGGCCGAGGTCGTACTTGCCATAGCGCTCGTGATCCCTGGCCGGCTCCTTGCTGACGTCGAAGACCTCCCGTTGCGACATCAACTGGATCGCCTGTTCGTACGAGTACGTGTAGGCCTCGGTGACGGCCGTGCGACGCCGATTGAGGAACCGGTCGTTGACCCGTCGACGGAATGCCTGACGGGCGGCGTCGACCGACTCGCTGACCTGGCCGGGCCGCGTGGTGTACTGGGGCGCCTTGCCGTTGCCCAGGTGGATGCTGGCGTATTTCGGGCCCAGGTAGGCGGAGTCGTCGCCGCGACCGCCGCCTCCGCCCGGGGTGATGATGATGTGGCCCGGGAGTGCGCCCTCCTCGGTGGCCATGGCCTTGGCACAGACGGCCCCCAGGTTGGGGTAGTTGGCGGCGGGCGTCTGGCGGCGCCCGGTCATCATCAGGTAAGCACCCTTGCCGTGGTCGTCCTCGCTGGTGTTCACGCCGCGTACGAGGCAGAGGTGGTGCATCTGCTTCGCGACGTTCGGCAGCAGCTCCGAGACCTGGATTCCTGGGACCGACGTGCTGATCGCGCGGAAGGGGCCGCCAGTGTCGGTGCCCGGCTTGGGATCCCAGCTTTCGAGCTGGCTCAGGCCGCCGTGCATGTTGAAGACGACGACCCGCTTCTGATCCTTGTTGAGCTGCGCGGCCGCTAGAGGGTTGGAGAAGACACCGAGCCCCCCGACCATCGAGCCGGCGGCCGTCGCCGCCATGCCGGTCAGGAATCTTCGCCTCGCGATCGCGTGTTCGGGGGAATGACAGGAGTATGTGCACTTCATTGAATCACCTTCCTTTGGTCAGTCCGTGCGGGATCAGTGATTGAATCGGAACTCGGCCGAGGTCAGGAGTCCCCAGACGAGTTCCTGGACGGCCGCGGCCTTCGCGGGCGGCTCGACCGCGAGCAAGCGAGCGACGTCGGCCGATTCTTCGGGGGTCGGCGGCCGGGAGAGGATGGTCAGGAAGAGGTCTTCGGCGGCCTTGCGGGAATCCTTCTCCCGGACCATACGCTCGGAGACATTGCCGCCGCCGGGCGCGATCCAGCTATTGATCGAACCGCCGTTGGCGACGAAGAGGGCCTGGTCGGCCGTCGCGAAGAAGTCGTTCTGGGGCTGGCCGGGTCCCGCCCCGTAGATCGCGACGAACGGGGCCACGTTTCCCTTGAGCTTGTCGAATGTGCGCCGTTCGACCTCGATCGCCCGGGCAAGCCGCTGGGCCGGGTCGATGGCGGCCGTCCCGGGCAAGGGTTTGGACTTGTTGAGCTCCGCCTCCTCGGCCTGTCGATAGCGATCGTAGACGCCGGTGACTTTAAAGATGCTCCAGCAGAGCTGCTCGGGCGTGAGCGGCTTGAGCTGTGCGAGGGCGAACTGGTTCCCCATCTGCTCGATCAGCCCGTCGGTTGCGTCGGCGAGTTCGGACTTCAGGGCATTGCCGCGCGATTGCTCGGCGGCCAGCGCTGCCTGGGCGGCGACGATGGCGCCATCGCGCCGGGCTTTCTCGCCGCTCGACGCCTTGAGCGCCTGGTTCGCCGAGTTCAGTACGTCGCTGGCCTTCTGGACGGCCGACGCGGCGGCATCGAGCTGGGCCCTCAGTTTCGGCAATCCCGATTTGAGCTCGTCGGACTTGGCCTTGAGCTTCTGAGACGCCTCGGAAAGTGTCGTATCGGCAGGCAATTGCTGTCGAGCGGCCTCCGTCGCGACCAGGGCGGCCTCGACGCTCGTCGCGATCTTCTGGTGTCGTTCCATCGCGGATTGGGCTTGGGCGCGGGATTTCTCCGCGCTGATCCGCGAGATATCGGCCGCCTTGACCTCATCCTGACGGGTTCGTAGGACCGGTGCGTGATCGGCGGAGCGTGTCTTTGCGACTGCGAGGTCGTTGCGACGGGCGACGACGTTCCGTTGCGTCGCCGCGACCTGCTCTTGCAGCGACTTGAAACGGGCATAAGTCTCGTGCAAACGGAGGCACTTCTGATGGTCCTCCGCGGCGACCCGGCTCTCGGCCATCTTCTGGCGGAGATCCAGGACGATCTTCTCCTTTGTCCGAACCGACTCGCGGACGGGCTGGACCCTGGCACGAACCGCCTCCACGGACCTCGCCGCCGCGTCGAGTCCCTCGGTTGCTTTCTTGAGGGCCACAGCCTTCTCGGCGCTTGCTTTCTCGGAAGCCGCCAGTTCGGCCGCGGCGGCCGTGGAGCGATTGACGAAGATCCGGGCAGCGTCGGCCAGGTCTTTCTCCTTGGGCAGTTTCTTGACCACGTCCTGGGCCTTTCCGGCGGCTTCCGCCAGGGCCTTCGCGGTCTCGCGGCGGGCGACGACCCCGGCCTGGGCGTCGCCCGCGGCCTTCTGGGCGTCATCCTTCTTCTTCATGACCTCGGTGTGCTTCAAGAGCGCCTTGTCCTGCTCGGCGACGAGCGGGATCAGGGCGGACTCGGTCTTGTGCCAGATCTTGACCGCTCGCAAGTAGTCCTCTCGGGCCCGTTCCGCGGCGGCTTCCAGGGGCTCCGATCGAGCCTTGAGCTGGGCGAGCTTGGCGGCGAACGGCGCCGGGAGTGGAGAGGTCTCCTCGGGCAGGTCGATCGCGCGCTGGTACGCATGGGTCAGGGCGAGCTCGCGGAGGAAGGCACGGGCATCGAACTTGAGGGCGACGAGCTCCTCACCCAGGAGCTTCATCAGCTCCGGATGACTCGGCGGGTTGGCCGGGTGATGCGAGTCGACCGGATGTACGAGCCCCCGACCCATCATGAAGCCCCAGAGCCGGTTCGCGAGGTTCTCGTTGAAGGCGCGATTGCCGCCGTCGGTGACGAGCGAGGCCAGCTTGGCCCTGCGGCTGTACCGGGGCACGGGCAAGACCTGGTCGGCTGGCTTCACAGTGTACTCTTCGCCGGGCGGAAACATCGGTTCGGGCAGCTCCGTACCGCCGGGGACCCTGGGACCGGTCCAGTGGTGATCGTCCTTGACGAAGACCGAGTCGAACGCGAGATCCGTGCCCGCCTTCTCGGCATGGAAGGTCGTCTCATTCTTCCCTTCCTTGCGCGTGAGGGCATAGCCGGGGCTGATGAAGGCGAGCAGGCCGTAGTAATCCGACTGCTGGTAGTCCGGGACCAGGGGATGGTTGTGGCACTGGGCGCATTGCATATCTCGTCCGAAGAAGATCCGCCCGACGTCGCGCGTGATCAGGTTCGGCTCGGACTCGCGATCCAGGTAGAACCGCGCGGCGGGGCGGAGCTTGGGATCGGCGCCGTCGGCGCGGAGCAGCTCGCCCATCAACTGGTTGAGGGGGCGGTTCTCCCGAACGGCGGACAGGAGGTAGTTCTGCCAGTCATCGGCCGCGACTTTCTTGCTCGGTCGACGTTCCATCAACATGACGTCGAGGGTGGTCGCCCAGTGTCGTGCGAAAAGCGGACTGGCGAGCAGACGATCGACGGCCCTGGCCCGCTTGTCGGCCGCACGATCGGCCAGGAATTCCTTGAGCTCCTCGACCGAGGGGGGCATGCCCGTGAGATCGAGCGAGACGCGCCTGAGGAACTCCGCGTCGCTCGCCGGTGCGACCCGGGGACCGACTTGCACGGATTCCATCAAACGGTCGATCCGCGCATGGAGCGGTTCGGCAGGGCTATCCGCAGCCTTCGCATCGTTCGGCAAGGAGACGATCGCGATGAGTAGCCCGCAGACGCACGCGACGACGCGTGGTGAATGGTCGTTCATTGTGGGAGCCTCACTAGCGATTTTCCGGTTCTGAGGCGGGATTGAACCGACGATCGCTTGACCGACGGAGCGGTGGTCCAGGCGGGTGTCCATACCATGTTCAACAAGGGTATAACAAAAAGAACCAGGCGGGTAAATACCTGAACGTTTGTTGCTTGACTTGTGCCCGATGGCCGTCGACCGTGGGGCGACCGGGGAAGGCGAGGGGAGCAAGGCTCGTCCGGCTCGGAGGGAGGACTTTCCTTTCACGGCGCGTTGCGCTGGTTTGCACTCGTATGAGACATCTCGCCGCATCGCCATCATCGATCTCTCGTCAGGCACAGAGTTATCGGTGATTCCGCGACACGGTCGGTCCGATCTTCGACTTGGGCGTGGAACGAGACCTTTGATTGCGGCCCGTACGAGGAAATGCCCCGATCGACCCGGTCGGCTTCCTGAGGGTCCGTTTGTCACTGGTAACAATCCTCCGATCCAATTGGTCGCACGCCGCGGCCCTGTTAGTTAGAATGCCGCCACTTTGCAATTTCATTAACGCACCTAGCGCGAAATGGGGTCGTTAACCACACCTAACTCGTTACCAGAAAAGGCGATAAAAAAATTTGAAAAATTAGAAAATCTGCGCGCAGAAACGTCCGCGCGCCGCTCCAAGTTGAACGGAGAGGCCCGATCACTGGCTCTCTTCAGGGGCCGCGTGGATTTGCCGGTCGTGCGGTCGAATCGGTAGAGGTCGCCATGGCCGGTCGCGGGCGTCGGGTAGACGATGCCGAAGCCGTCGGGGAGACGGACGGATGTGTCCCCGGGTAGGGCAGTGGCGTCCCTTCGAGAGCCGATCAACTGACTCGACGGTGATCGTGGATCGCCCGGCCGCGCCTTGGCGTAGATCTCCTCGGCACGCTCGCATCCCGCGGTCGCTGCGAGCAGGGGCTTGTAGAGCGGCAACCCGAGCGATGCCTATGGCAAGGCAGGCCCCCGGTTCGGCATAGACTTTGTAGGATGATTCGAAGACTCGGGAGTCTACTGCTATGCCTCGCACCCACGTTGACGTCGTCCTCTTGGTCCACGGGACCGCTCCCTCCTCCCGCGACGATGAGGGACAGGAATGGTGGCAGCGGACGAGTGATTTCTGGACGAAACTCGGATCGCGGCTGAGAGGCCGGGCCGTATGTGCGCCCGCCAAGGGTGAGTGCTTATTCGAGGGAGCGGGCGACCACGTCTTCCATTGGACGGGCGACAATAGCGAGCAGCGCCGAAGGTTAGCCGGACGCGACCTGCTCGACAACTGGCTGTTGAGATTCGAGAAAGGTCCGGGCGGGCCTCGGTCTTACCACCTGGTCGGGCACAGTCATGGAGGCTCGGTCATCTGGCACGCCCTTCTCGAGGCCGAACGCCGCGGGGAGAACTTGAAGAACCTGAGGAGCTGGACCACGGTCGGGACCCCGTTCCTCCATTATACTGGCCGGCGGTCGGAACTCTGGCTCGCCGCCCCACTCCTCGTGACCGTCTCCGTCGCCTACGCGGTCGGCGGCTGGTACGCCGATTTCCTGCGAGAGGTCTCCTTCGACTCTCCCCTCGCTTTCTCCCTGAAGAGCGCCGCAGGGTTGGCGTTGCTTGCGGTCCTCGTTCTGGCAATCCTCTACTTCGGCAACCGTATCGTCTCCGCAGCGTCAGCGCTCTTGAAGAGGCACCGCGATCGCAAGATCGAGGTCGATGTCCTGCTCAAATATAGTCCTCGGTATCTCGGCCTGTGGACGCGCGAGGATGAGGCGATCAACGTGCTGCGGGGGTCGCTCGGAGGGCTCTGGTCGACGGATTTCGTCCCGCGGCTGCCCGGCCTCCGAGCTGGGATTCCGGGCCTCGCGACCATCCTTCGTTCGCCCAGGATGGTCCCCGGCTGGCTCGTGCTGCTCCCTTTTCGCGCTCTCTATTATGGTCTGGTCGCGCCGATCTACAACCGGATCCTCGCCCCACTCGTCGGCGAGTTCATCCTGGCGTTTTTTCAGCTCAAGACCCAGGGCAACGACCTGACGGGCCAGGTCCTGGTCGACGTGACGAGCGGACCGGTCGCTGGCGTCACGTTCGACGAGCTACCGGAAGACGTCCAGTCGCTCCTCCTGTCGAGTGCCGACGCGGCGGCCAAGGCGGTGCTCCCCGAGGTTCGCGAGTCGTTGGTGGCGGTGTCCCAGGATCGCTCCGGCTTCCAGATCGTCGCGGGCCGCTTGAGGCAGAAGCTCACCTGGAACGAGCTCATCCACACTTCCTACTTCGATTATGATCGCATCAACGAGCGGGTGTGGCAGAACATCGAGCGGGGCTGTGTGCAGGGCGACCCGGGCTCGGAGGCCGCGGCGGACGTCGCGATCGTTTCCTCCGCGCCCACCGGGGAGGCTCCCGCCCGATCGTCCGATCACAGGGATCGGCAGGCGATTCGTCGATGGCTCGAGCAGGCGAGCACGCGGTTCGCAGGGGAATGCGAGAAGCTCGATCCCGGGGATTCACCTGTCCCGAAGTTGGGGAGAACCCCGGGCGAAAAGGTGAGCCAGCCCAGGCCGACCACGACCGAGGACGGGCCCCGTGTCCTCGATTGGCTCGTTCGAGGAGTGCGCGGATCGATCAAGGGGTTAGTACCCTTCCTACCGGCCGTTCTGGTGTGGTTGGCCGCCGGCTTCCTGAGCGACTACTCCCGCTCCGGACAGGCGTGGTCGGTGGTCGAGTTCAGCGAGGCGTATCCGCTCGTCTTCACGGAGTCGCTGCAACCGATCGAGTTGAGGTACTGGTATCTTTACCTGATCGACTTTGCCGACATGAACCGTGCGATCGCCGATATCGAGTCAATCCAGAATTCTCCCATGCGAGAATCCGCGATCGGAGCTCTGGCCGAAGCGGCTGCCCGGAAAGGCGACGTCGCCACGGTCGAGTCTCTCGCGAAGAGATTCGCCGCCGGAGATGGGCGACCGAATGCCGAGATCCTCCGGGTCGCCGCCGAAATACTCACCAAGAATGGCCGACCGAAAGATGCACAGCACCTCATGCGAGGAGTTGCGAGCGAAGAAGGCAAGGACTTTCAACTGGGACTCGCCGTCGACGCTTATGCGAAACGAGGATCGTTCGAGGAGGCGCTGGCGGTCGTTAAGGACATTCCCCAGGATGATTTCAAAGTCGAGGCATGGATCAGGGTCGCCGCGGCGATGACTGTTGCCGGAGACCGTGATGGAGCGAAGCGCGAACTGGACGCCATCCGTACCTTTCTCGACAAGGCAAACATCCCGGGCCCCGGACTCTATCCCCGTCTGGCTGTGGCGTATCGCAAGGCTAACTTCGTGCGCGAGTCCAACGACGTTTTCGAGACGGCAGGACGGCGTTGTGACGTACCGGGTTCGGCCGAGAGGACGGCCCGCAACTACCCCATGTTTGGGGTGGCGCATCGTAAGTCCTTGCGGCGCAAGGGTCGGATTTTCCATTAGTCACTACATCACCGTATTCTCCCCCTCCGACGGCGC
>JBKQHM010000229.1:0-4182 GCA_052148775.1 Isosphaeraceae bacterium | reverse complement strand
GTCAGGGTCGACAGCCGCCGCCGGCAGGCCCCAGCGACCGGCCAGCCACTCGGGCCCCAGCCACCAGGCGACAGACCCGCCGATGACCGCGAAAATCCACCAGGGCAGAGCTTCGTTCCGATGCTTGCGACCGGGGTTCTTGTCGTCGGACTTGAAAATCAAGACGGCCCGCGACGGCGTCATGGTCAGAGCGTTGATGGCCGAGATGATTGTCGAGACGGCGATCGTCACCGCGAACTGGCGGAAGAACTGGCCGGTGATCCCGCCCAGGAAGCAGCACGGGATGAACACTGAGCTGAGCACCAGCGTGATCGCCAGCACCGGCCCGGTGATCTCCTCCATCGCCTTGATCGTCGCCGTCCGCGAGTCGAGCCCGGTCGCGATCAGCCGCTCGATGTTCTCCAGCACAACGATGGCGTCGTCCACCACGATGCCGATCGCCAGCACCAGGCCGAACAGCGTCAGGTTGTTCAAACTGAAGCCCATCGCGGCCATGATGGCGAACGTGCCGATCAGCGAGACCGGCACGTCGATCATCGGCAGGATCATCGCCTTCCAGTCCTGGAGGAAGATCAGCACGACGATGCCCACGAGGATCACGGCATCGCGGAGGGTCTTGAACACCTCGTTGACCGACTCGTGGATGAACGGCGTGGTGTCGTAGACGATCTTGTAATCCAGGCCGTCGGGGAAGCGGCCCTTCAACTCCCTCATCTTGGCGTAGACGCCGCTGGCGGTCTCCAGCGCATTGGAACCGGGCAACTGGTAGATCGAGACGGCCACGGATGGCTTGCCGTCGAGGGTGCAGGTCTGGTCGTACTGCCGCGACCCCAGCTCGACGCGGGCCACGTCGCGAAGCCGGACGATGCCCGTGGCTTCCGACATCGTGCCCCCCTCGCTGTTGGAGCCGCCTTGATCGGTCGGGCCTCCCTGGTAGTCCGCCGCCTGCCGGCCCCCCCGCATGCCACTGACGCCGCCGCCACCCCCCGACGGCTGGACCAGGTAGTTCTCGTCGCCGGCCTTGATGATGATGTCGCCGAACTGATCCGGCTCGACGAGCCGGCCCAGCGTGTTGATCGTGAGCTGGAATTGCTGGCCCGCCGGGACCGGTTGCTGGCCGATCTGGCCGGCGGCGACCTGGAGGTTCTGCTGCGCGACCGCGGTGACCACGTCCATGGCGCTGAGGTTCAGCGCCGCCAGCTTGGCCGGGTCGAGCCAGGCCCTCAGGCTATAGTCGCGCTGGCCGAGGTAGGTGATGCCCGCCACGCCCGGCAGCCGCCCCAGTTCGTCCTTGATGTAGATCGTGGCGTAGTTGCTCAGGAACGTGCTGTCGTAGCGGCCGTCGGGCGAGAGCAGGTTCACGATCATCATCGTGTTCGGCGACATCTTCTTGACCGTGATGCCCTCGTTCTGGACCAGGGCCGGGATCACGGGCAGCGCCAGCGAGACGCGGTTCTGCACCAGCACCTGGGCCATGTCCGTATCCATGCCCAGGCGGAAGGTGACGGTCAGGATGTAGGTGCCGTCGTTGGTGCACTGCGACGACATGTACAGCATGTTCTCGACGCCGCTGACCTGCTCCTCGATCGGCGCCGCGACGGTGTTCAGGACCGTCATGGCGTTCGCGCCCGGGTAGATGGCCGTCACCAGCACCGTGGGGGGCGTGACCTCGGGATACTGGGCCACCGGGAGTGTGAACACGGACACCGCGCCCGCCAGCACGATGACCAGCGAGAGCACGATGGCGAAGACCGGACGGTCGATGAAGAATCGCGAAATCATAGTTCATGAACCTCGGTCTTCTCGATCGGGTCGACCTTGTAAACGGAGTACTCCGCCTGCATTTCCACGGACGACGGCGAATCGGGGACATCGGGATCGACCGACGGCCTGCTCCGGAGCCGGCTGAAGACGTCCATCAAGATCAGCATCAGCATCATGCCGCCGCACGCGCCCACCGTCTGGGCCCACTCGGAGTGGACGATATTGAGCCGCACGAGCAAGTAGCCGATACCCAAGCCCAGCGCACCGCCGGCCAGGGTGGAGCCGACCCATCGCGTCGTCTGGGCCGAGAACAGCCGCGTCTCGCTCAGGCCCTGGATCACGGAGAAGAACACCGGGGTCAGGAAGATGCCGAACAGCGTCACGCCGACCATGCCGCTGAACACGGCGATCCCCAGCGATCGGCGCATCTCCGCCCCGGCCCCCGAGGCCACCATCAGCGGGACCACTCCGATGATAAAGGCGAACGAGGTCATCAGGATCGGCCGCAGCCGGAGCTTGCACGCTTCCAGCGTCGCCTCGTACCGCGGCAGGCCCTCCGTGTGCTTCTGCTTGGCGTACTCGACGATCAGGATCGCATTCTTGCACGCCAGGCCGACCAGGACTACCAGGCCGATCTGCACAAAGATGTTCACTTCCCGGCCCGTCGACAACACGCCGATCAGCGAGCAGAGCAGGCACATCGGCACGACCAGGATCACCGCTAGCGGCAGCGCCCAGCTCTCGTAGAGCGCCGCCAGTGCCAGGAAGACGCTCACGACCGACAGCGCGAAGACATACATCGCGGTGTTGCCGGCCTTGATCTGGAGGAACATCACCTCGGTCCACTCCGCCTTCATGGACAGCGGCAGGATCTCGTCGGTCAGTTGGTCGATGGCCTTGATCGTCTCCCCGGAGCTGATCCCGGGCGCCAGGCTCCCGGTGACCTGTGCGGAAGTGTAGAGGTTATACCGGGTGACGCTGACCGGGCCGCCGACCTCGCGCAGATGGATCAGGGTGCCCAGGGGGACCATCTGGCCCCACTTGTTCCGGACCTGGAGCAGGTTGAGGTCTTCGAGCCGGTTGCGGAAATCCCCTTCCAACTGGACCGTGACTTGCCAGTGGCGGCCGAACTCGTTGAAGCTGTTGACGTAGAGCGAGCCCAGGAACATCGACAGCGTCTGGTTCACGTCTTCGAACGAGAGGCCCAGCGACTCGGCCTTGGTCCGGTCGATGTCCAGGTAGAGCTGCGGCGTCTTGGAACGGAACTGGGTGGACGCGGTGGCCAGGCCCGGCTGCTTCTTCATCGCGGCCACCAGCTCGTCGGTCTCCCGCTGCAGGTCCACGAACCCTCGGCCGCCCCGATCCTCGATGATCAGCTTGTAGCCGCCGGCGGTGCCGAGGCCGGGGATCGCCGAGGAATTGCGCACGGCGACGTCCGCATTCGGGACTCGGCGTTTGAACTCCTTCCGCAACCGGGCCATGATGCCATTGGCGGTCAGCTCAGGGGCCTGCCGGTCGTCGAACGGGTCCAGGACGATGAACATCGACCCGAAATTCGACGCGTTGGCCTGCAAGAGGAACGACATCCCCGCGAGGCCGACCGTGTGCGCCACCCCCGGCGTCTCGAGGCAGATCTTCTCGACCAGCGCCACCTGCTCCTTGGTCCGCTGCAACGACGCCGAGTCGGGCAACTGGACGCTCAGGATCAGACGCCCCTGGTCCTGCTCCGGGATGAACCCCAGCGGGGCCCGCTTGAACGTCCCGTAGGTGAGGAACAGCAGCCCTCCGTAGACCATCAGCACGATCACGCTCATCCGCAGCGACCTGCCGACGACCCAGCCGTAGGCCCCGGTCATCACGTCGAAGAGGCGGTTGAAGCCCCGGAAGAGCCAGCCTAGCACGGCGTTCACCGGCCGGATGATGCACCAGCCGACCGGCAGCCCTGCCAGCAGGCCGGGCGTGAAATAGGCCGCGGTGGTGGCCCAGGAGAGCTCCCGCCTGCCATGCCCGCCCGGTCCCGACTCCAGCTCGAGAAGACTCGCCAGAGACTCGAGCCCCGCTCCCCAGACTCCGTGCTGCATCGCCCAATCGACGATCGATGGCCCCTTCCAGAGAGTCAAGAAGCCGCCGAGGATGCCGAAGGCCCACCAGGGCAGCGCCTCGCGCTTGAACTCGTGGCCGTCCGCGCCCTCCTCCGTCTTGAAGATCATCACCGCACGCGATGGGGTCATCGTCAGGGCGTTCACCGCCGAGATGATCGTCGAGACCGCGATCGTCACGGCGAACTGGCGGAAGAACTGCCCCGTGATGCCCGTGATGAAGCAGCTCGGGATGAACACCGAGCTCAGCGCCAGCGTGATCGCCTGGATCGGCCCGGTGATCTCCTCCATCGCCTTGATCGTCGCCGTCCGCGCGTCG